>JBILGD010000026.1:0-27665 GCA_044351225.1 Steroidobacteraceae bacterium
GTGGCGCCGGTGCGCTTGACGCGAACGTTCATGCCGAAGGCGCATTTTGATCACGCCGCGCATGCGATCGGCGAGACCCAATGCGAAACCTGTCATGCGGCGGCGACGTCTGAACTCGCGAGTGATGTGCTCATGCCGCAGATTGCCGTGTGTCGCGATTGTCACGGCGGCGAGACCGGCATGGAGGGTGGACTCGTGCGCACACCGAGCCCCTGCGCCTCGTGCCACGTGTTCCACGATCGCACGGAGCCGCGTTGGGTGCCGGCGATCGAAAAGGTCCTGCGTGAGGCGGCAGTGCGTCGATGAAGCAGTCGATGAAGCAGTCGATGAAGCAGATGAGTCGGCAAATCATTTCTTTGTTGCTGTGCGCGGTGCTGACGAGCGCTTGCGGCGGCGGCTCGTCGGGTGCCGGCGGTGGTGCCAATGCGGGTGCGGTCGGCAGCGGCGGGACGGGTACCGGGAGCACGGCGGGTACGCCGGCGGGCTGTGACGGCAGTTGCGCCAATGCCAGCACTGCGCTCTCGGTGAGTGACATCGAGTCGGTGTTGGCGCGCGGCGTTGCCGAAGCGCAGGCCCGCGGTGTGCGGGCGACGATCGCGGTCGTCGATCGCGTCGGTAATGTGCTCGGCGTGTTTCGCATGAACGGCGCGCTCGCGAGCGTCACCCTGCGCACTGTCGATGCGGCCGCGACGCCGATTGATGGCGGACTCGAAAACATTGAACTGATCCCGGCCACTATGGCGGCGATTTCCAAGGCGGTCACCGGCGCCTATCTGTCGAGCGAGGGCAATGCCTTCAGCACGCGCACGGCGAACCAAATCGTGCAGTCGCATTTCAATCCCGGTGAATTGTTGACGCCGGGCGGGCCGCTCTTTGGGGTGCAGTTCAGTCAGTTGCCCTGCTCGGATATCGCGGCGCGGCAGACCGCGGAAGAAGCGGAGACGGGTCCGAAGCGCTCGCCGCTCGGTTTGGCGGCGGATCCGGGCGGTTTCCCGCTCTATCGCAATGGCACACCGGTCGGTGGCGTCGGGGTGGTGGTCGATGGCATTTACGGCATCGATCGCAACGTGCTCGATGTCGATACCGACAACGACGAGGCGGTCGCGCTTGCGGCTGCAGGTCCGTTGGCGGCGCCCGAGGACCGGCGTGCGGATCGCATCACCGCCGATGGTAAAACTCTGCGGTTCAGCGATATCCGGGTGGAGGATCTGCGCTCGCGCATCGATGCGCCGCCTGCGTTCGCTTCGCTCGCCGGTAGCGCAGGGCAGCTGGTCGCGGTCCCGGGCTACAACGCGGCGGCGCTGCGCGCCGGTACGGCCTTCGGCCAAGCGCGTTCCGGTATTCGCGCCGATACGCAGGATTACGCGGGGCTCGATGCCTTCGTGTTGGTCGATGCGGCCGGGGTGGAGCGTTATCGACCGCGTGCGGGCAGTGAGGCGAGTGGCGCACTGACCGCCGCCGAGGTCAAAGCAATCCTCTCGAGTGCACTGCGCACCGCCAATCGCAGTCGTGCGCAAATTCGGCGGCCGCTCGATTCGCCGGCGCGCGTGTCGATCACCGTGGTCGACTCGCAAGGTGAAGTGCTGGGTCTCGTGCGTACGCGCGATGCCCCCGTGTTCGGTATCGATGTGTCGGTGCAAAAGGCACGCGGTGCCGCGTTTCTCTCATCGCGCACAGCCGCCGAGCGGCTCAATGCGCTGGCGCCTGCGGTGTATCTGAATCGCGGACTCGTGCGACTGCGCGAAGAATCACCTGCGCAGTACGCCACGACGACGCGCGTCTTTCTCGGCTTGCCGAGCGCTCTGGTCGATGGGAACACGGCGTTTTCGGCGCGTGCGATCGGCAACCTCGCGCGCCCCAACTACCCCGATGGCGTCGATGGCAATCCGGCAGGACCGTTGTCGAAACCGGCGACTCAATGGAGTCCGCTCAATACCGGCTTGCAACTCGATCTCGTGCACAACGCGATCATTCAGCATGTCGCCTTCGTGCTCGGTGCGGCGCCGGACACGCCGCGCAATTGCAGCGGCGTCGGTGGCTTTGATCGCGGCTTTGCGATCAGCGGTGCGGTGCGCGGTCTCGCCAACGGCGTGCAGATCTTCCCGGGCGGCGTGCCGATCTATCGCGGTGAGCAATTGATCGGTGCCATCGGTGTGTCGGGTGATGGGGTCGATCAGGACGACATGATCGCCTTCCTCGGGGTCGCGCGCGCCGGACTCGGCGCAAGCGGCCCGCAGAATGCACCGGTCAATCGCCGCTCCGACCAACTGGTGCCACGTGGCGCGCGCCTGCGTTACGTCGCCTGTCCGCAGGCGCCCTTCCTCGACTCGAACGAACAGGAGCCTTGCATTGGCCTCTGAGCGTGCATGGATTGCGGTACTGATCGGCGCGCTGCTCGCGGGCAAGGCCGTGGCCGATGAACCTTGTCCGCCTGCGCCGCCGGTCGAACCCACGCGACGCAGCGCCACGGTACCCGTACTCGAGTACACGCCTGAGCCCTGTGATCCGCGGCGCATCAACCCGGCGCCGATCGAGGAAATCGGTCCGCTGCAGGGTCTGCCGGATCGATGGCGCATCGTCGAGGCGATCGGCATCAAAGAAAACCTGCTTGATCCCTATCATGGCCACAACTGGCTGAAGGGTGATCGACCGGTGTTCGGTGAAGACTGGTACGTTGCAGTGATCGGCATCTCCGACACGCTCTTCGAACCGCGTGAGTTCCCGTTGCCGGTGGGCGGTCCCGTCACGCAGAGTCCCGGATCACTCGACACGTTTGGCAGTCCGACGCAACAGGTGTGGTCGCAGACCTTTGCGCTCGAGACGGTCCTCTATCAGGGCAACACGGTCTTCAAGCCACCTGATTGGGAGTTCCGCTTCACGCCGGCGTTCAACGTCACCCGAGTCACCGTGGACGAGCGCGGTGTGCTCCGTGCACCGGCGGATGCCTCGACCACGCGTTACGACTCCGCGGTGGGTCTGCAGGCGGCGTTCGTCGATCGCCACCTGCGCAACGTCTCGACTCGCTACGACTTCGACAGTCTGCGCGTCGGCATCCAGCCCTTCACCGCGGACTTCCGCGGCTTCCTGCTGAATGACGCTTTGTTCGGCGCGCGTCTGTTCGGCATTCGTGACGACAACAAGTATCAATACAACCTCGCGTGGTTTCGTCGTCTCGACAAGGATACGAACAGCGGCTTGAACGACGTCTTTTCGCGCGGTCTCGCGGCGCTGCGCGACGACGACGTGTTCGTCGCCAACCTCTATCGACAGGACTGGCCGGTGCTCGGTTTCACGACCCAAGGCACCGTGATCCACAATCGCAACCGCGAGGGTGGGCAGATCCAGTACGACGACAACGGCATTATCCAGCGGCCGGTGTCGCTCGGTGTCGAGCGCTCGGGCGATTACGATGTGACGTATGTCGGGCTGTCGGGTGATGGGCATGTCGCCGGCGTGAACCTTTCTGCCTCGGCGTATTTCGCCACCGGTGATGCCGAGCGCGGTACCTTCGTCGATCGACCGCAGCGTATCCGTGCGGGTTTTTTTGCCGCCGAAGTCTCCAAGGATTTCTCCTGGATCCGCGCCCGTGCCTCGGTGGCCTGGGGTTCGGCGGATGACGATCCGTTCGATGGTCGCGGCGAGGGCTTCGATGCCATCTACGAGAACCCGCTCTTCGCGGGCGCCGATACGAGCTTCTGGATTCGTGAAAACGTACCGCTGATTGGCGGCGGCCGCGTGTCGCTCTCGGGGCGCAACGGGCTCTTGAATTCCCTGCGCTCATCCAAAGATTTCGGTCAGTCGAATTTTTCCAATCCCGGTCTGCAGCTCATCGGCGTCGGTGCGGATTTCGATCTCACGCCGACGCTGCGTGTCAGCACCAACCTCAACTGGCTGCAGTTCGTCGATACGACAACGCTGCAGGTCGCGCGCGCCCAGGGCGGCATCGATCGAGAGATCGGTCTCGATGCCTCGGTCGCCGTGATCTGGCGGCCGCTCGCCATTCAGAACATCGTCGGTCGCCTCTCCATCGCCACCCTGCTGCCGGGAGAGGGTTACCGCGATCTTTACCGCGATGAAGCGGCGTATGCCGTGCTTGGCAATCTCGTGCTCACTTACTGATCTGTTGCTCGCCATGAAGAAACCACTTGCGATCCTCTTGACCCTCGCTGGACTTGCAGCCTTGCCCGAGGCGGTCAATCTCGCGACCTCGAGCGAGGGTGCAAAGGCTGTCGAGCGCGTGTATGTCACGGCACCGCCCGCACCGGCTCGACAATCGCCCGAGGATGCCGCGGCGAAGAGCAGTGGTTGCCTTGGCTGTCATACGTCGACCGATCAACCGAGCATGCACGCCAATCCCGGAGTCGTGCTCGGCTGCACCGATTGTCATGGCGGTGCCGCGAACGTGCGCTGGGTGGGTCTGAATGATCCGGCCACCATGCGCGATGATCCCGATTACGCGAAGGCGCGCGATGCGGCGCACGTTCTGCCGCGTTTCCCCGACGCCTGGCACTATCCTTCGAGCGCGACGCCGGAGCGCACCTACGCACTCCTCAATCAGGAAAGCCCCGAGTACATCCGTTTCGTGAATCCCGGCGACTACCGCGCCGCTCCCGAGGCCTGTGGTGCCTGTCATGCACGCACCATCGAGGATGCCAAACGCAGTCTGATGGCGACCGCTGCGATGTTCTGGGGCGGTGCTGCATACAACAACGGTTTGCTGCCCTTCAAAAATTACATTCTGGGTGAGGGCTACACTCGGGACGGCAAGGCCGCGATCATCGAAGGGGCCAAGACCACCGCCGAAGAGCGTGATCGGTACGAACTCATCGAGCGCGTTTATCCGCTGCCGCGCTGGGAAAATCTGCCGCCTGCCGATATCTTCCGTGTCTTCGAACGCGGCGGCCGCAACATCACCAATCTCTTCCCCGAGACCGGCGTACCGAACGTGCTCGGACAGATCCAGCGTCTCGAGGAGCCCGGTCGACCCGACATCAAGCAATCCAATCGCGGCCCGGGTACGGGTGGGCGCATTGCGGTGCCGGTGCTCAATATTCACAAGACGCGTCTCAACGATCCGCTCATGTGGTTCATGGGAACCAACGACAATCCGGGTGACTTCCGCTCCTCGGGTTGCAGTTCTTGCCACGTGGTTTATGCGAACGATCGGGATCCGCGGCATTCGGGTCCGTACGCGAAGTTCGGCCATGACGGTCGCTCGCAGACGGTTGATCCGACCATCCCGAAGGATCGCAGCGGGCACCCGCTCACGCATTCGTTCTCGCGAGCGATTCCGACCAGCCAGTGCATGATCTGTCACATGCACCAGCCGAACATGTTCATCAACTCGTACCTCGGCTACACGATGTGGGATTACGAGTCGGATGCGCCGTTCATGTGGCCCGAGGAGCAGCAGTTTCCGAGCGCCGAACGCATCCGCGAGGTGCTCGATCGCAACCCCGAAGGCGCCGCGCCGCGCGGCAAGTGGGCCGACCTCGAGTTCCTGAAGAACGTGAGCGCGCTCAACCCGCAACTCAAAGATACTCAGTTTGCGGATTACCACGGTCACGGCTGGAACTTCCGCGCGATCCACAAGCGCGATCGCGAAGGTAACCTGCTCGACGCCGAGGGGAATCCGATCGCGCCCGATGATCCGCAGAAGTGGCAGAAGACCGTGCAGATGTCCTCGATTCACGTCGATGTCGGCATGCACTGCGTCGATTGCCATTTCGCCCAGGACTCGCATGGCAACGGCTACCTGCATGGCTCGGTGGCCGCCGCCGTCGAGATCGACTGCAAAGATTGCCACGGCACCACGGCGGCACGCGCCAACTTGCGCACCTCGGGACCTGCGGCACCCAAGGCGGGCACCAATCTCGCCACGATCCGCAACCCCGATGGCAAGCCGCGTTTCGAGTGGCGCGGCGAGACGCTGATCCAGCGCTCGGTGCTGACGCCGGGCCTCGAGTGGGAAGTGTCGCAGGTGAAGGACTCGAATTCGCCGAAATCCCCGCAGTACAACGCCAAGGCCGCGCGTGCGCACACCATGGCCAAGGGGACCGGCGAGCAGAAGTGGGGTCCGGACATCCCGTGGGACATGCTCGCTCACAACGACGACAAGATGGAGTGCTACGCCTGTCACACCTCGTGGACCACGAGCTGCGGTGGTTGCCATTTGCCCATCGAAGCCAACTGGAAAACTGATCGCCATCGCTACGAGGGTGGCACGACGCGCAACTTTGCGACCTATAACCCGCAGGTGCTGCGCGAGGACATCTTCATGCTCGGGCTGCGCGGGCCGAGCGAGGGCGGCAAGATCGCCCCGGTGCGTTCGTCGTCGGCGCTCGTGCTCTCGTCAATGAATTCGAATCGCGAGCGCATCTACATCCAGCAGCCGCCGATCGCGGCCTCGGGCTACAGCTCGCAGGCCATGAACGCGCATTACCCGCATACCGAGCGCAAGACCGAAACCAAGACCTGCAGTGATTGTCATCTGTCGAAGGACGGCGACAACAACGCAATCGTTGCGCAAACGCTCGGCTACGGCACGCAGTTCATCAACTTCGCCGGTTTCAATGCCTGGGTCGGCACTGCCAAGGGTGTCGCTGCCATTGAAGTGACCGAGTGGGACGAACCGCAGGCGGTGATCGGCAGCTATCTGCATCGGTACGCCTATCCCAAGTGGTTCGAGGAACATCAGGGCCGCAAGCGTGAACTGCGCCGCATGAGTACGCTCGCGGGTGGCGCTGCCGGCTGCGTGCAGATGCGTGGCGAGTACATCTTCTCGGCCGAGGGCAAGCGCGGTCTGCGCGTTCTCGACTCGGCGAGCATCGCCAACAAGGGTTACAGCCAGAAACTGATCAGTGCGCCATTCTCGCCGCTCGGTCACGACACCGAAGTCGAGAGTCGCAATGCAACCTGCGTCGCGCTCGCCACCACGCAGCCCGTGCATCCGCCGCGTAACGAAGGCGATCTGATGCGCAAGGCGAATCTCGAGCAGCCGTTCCTGCCGATCTACAACTTTGCGGTCGTGACGGATGCGCTCGAGGGTCTCTTCCTCGTCGACATCAACACGCTGGCTGATGGCGAGTTCAGAAACAACTTCCTGCGCCGCACCCTCACCTGGAATCCGGACGGCAAACTCACCGGCGCGAGCCATCTGACGATCGCCGGCAATCTTGCCTACGTCTCCACACCGCGTGCGGTGGTGATCGTGGACCTCGCGGTACCTACGGTACCGAAGCTGCTTGCCGAGATTCCGTTCGATAACCCGCGGGTTGCCGTGCTGCAGTTCCGTTATCTTTTTGTCACGAGTGCACGCGGCTTCGAGGTCGTCGATGTGACGGTGCCTGCAAAGCCGCGCAAGCTGCCGGCAGCGACGGTGCCGCTCGCCAACGCCGCCGGGTTCACCGTAGCGCGGACCTACGCGTACGTGGCCAACGGCAAGGAAGGCCTGGCCATCATCGACGTCAAGCGACCGCAGTCACCGCGGCTCGCGCAGTCGTGGAACGCCGAGGGTGGCCTCGTCGATTCGCGTGACGTGATGATCGCCTCGACGAACGCCTCGCTCTTTGCCTACGTGGCTGATGGGGTGGGCGGGCTCAAGGTAATACAGCTGACGAGCCCATCCTCGCAGCCGAATTTCTACGGCTTCAGCCCCGAGCCGCGTCCCGAGCTCATCGCGCGTCGGGCAACACGGGCGCCGGCGCTGAGTCTCTCGCGACCGCTCGAGCGCGATCGTGCCGTCGATGAGAGCGGCGGACAGGTGGCCGTGTTCGGGCGTCGTGGCTCACGGCCGTTCAACCTGCCGGAAATGCAGCGGCTTTATTTGAACGAGAAAGGTGAGCCCTGGTTCGTCGAGGACAACCCGACTGCCATGCAAGCGAAGAGGGACGCACGATGAGTTGGCGACATATTTCTTTGATGGGTGTGCTGCTCAGTGTGTTGTCCTGGCCGGCGATGACGCGAGCGGCCGACGGCAACGCGCCCCGTCACGAGGGCGTGGCGACTTGCGCGTCGTCGCTTTGTCACGGCTCGAGCAAACCGCTGCAGGCTTATGATGCGTTGCAGAACGAATACACCACCTGGTCGCAGTTCGATCCGCACTCCGGCGCGTATCGCACGCTGCTGAGCAAGGAATCACAGGAGATCGCGCGGCGCATGGGCATCGGTCCTGCTCATCAGGCGCCGGCCTGTCTTGCGTGTCATGCCGATGCCGTGCCTGCGGCGCAGCGCGGTCCGCGCTTCCAGATCGAAGATGGCATCGGCTGCGAAGGCTGTCATGGCGGCGCAGAGAAATGGTTGTCGACCCATTATCAAAAACCGCGTATCCCGCGCGCCGAGAGTCTGGCGCAGGGCCTCGTGCCGCTCGAGCAAACCCGGGAGCTCACCCGGACCTGCCTTGCCTGCCATGTTGGCGAGAATAATCGGTTCGCCAACCATCAGATGATGGCGGCGGGTCATCCGCGGCTCGTGTTCGAGCTCGACAGCTATCTCGAGTTGTGGCGTACGAGCGGCGGCCGCGAGCACTACCGCAAAAAACCGGATCTCAACCATGCGAGTCTTTGGGCCAAAGGTCTGGTCGAGTCTTCACGACGTCAACTCGACCTCATCGAGCAGCACGGCAGCGGTCGTCGTGGTCCGCTGGCCGACTTCAGCGTGTTCGCCTGTCATTCCTGCCACCGTGACCTCAAGCTGACCGATTGGCGCGGCTCGAGCGCGCTCGGCGTCGCGCCGGGTGATCTGCGTTGGCAGGATGCGCATTTGCTGGTGCTGCAGCGGGTGGCTGTCGCACTGCGCCTCGGCGGGGCGGCCGAGCTTGCCAAGACTGTGACGACTCTGCAGCGTGCGGCGCATGGCGATGCCGCCATGCTGCGTACGGCGCTTGCCGAGTCGCGGGCATCGCTCGCGACCATCGATGGGCAACTCGCGACCGTCAACTGGAACGCGACGACGCTCAACACGATCGTCGGTGCGCTCGCCGAGTCGGCGCGTCAGGGCGCCTTCCCGGACCCGGCAGCCGCCGAGCAAGCCGCGATGGGCATGGTGGTGATGCTGTCGAGCCTGCAGGTCGATGGCGCGCGCCGCGCGGATATCAATCGGTTGTTCGATGTGCTGAAGGACGACAACGCCTTCGATCAACGGCAATTCATCCAATGGATGAAGGTGCTGGAGGCGCGCTGAAGGGGGGGCACCCACTCTCGAAAAGTCGGGTGCGTGTTATACTTCGCGGCTCGACGCGCCCGTAGCTCAGTTGGATAGAGCGCATGGCTACGAACCATGAGGTCAGGAGTTCGAATCTCTTCGGGCGCGCCATTTGATTTCGAAGTGATATCACTTTAGTATCGACGCCCAGTCGACTCCACCGGAGTCCGTTCGTCAGGAGCGTCGCGCATGTCACACCCGTCCCGTCCCGCCAGTCACGAGGTCCCGATCACGGTCTCGAGCGGCTGGGTCTTCCTGCCCATCGTCCTCATACTGCCGTTTATCGGCATCGGGGCAATCCTCTACGGTGCGCAGGACGACGCGCCAGGCATGGTCCTGATCGGCGCTCTGGTAATCACGGCGTTCTTCATTTCGCTGTTCGGTTTTTTCACGTTGCAACCGAACGAGGCGCGGGTGCTGGTGCTGTTTGGCGATTACAAGGGCACGGTGCGCAAGGAAGGCTTTCATTTCGGCAATCCCTTCTATTCGAATGGGAGTTCCACGGCTGCCACCATGGGCGCCGTCTCGGGGAACGAAAAAGCCATCGCGACGGTGATCAAGAAAAATCCGCGCATGAAGATCTCGCTGCGCTCGCGCAACCTCAATGGCGAACGCCTCAAGGTGAACGACAAGCAGGGCAATCCGATCGAGATCGCCGCCGTGGTGGTCTGGCGGGTGCACGACACGGCGCAGGCGATGTTTGATGTCGATGATTACGACGAATACGTGCGCATCCAGTCGGAATCGGCCGTGCGTCACTTGGGCAGTCAGTACGCCTACGATCATGGCGAGGAGCACGAGATCACCTTGCGCAGTGGGACCGACGAGGTTTCGGTCGCCCTGCAGGAGGAGCTGCAGACGCGTCTTGCGCCCGCGGGCGTGGTGGTTGAGGAGGCGCGGCTCACGCATCTGGCCTACGCTCCCGAGGTCGCGCAGGCGATGCTGCGCCGTCAGCAGGCCGAAGCGGTGCTCGCGGCGCGGCAAAAGATTGTGCAGGGTGCCGTCAGCATGGTCGAGATGGCGCTCACTGATCTTGCACGGCGCGGCGTCGTCGAACTCGACGCCGAGCGCAAGGCGGCGATGGTCAGCAATCTCATGGTCGTGCTCTGTGGCGATTCCGAGGCCAAGCCCGTGATCAACACCGGCACGCTCTACAACTGATCCCAAGCGACCGAACCCGAGCGCAGCGTGGCGGAGCGAAAGTCATTCCTGATGCGCATCGATCCTGCGTTGTGGCGGGAACTCGAGCGCTGGGCGGCGGATGATTTGCGCAGCGTGAACGGTCAGATCGAGTTCATCCTGCGCGAGGCTTTGCGTCGACGAGGCGCAAGGCTTCCGCAGGACGGTGCAGATCAGCAGGGCGGTACGGACCAGCAGGGCGGTACGGACAAGGGTGACGAGCAGTGAGCGCAGCGAGACCTCTCTCCGGTGCGGGCTTGGGCGGCTGGTTTGCGGTCGGCGTGCTGCTCGCCGCCTATGCCGTGTCGTTTCTCGATCGGCAGATCCTCACCTTGCTCGTGCAGCCGATCAAACTCGATCTCGGCATCACCGATACCGAGATCGGTGTTCTGCAGGGTCCAGCCTTCGGACTTTTTTACGCCACGATGGGGTTGCCGCTCGGCTGGTTGGCGGATCGCGTACATCGCGTGCGCTTGATGGCCATCGCCATCGTGTTCTGGTCGGCGATGACTTTTGCCTCCGGTTTCGCCACCGAGTATTGGCAGTTGCTGCTCTGTCGTTTTGGTGTGGGTTTCGGTGAGGCGGCGCTCGTGCCGGCGGCGGTCTCACTGCTCGCGGATCTCTTCGAACCGCAGCGGCGCGCCTTGCCCGTCGCGGTGTTCACCGCCGGTCTCGCGGTCGGCTCGGGGCTCAGTCTTATTCTCGGTGGCAGCTTCATCGCCTTTGCCGAGAGCGGGGCGACGGGGCTGCCCCTGATCGGCGATTGGTTTGTGGGACGCGAGCCCTGGCAGGTGGTGTTCATGCTCGCTGGACTCGCCGGCGGACCGATCGCACTACTCGTATTGCTGTTGCGCGAGCCGCGCGCCACGGGTGCGAGTGCGCCCACCGCGAGCGCCCCCACCGCAAGCGCCACCCCCATGAGCGCGACCGACGCCGAGTGGCGCTCGCTCGGCGCGGCTTGGCAGCACCTTGTTCGACAGCGCGATTTCATTGTGCCCATGCTCGCCTCGATGTGTGCGCTCTACGTCATCAGCACGGCGGTTTCGGCCTGGTTGCCCTCGGTGTTCATTCGCGATCACGGCTGGACGGCCGTCGAAGTCGGTCAGTGGCTGGGGCCGGTGATTCTCGGCTGTGCACTCATCGGTAATTTCATCGCGGGACTCGCAACGCAGGCGCTCGCCGTTCGCGGCGTCGCCGATGCCGTGTTGCGTACGATCTTTGCCGGAGCCTGCGTGATGGTGCCCTGCGCGGTGCTCGTCGGGCTCGCCGAGTCCGCGCAGCTCTCGCTGGTGCTGGCGGGTGTGCTGTTCGCCGCGCTTGCCGTGACCTTCAGCATCGCCTCGCTCGCCTTCGTCGAGGTCACGCCGCCACGTCTGCGCGGTCAGGTGGTTGCCCTGTATCTGCTGCTCGCAAACTTCGTCGGTCTCGCGCTCGGCCCGACCGGGGTCGGCGTGCTCACCGATTCTGGCCTGCCTAGCTTGGCGTCGGTCGGCGCAGCGCTCGCACTGATTTGTATCGTGGCGGGTCTGCCTGGACTCTGGTGGCTGCTGCGCGCGCGGCGTGCCTTTGCAGCCGCCGTGGCCTTGGCACTTGCCGTCGCCACGAGCAGTGAGGCTGCTGCACCCGCTGCGCCGCGTGCTGCACCCTTGACGCTCGAGATCCGCGAGCCTTGGGCGCGTATCGCCGCACCCGGCGTGCCGGTGGCCGCCGGTTACGCGCTCATCCTCAATCGTGGCGCCGCCGCCGATGAACTGCTCGCCGCGTCGAGCCCACTCGCTGCGCGCATCGAGATCCACGCGACCTCCATGACGGGCGGCGTGATGCGCATGCGCGAGATCGAGGCTGTGAGTCTGCCCGCGGGGGGGCGTGTGGTGCTCGCGCCCGGTGGGCTGCACCTCATGATCATGGGAGTTGAGCAATCTTTGAAAGTAGGCGACTCGCTGCCGATCATCTTGCGCTTTCGGCGGGCGGGGGAGATCGAGGTGCGCTTCGTGCTGCGCACCGAGAACGCGATCAACTGACGCCGCGCGATCAGGCCAGCGTGTGAAACACGCTCTGCACGTCGTCGTCTTGCTCGAGCTTGTCGATGACGGCGAGCACCTCGGCGGCCTTGTCCTCCGGCAGCTCGGTGGGCGCCATCGGGATGTACTCGTGTTCGGCCTTGAGCGGGGCGATCTTGCGTGTCTCGAGCGCCTCTTGCACCTTGCCGAAATCTTCGAAGGCGCAGCGCACCACGAGTTCAGGCTCGCCTTTTTCGCCGGTGCTCTCGCCCATTTCTTCGAGGCCATGATCGATCAGATAGAGCTCGAGATCATCCTGATCGATGCCGGTCGGGTCGAGCCGAAACACGCCCATTTTTTTGAACATGAAGGCGACGCTGCCGTTCGTGCCGAGATTGCCGCCGCCTTTCTGGATGAGATTGCGGACTGTGGCCACGGTGCGCGTCGGATTGTCGGTCGCGGTTTCAACGAGCAGGGCGATGCCGTGCGGCGCGTAGCCTTCGTAGATCACGGTCTCGTAGTTGGTCGCATCGCGCCCCGCAGCGCGCTTGATGGCCGCCTCGACCTTGTCTTTGGGCATGTTGACGGCGCGCGCGTTCTGCAGGATACGCCGCAACTGCGGGTTGGATTGCGCGTCGGGACCCCCCGACTTGACGGCCATGTTGATGTCTTTGGCGATGCGCGCGAACTGTTTGGCCATCTTGTTCCAGCGCGCGAACATGGTGGCCTTGCGAACTTCGAATATGCGACCCATGGCGCGTATGGTAACCGCCGCCGCGGCGTCGAGGCTATGATGGCGCGATGAGTGATCGGGTAATGAGTGATCAGGCGACGAGTGCAGGCAACCGCTTGGGCGAACTTTATCGGCCTGCCCACGACGAGGCAGCTCGACAGCGTTTCGTCGGTGTCCTCAAGGGCTTTGCCAATGGTCCGCTCGAGGGGCGGCTGGCGGCGCATTACGAGCGCACGCTGCGTCCACAGTTTGCGCGGACCACGGGTCGCGAAGCGCCGGTCGATCGCGCGGAAGGACGCGGGCTCCTTGAGAGCGATGCGCTTTTTCAACTTTGGGGGTCGATGGTCTACGCCTCGCAGGGCCTTATGTGGCAAAGCGTGGGCGAGACCTGTCGACGGCTGGGTCCTGCCTTTGAGGCCCGAGCGCAGGAGCTCACGCGGGCGCCGCGGGGCAGCCTCACTCTGAATCCGGCGCTCGAATTGCCGCAGCCCATCGCCGAGACCGAGATTCATCGGCAACCGGGCGGCTATTTTCATGAAGCGAGCGCGCAGGATCTGCATGCGGCACTGCAATACTTCGGCACGCTCGAGCTCTATCGGGCGGCCAAGGGCCTGACGGCCCATGCGCCGGTGGGCGAGCCCGGCATCGGTCGGTTCATCGCCGGCGTCGTCAAGCGTCGCTTCCCGGACCTTGCGCCGCGACGCATCCTCGATCTCGGCTGCGGACCCGGTACCGAGACGATTGCCTACCAAGAGGCTTTTCCGCAGGCCGAGGTGCACGGCCTCGATCTCTCCGCGCCTTTCGTGCGCTTCGGGCATGCCTGGGCGGAAGGTCGCGGCATGGCGCTGCACTTTCGACAGGCTGACGCGCGCGCGACGGGCTATCCGGAGGGGCATTTTGATCTGATCGTCTCGCACATTCTTTTCCACGAAACTTGGCATGACATCGCCCCGCGCATCTTCGCCGAGGCCCATCGGCTGCTCGCGCCGGGCGGCGTGTTGTTGAACGCCGATGTGCCCTATCAGCCCGCGCGCATGTCGATCCCGAAGCAGGTCACAAACGACTGGCAGGTACGTAACAACGGCGAGCCGTTCTGGACCGGTTTCGCCGATACCGATGTGCCGTCGCTCTTGCGTGCGGCAGGTTTTGCCGCCGATGCAGTGATCGCCGACTATGAGCCTCTGGGCGCAGGACACTATTATTTCTTTGGCGGTCGCAAGGGGTTGAGTCGTCACGGGACCGAGGTGCGATCGTGACCGAGCGAGCAGTACGCCCCATCGAGGCGGCAACCTCGGGCCCGCAGCAACCGCTGGCGGCGGCCGATCTCTCGCAACTCGTGGCGGTGACGATGCGCCTCGCGATGGAGCTCGGTGCCTTGCGCGAGCGGTTGCGAACGCACGAGGCCTTGCTGGTGCAGCACGGCGTTTTCCGCGCCGACGAGGTCGAGTGTTTTACGCCCTCGGCAGCGGAGCTGCAGGCGCGCCTCGCCGGACACCGTGAGCTCGTCGAGTCGCTCGCCCGCGATCTCGGCGCGACGGCTGAGGCTGGGCTCAGCGATCGCGCAAGTCGGTGATCTCGGCCGTCGGGCCGCGATTCACCACGATCGCCTTGGTGCGCAGGTAACGCGCGATCCCGGCAGGACCCATGCGCGAGCGACCGAGTCCGCTGAACCGAAAACCTTCCCACTCGAAATCCGCCACCATGCTCGAGAGCGAAATATCATTGATGCTGATGAAACCGGCCTCGAGTCGCTGCGCAATGGCGAGCGCTTCGTCCTCGCTGCCAGCGAGCACGTTGGCGGAGAGCCCGTAGTCTCCCTCGTTCGCGAGGGCAACGGCCTCGTCGATCGTGTCGAAGGCCATGAGCGGTATCACCGGACCAAAGGTTTCTTCGCGCATCACCCGCATCGAGTGATCGACCGCAGTGAGCAGCGTGGGCTCGCACCAGAGGCCGCCGCGCTCGATGATGTGTCCGCCATATTCGAGCCGAGCGCCGCGCGCGAGTGCATCCTCGAGATGCGCCCGGACGATCTCGGCCTGGCCCGCCATGATGAACGGACCGATCTGCCCGGTGGGATCATCGCAAGTGAGCGTCACGGCGGGCAGCTTGGCGAGCAGGCGCGCGCGCAGCGCCGGGAAAAGCGCGCGCTGCACGTAGACACGCTCGAGCGACTGACAGGCCTGTCCGGTCGCGAGCACCGAGGCGCGCAGCACTGTGGTGGCGGCCCGCTCGAGATCGGCATTGGCGGTGACGATCACCGCGTCCTTGCCGCCGAGCTCGAGGAACGCCGGAATGAACCGTCTGGCGGCGTGCTCGGCCACGAGACGTCCGGTGCGTACGCTGCCCGTGAGCACCACGGCATCGACATGATCGACAAGATCGGCGCCGGTGCGTCCGGGACCTTGCACGATGCGCGTGACCGCGGCGATCTCCGGCACTGCGGCGAAAACTTGGGCGAGGGGCAGGGCGTAGCGCGGCGTGATTTCGCTGGGCTTCAACACGACACCGCAGCCGGCGAGCAGCGCCGGGATCGTGTCGATCATCGAGAGCACGAGCGGAAAGTTCCACGGCGCGATCACGCCGACCACGGGGTGCGGCACGAGTTGCACGCGACCGAAGAGGCCCGGGATCACGCTCGCTTGCCACACGGCAGGCGTGAAGACCTGCGCGGCATTCGCACAGCCGAGCGCGATCATGCCTTGCACGCCGCCGAATTCGACCTGCGCGATTCGCTGTCGACCTGTATCGGTGGCCAGAGACGTGACGAGCGCAGCGGCATGGCCGAGGAAGGCCTCGCCGAGTCTGCGCAGCGCCGCCGATCTCCCCTCGCTGCCGAGCGCCGCCCACGCCGGTTGCGCAGCGCGCACCGCTGCACAGGCCGCGGCCACCGTCTCGCGGCTGCTGATCGGCAAGTGATGATCGATAAGTCCGCTGAGTGGATTGCGGACGGGGCAAGTTTCGGTTTTCACGCTTGATCTCCGAGGCTGCGGCGAGTCTACACTTCGCGAATCGATACGGGATTCGCGGCGCGAGCCGACGGGAGAAGCGCAGGATGGACTTTCAGCTGAAGCAACGCGGTCGTGCCTCGATGCACTTTCTCGCCGACCTCGCGGTGGCGGCGGCGCGGTTCAAGCCGCGTGTCGATGCCGACATCGCGGCGCGGGGACTGAGTGAAGCGACGCTCGCCGACGATCTCGATGCGCGGCTGCGGCAGGTGGATGCAGCGCTCGCCGATTCTTCGGCGGCCGCCGCTTTCGCGGTGCTCACCGAATTCAGCGGCGTCAATCATGGGCGCATCGCCGCCGAAGCTTTCGATGAGATCCGACCCGAACTCGAGCCGCGGCTGCGCGCGCTGATGAACGGCCCGACGACGATCGAGCCGATGCCGGGCGAAGCTCGGCCGGCGTATGCCGATGCCGCGTGGATTCATCGCACCTCGGGCGGCTGGGATGGCCACGACTATCAGGGCTTCGTTCACGGCGAGCTGATTCATCGCGAGTACGTCGCGCGCACCTATCCCGGTGACATCTTCAAGCAGCGGCGGCAGATCCTCTCGGTGCTGTCGCAGCGCGCGCCCGCGCGCATTTTCGAGATCGGCAGCAGCAGCGGTCACTACACGCTGCAGCTTGCAGCCGAGTTTCCAAAGGCCGAGATCTGGGGCTGCGATCCTTCGCCGCGCATGCTCGAACAAGCGCAGCGCGTGGCCAACGAGCGCGGGTTTGCCTGGCGCTTGTTCGTCGGCTCGGGCGAGGCGACCGGCTTGCCCGCCGAGAGCGTCGACCTCGTCACCTCGTACATCGTGCTGCACGAGATTCCCGCTGCGGCGGCGCGTGCGCAGCTGCGCGAGGCGTTTCGTCTGTTGCGTGCGGGCGGCGAGCTGCTCTTCACCGATGTGACGCGCTACGCCGTGCTCGATAAGCGGGCGGTGCGCTGGGCGGAATACAACGCCGTGCATGGGGGCGAACCGTTCTGGCGTGAAGCGGCGAGTCTCGAGCTCGGCGCAGCCGCGCGCGAGGCGGGTTTTGTCGAGGTGCGCTCCGAGGGTCTGGGCGGTGCGCCCTATCCCTGGTTCGTGTACGGCAGGAAGCCGGCATGAACAAAGAAATCGCCGCAGCCACCTCGGGGTGGGATGTCACGCAGGCACTGACGCCGCATGATGCCGCGGTACGTCGCGATCGCGCCACGCAGTTGGCGCTGACGTTGGCGCAGGAACTTTGGGTGGTGAAGGATCGGTTGATGCTGCTCGAGGCAGCGCTGTCCAGCGAGGGTCGCTCGATCAGCGAGCTTCTGGATCGTCAGCAACCCGACGGCGTGCTGCGCGCCGCGCTCGAGACTGAACGTCAAAGATTCATTGCGAAGGTGCTGGCGGCGCTGGAGCAGCCGCCGGACCGGCGCTGACGTCGAACTTGTCGCTGCGCATCAGTGCGTCTTCGGTTGCCTTGTTGAGCACCACGATGCTGATACGTCGGTTCATCGGATTGGAAGGATTCTTGGCGTCGAGCATCACGTAGGACGACATGCCGACGACGCGCGCCACCTTCTCCGTCGCGAGACCGCCCTCGACCAACACGCGCCGCGCCGCATTGGCGCGATCCGCCGAGAGTTCCCAGTTGGTGTAGCGCTGGCGATCGCCGCCGATGAACGGTGTGTCGTCGGTATGACCCGAGATACTCACGCGGTTCGGCACATCGTTCAGCGACTTGCCCACCTCGAGCAGCAGTTCGCGGGCATAGGGTTTCATGGCCGTGCCGCTCAGATCGAACATCGGTCGATTCTGCGCATCGACGATCTGGATGCGCAGCCCCTCGCTCGTGATGTCGATCAGCAGCTGATTCTTGAAGCGCTCCAGGACCTCGTTTTTTTCGATGGCCTCGCGAAGTTCGTTGCGGATCTGCTCGAAGCGCTGCTGCTCGGTAATCTCGTCCACGGAGGCACGCGGCAGTCGCATGGCCTCGCCGGGGTCGGCGGAGGAGGGTGCGCCGGCTCCCGCCTCCGCGATCGGCGAGGGTGCGGAGGCGTTCAGGCCGCCGCGCATATCGATCGGGCTGGTGCTTGCGCCACCCGGGCCGTCCTGGCCGGGCGCCGGAATCGGCGCCGAGCCGCGCGCCATGCTCGGGTTCTTGAAGTAATCGAAGATCGCCGTCTTCTGCTGATCATTGGCCGAGGCCACGAGCCACATCACCAAAAAGAACGCCATCAGTGCGGTGACAAAGTCGGCAAAAGCCACTTTCCAGGCGCCACCGTGGTGACCGCCGCCGACGACCTTTTTCTTGCGGATGATGATTGGGCGCTTGTCGCCGCTCTTGGCATCGACCACAGCGCTTTACCTCAGGCCTTCGGCGCTTCGGCCTTGGCCCCATCGGCTTTGGGCTTGTTCTTCAGCGAGCCTTCGAGATCGCTGAAGGTCGGGCGCACGTCGCTGAAGAGCAGCTTGCGGGCGAACTCGACGGCGACCTGCGGCGGGTAGCCACGCACGCTCGCCACGAGGGCCATCTTGACGACCTCGAAGGCTTTGCCTTCTTCCTCGGCGCGCGCCTTCATCGCCGAGGCGATCGGACCGACATAGCCGTAGGCGATCAGAATGCCGAGGAAGGTACCCACCAAGGCAGCGCCGACCTTGGCGCCGAGCTCCGCGCTCGTCGAGTCGGCAACCGCAGCCATGGTGTTCACGATGCCGAGTACGGCCGCCACGATGCCGAAGCCGGGCAGGGCGTCGGCCACCAGCTGCACCGCATGGGACGGCTCGTGCGCCTCTTTGTGGTGGGTTTCGAGCTCGTAGTCGAGCAGCGATTCGAGTTCGTTCGGATCGAGGTTGCCACCGACCATCAGGCGCATGCAGTCGGTGATGAACTCGATCATGTGGTGGTCTTCGAGGATCTTCGGGTACTTGGAGAACACGGCGCTCTTGGCCGGGTCGGCAATGTCGTTTTCGATCGCGAGCAGACCTTCCTTGCGCGACTTGACCAGCAGGTCGAAGACAAGTTTGAGTAGTTCGACATAGGCCTCGCGGGTGTAGCGTGCGGGCTTGACGAGGCCGAGGGCGCCGGAGAACGAGGCCTTGACGACCTTGGTGGAGTTGCTGGTGATGAAGGCGCCGAGCGCCGCGCCGCAGATGATGATCACCTCGGACGGGTGCCAGAGCAGCAGCAGATTCCCCCCGACCATGAGGAATCCGGTGATCACCGAGACGGTGACGAGGATGGAACCAAAGAGTGCGATCATTTGCTGTGAAGTCGCCGAGGCAGAAGCTTTAATCTATATCGGAAGTTCAGCAAAACGCCTTAGGCCATGTCGGTGATACTCATCCGTAATGGAGGGATATGATGTTTCACTTTTCTGAATACGTTTCGGCACTGCCCTACCTGCTCGGGCTCGCTGTCATCGGCTGGCTGATTTCCTTGCCGCGACGCAACGTCGACGTGGTCGACTCGTTGTGGGCCTTGATGTTTCTGGTGGCCATTCTCGTCTATGCGGGCTTCCCGCCCGAGACCGTACGTGGCCGCTTGCTGTTTGTGCTTGTGGCGATCTGGGCGCTGCGCCTCTCGATCTACATCACCGCGCGCAACTGGGGTCACGCGGAGGACCGGCGCTATCAGGCGATCCGCGCGCGCAATCAACCGGGCTTCGAATTCAGCAGTGTTTATCGGGTGTTTGCCTTGCAGGCGGTGCTCGCCTGGGTGATTTCTTTGCCGCTGCACGGTGCCGTTGGCAGCGACACGCCGCTTGGTTGGCTCGATTATGCGGGGCTTGCGCTATGGCTCGTCGGCTTTGCCTTCGAGGCGGGCGGCGATTGGCAACTCACGCGCTTTCGGCGTGATCCGGCCAATGCCGGCCAGGTGATGGATCGCGGTTTTTGGCGCTACACGCGTCACCCTAATTATTTTGGCGACTGCGCGCAGTGGTGGGGCTTCTACCTGATTGCGGTGGCCGGAGGCGCGTGGTGGAGCTTCATTGGCCCACTGCTGATGACCGTACTGCTGCTGCGCATCTCCGGGGTCAAACTGCTTGAGCGCGATATCGGCGAGCGCCGACCGGCGTACGCCGAGTACATCCGTCGCACCAACGCGTTTTTGCCGGGGCCGCGCAAGGACTAAACCGGCGCCGCAGGCGCGAGCGGTCAGCCGCTCGCGGCTTCGGCCTCGCGCGAGGCACGCTTGCGCTCGTGCTCCTTCAGGAAGCGCTTGCGCAGGCGGATCGACTCGGGCGTGACCTCGACGAGTTCATCCTCGTTGATGAACTCCACCGCGTATTCCAGCGTGAGCACGATCGGCGGGGTGAGCAGTAGCGCGTCGTCCTTGCCGGCTGCGCGGACATTGGAGAGCTTCTTTTCGCGGATCGGATTGACCACGAGATCGTTGTCACGGCTGTGGATGCCGATGATCATGCCCTCGTAGACCTTGGAGCCATGCTCGACGAACAGGCGGCCACGCTCCTGTAGCGTGAACAGCGAATACGTCACCGCTTCGCCGTTCTCGTTGCTGATCAGCACGCCGTTGTGACGCTCGGGGATCTCGCCCTTGACGACATCGTAGCCATCAAAGATATGGCTCATCAGGCCCGTGCCGCGCGTCATGGTGAGGAACTCGCCCTGAAAACCGATCAGGCCACGCGCCGGGATACGGTACTCGAGGCGCACGCGCCCCTGGCCGCGGCCGGTCGGATCGCCTTCGACGACCATATCGAGCAGTTCGCCGCGTCGCGTGCCGAGCTCGGACATGATTGCGCCCTGGAAGCCCTCGTCGATGTCGATGGTCAGTGCTTCGAACGGCTCCTGCACAACTCCGTCGATGACACGCTTGAGCACTTGCGGCTTGCCGACGGCGAGCTCATAGCCCTCGCGACGCATGTTCTCGACAAGGATCGTGAGGTGCAGTTCGCCGCGTCCGGAGACGCGGAACACGTCCGCATCGGCGGTCTCTTCGACGCGCAGCGCCACGTTGCTCTGCAGCTCACGCATCAGGCGCTCGCGGATCTGGCGACTGGTGACGAACTTGCCTTCGCGACCCGCGAGCGGTGAGGTGTTCACCTGAAAGGTCATCGAGAGCGTGGGCTCATCGACCTGGATGGGCGGCAGACCCTCGGGCTGCTCGGGATCACACAGCGTGACGCCGATATTCACCTCGTCGATGCCGGTGACGGCGACGATATCGCCCGCGGTCGCTTCGTCGACTGGAAAGCGTTCGAGACCGCGGAAACTCAGGATCTGACCGATCTTGCCGGTGCCGCGCTCCTCATCGCCCCAACGCAGCGAAACCGTACGTCCCGACTTGAGCGTGCCGCGACGAATGCGGCCGATGCCGATTCGGCCCACATAGGAGTTGTAGTCGAGCTGCGAGATCTGCAGCTGTAACGGCGCGGTCGGGTCGATCGGCGGCGGTGGTGCGTGCTGCAGAATGGCCTCAAAGAGCGCCGTCATGTCGGTCACGGGTTCGTCCGGTTCTTTCTTTGCCCAGCCCTGCAGCGCCGAGGCATAGATGATCGGGAAATCGAGCTGCTCGTCGGTCGCGCCGAGCTTGTCGAAGAGCTCGAAGGTCCGGTCGATGACCCAATTGGCACGGGAGCCTGGACGATCGACCTTGTTGATGACCACGATCGCCTTGTGGCCGAGCGCCAGCGCCTTGCGCGTCACGAAGCGCGTCTGCGGCATGGGTCCTTCGACCGCATCGACCACGAGCAACACGGCATCGACCATCGAGAGCACTCGCTCGACCTCGCCGCCGAAGTCGGCGTGGCCCGGTGTATCAACGATGTTGATGCGGGTGCCGCGGTATTCGATCGCGCAGTTCTTGGCGAGGATGGTGATGCCACGCTCGCGTTCGAGGTCGTTCGAATCCATCACACGTTCGCCGACGCGTTCGTGGGCGGCGAAGGTACCGGATTGTTTGAGCAGGCAGTCGACGAGGGTGGTTTTACCGTGATCGACGTGGGCAATGATCGCGATATTGCGAATCGGGCGGGCGGTGGACATGCAGTAGCCGAGTGGCCGAGTGGCCGAAGGGGGCGAAAAAAGGTCGCGCAGCGTAGCAGAGCCACGCTGTGGTTGCGAATTTCACCGGGCTTGGGTCTAAACTGCCGGCATCCGGGTGTCGTCCTGGATCAACACCTCGAAATCCATGTCGTGAAGGAGTGTTCCATGCCCCAGTTCCGTCCGTCGTTTCTTTCCTTGGTCGCTGCGGCAGCGCTGCTCGCCCTGCCGGCGACCACGTTCGCCCAGGATGCTCGCGTCGCCGGGCAGGTGAAGCTGCGCCAGAGCGCCTATACCGTGCTCGGTGCGCAGATGGGTGCCATGGGTGCGATGGCCTCGGGCCGAGCGCCCTACGATGCCGCGGCGTTCCGGCTTGCCGCCGATCGTGCCGCGTTCATGGCGACCATCGTCTCGGACACGTTTCCCGCAGGCTCGGCGGGCAACAGCAAGGCGAAGCCCGAACTGTGGCAACAGCAGGCTGATTTCCAGAGGCTCATGAAGGACATGCAGGCGAAGACGGCCGCCCTCGCGACCGCCGCCAAGGGTAGCGACCTCGAGGCGATCAAGCCCGCCTTCGGCGCCGCCGGTGCGAGCTGCAAGGCCTGTCACGACAAGTACAAGATGGATTAAGGCCGCAAGGCCTTTGTAGGCGGGTCGATCGACGCAGCGCGCGTCGATCGACCTGCAGTCGATCATGAAAACAGCCGATCTCGTCCGCTCCGGCGGATGCATCCACTACGAAGTATCGGGGCGCAATCACGGCCCCGCGCTCGTCCTTCTCCATCCACTGGCAGCCAACCTCGCCACGTGGCAACCGCAGCTCGCCGAGTTCGAGCGCTTCTTTCGCGTTCTGCGCATCGATCTGCGCGGTCATGGCAAATCGCGGCTCGATGAGGGTCCGGCGCAAGCTTGCACGATGCAGGATCTGGCGAATGACGTCTTTGCCGTACTCGATGCCGAGGGCATCGAGCGGGCGCATTGGTGCGGTCTGTCGATTGGTGGCGCGATTGCCCTGCAAGCCGCGCTGCTTGCGCCGCGCCGCGTGTTGCGACTCGTGCTGGCCAATTCGGGCGCCGCATTCGCGCCGGCAGCGGCCTGGGACGAGCGCATCGCCAAGGCCGGCTCCGAGGGCTTGGACGCGCTGCTTGCCGCAGTCCCGGAGCGCTGGTTCTCGGCGGGCTTTCGCGCCCGCGAACCGGCGGAAGTAGCGCGCATCACCGCGCTCTTCGAGGCCACGCAGCCGCGTGGCTATATCGAGGCTTGCACGGCGCTGCGCGATTGCGATCTCACCGCAAGGCTCGCCGACGTACTCTCGCCGACGCTGGTCATCGCAGGCGCCCTCGATCCACCGCCGAGTCTCGAGCGGGCCGAACAGCTCGCGTTCGGCATCGCGGGCGCTGATCTTGTGGTGCTCGATGCGGCGCATCTCTCCAATGTCGAGCAGGCGGCGGACTTCACCACCACGGTGCTCGGTTTTCTGCGCGACTGAGCGATGTCCGACTATCTGCCGCTTTGGATCGGTGGAGCGATACGCGGGCGTCTGCGGCGTGACGTCGCTGCAGCCTTGACCGATTTGCCGAATCTCGAGCCCGCCGAACTCGGCCTGCAGTTGCGCGGCGAGGGGCGCTCGCGTGACTCGCGCAGTCGCGCGCTGCAGTCCCTGGCACAGCAGCTGCGGCGGCGTGGCCTGATTGCTGACTGGCGCAACGAACTCTCCGCCGTGCTCGATGATGCCGGAGAGGAGATCGCGCGTTGTGAACGCGGCGCTTTTCGCACGCTCGGTCTGCAGAACCGCGCGGTGCACATCAACGGCTATCGTACCGATGGACGTGTTTGGGTCGCGCGCCGTAGCGCGCTCAAGCGCGCCGATCCGGGCAAGCTCGACAATCTGGCAGCGGGGGGTGTGGCGGCGGGCGAGTCGCCACGGCGGACCGCGCTGCGCGAGGCCTGGGAAGAGGCGGGCGTGCCGCGCCGTCTCGCGAACAAGGTGGATTTTCCGGGCATGGTGATTCGCAGTCTGCGCGAGACGCAGTTCGGCGTGCACGATGAGCTCGTGATCATCGCCGATCTCGAGTTGCCGCTGACGTTCACGCCCGAGGGGCGCGATGGCGAGGTCGCCGAATTTCTTTGCCTGGACCGCGCCGAGGTGGACGCCGCCCTCGCGCGCGGTGAATTCACGGTGGAGGCGGCACTCGCGATGCGCGAGTCGCTCGAGCGCCGAGCTGCTGCAACGCCTCGCCCGTCAGCCGATGCGGCACCCACTCGGTGAGGCCACAGGCGCCCAAAGATTCATAGAACTTGCGCGCCGGCGTGTTCCAGTCGAGAACCGCCCACTCGAGGCGCGCGAGGCCCTCATCGACGCAACGTGCGGCGAGGTTTTGCAGCAGCGCCTTGCCGATGCCGCGACTGCGGAATTCGGGACGCACGAAGAGATCCTCGAGGTAGATCCCATGTCGGCCACGGAAGGTCGAAAAGTTGTAGAACCAGAGCGCGAAGCCCGCGGTCTCGGTCTGTCCCTCGCTGTGCCATTCGGCGACGTCGGCGAACACGCGGGGTGTTGCGCCGAACAGGGCGCTTTCGAGTCCGGGCAGCGTGGCATCGACCTGATCGAGCAGACGTTCGTAACTCGCCAGCGCGCGGATGAGTTCGAGCAAGGCGGGGGTATCAGTCGGGCGGGCGGGGCGCAGGGTCAGCATACGGGTCTCCGTTATACTGCCGCATTGTCTCACGATGATTTTCAGGGAGTTCGACATGCTGATTCAGGGCAAGACGGTGGTCATCACGGGCGGCGGTCGCGGTATCGGTCGTGACATGGCCAAGGCGTTTGCGGCGCGCGGCGCGAACCTCGCGCTGTTCGATCTGAATCAGGCCGACCTGGATGAGACCGCGCGCCAGTGCGTCGCGCTCGGCGTCAAGGCACGCGGCTATGTGGTCAACGTGACGCAAGAAGCGGCCGTGGTTGCCGGCATGGATGGTGTCTTGGCCGACTTCGGCAGCGTCGATGTGCTCGTCAACAATGCCGGCATCGTCAAGGACGGGCTGCTCATCAAGGTCAAGGACGGCGTCGTCACCGGCAAGATGACCCTCGAGCAGTGGCAGGCGGTCATCGACATCAACCTCACCGGCGTATTTCTTTGTGGGCGCGAGGCCGCCGAGCGCATGGTCAAGGGCGGACAGGGCGGCGTGATCATCAACATCTCGAGCGTGTCGCGTTACGGTAATCCCGGGCAGTCGAACTACACCGCAACCAAGGCCGGTGTGGCAGCGATGGCCGAGGTGTGGGCCAAGGAACTTGCGCGCTACGGGATCCGCACCGGCGCCATCGCGCCGGGCTTCGTGCGTACCGATATTCTCTCCTCGATGCGGCCCGAGATCCTCGACAAGATCACCGCGCAGGTACCCCTGCGACGGCTCGGTGAAACCAGCGAAATCTCGCTGGCTGCACTCTTCATCGTCGAGAACGATTTCTTCACCGGTCGCTGCATCGACGTCGATGGCGGCGTGAGACTCTGAGGCATGCTGCGGCGCCGCTTGTTCGCTGCGTCGCTTGCGCTGTGGACGGCCGTGCTGGCCGGCAGCGTCGTCCCCGGCGTGGCTGCGCCGGCGACTGACTCGGCTGCGCCGGCCGCGCCGCCCGCGCGCGAAACCATCGCGGTGCTCGGCACGGGGCGGGTCGGTGCTGCGCTCGGTCCGCGGTTCGCTGCGCTTGGCCATCGGGTGATCTACGGCTCGCGCGAGCCCGAGCGACCGGCAGTGCGCGAGCTCGTGGCGCGCAGCGGCGCTCTGGCCACGGCCACCTCGAATGCGGCCGCGGTCGCTGCGGCGCAGATCGTCATCATCGCCTTGCCCTGGAACGCGACGCTGGCTGCGCTGCGCGAACTCGATCTCGCCGGCAAGCTGGTGATCGATCCGACCAATGCCATTCGCATGGGTCGAGACGGTTTCATGGAACCCGTCGTCGACTCGTCCGCGGGCGAGCTCATTCAGGCGGCCGCGCCGCAGGCACGCGTGGTCAAGGCCTTCAATACCGTGGGTGCGCATGTGATGGCGGAGCCCGCAGCGGCGGGTGGCCCCGTCAGCGTGCCGATCGCGGGGGATGATCCTGCAGCCAAGCAGCGCGTGCTGCAACTCGTGCAGCAGCTTGGTTTCGAGGCCATCGACTTGGGTCCGCTGCGTCACGCGCGGCAGCTCGAGGGGATGGCGCTGCTCTACATGGTCCCCTACCTCAACGGTGATCGCGCGCAGGCCTATGAATATCACCTGCGGCGCGGCGCCGCGCCGCGCGAGAGCACGGGCGTCCGTCCCGCCGAATGAGCGCGGACGCGGCGAACACACGGCGCGATATCGGTGCGTCATGGCCGTTCGAGCTTGCGCGCTCACTGCTCGCCCGTGCATTTTCTTTGGTGTGGTCGACGAGCCGCCCGCTGACCCTCGCCTTGCTGCTGCTGACGCTCGCTGCAGGCATGCTGCCTGCGGCAGTCGCCTGGGTGGGCGCGCATATCGTCGATGCCGTCGTGGCCCGCGACGGCAGGCTCGTGCTCGACTGGGTACTGCTCGAGGGTGTGCTCGTTGCGCTGCTGGCTGGCGCCCAGCGCGGACTCTCGTTCTGTCAATCTTTGTTGCGAGCGCAACTCGGGCAGCGCGTCAATGTCATGATTCTCGAGAAGGCCTTGACCCTCTCGCTGGTGCAATTCGAGGACAGCGAGTTCTACGACAAGTTGACACGCGCGCGCCGCGAGGCCTCGAGCCGGCCTTTGGCGCTCGTCATGAAGGCCTTCGGACTCGCGCAGAACCTGGTCTCGCTGGTGAGCTTCGCTGTGCTGCTTATCAAGTTCTCGCCGTGGGCGGTCGCCATTTTGCTGCTCGCCGGGCTGCCGGCGTTCGTGGCCGAGACAAAGTTTTCGGGCGATGCCTTTCGGCTCTTCAAGTGGCGCTCGCCCGAGACGCGCATGCAACTCTATCTAGAGACCGTGCTCGCCCGCGAGGATCACGCCAAGGAAGTCAAACTTTATGGTCTCGGCGAACGTCTGCTCGCCCGCTATCGCGAGATCTTCGATCGACTCTATCGCGAGGATCGCGCGCTCACCTTGCGTCGTGACAGCTGGGGATTTGCGCTCGGCTTGATCGGTACGGCGGCACTCTACGGCGCCTATGCCTGGATCGCCCTCGAGGCGGTGGCGGCGCGCATCACGCTCGGACAGATGACGATGTACCTGATGCTGTTCAGGCAGGGACAGTCGGCGGTCTCTGCGGGACTCTCGGCCATCGGCGGCATGTACGAGGATCGGCTTTATCTCTCGACGCTCTATGAATATCTCGAGACGCCGGTACCGGCGCCGCGCGCCGGCTTGAAGCAGGGTCCTGCGCCCGCCGATGGTTTGCGTTTCGAGCATGTGAGTTTCACGTATCCCGATGCAACCCGGCCGGCGCTGGCCGACGTGTCGCTGCATTTGCCGCCCGGTGCGAGCCTCGCGTTGGTCGGCGAGAACGGCTCGGGCAAGACCACCTTGATCAAGCTGCTCTCGCGACTCTACGAGCCGACGGCGGGACGCATCCTGCTCGATGGTCTCGATCTGCGCGATTGGGA
>JBILGD010000027.1:0-27664 GCA_044351225.1 Steroidobacteraceae bacterium
CACGCAATTCTTCGTCGTAATACTCGGTGTAGGGCCGATGAACCGAGGCATTGCGCTGCTCGAGCGCAAGCGGCGGCAGGCCGATCCGCGCGCACACCTCGGCAAAATCCGCCTGCAGACGCTCGACGCGACAGAGCGCCGAGACGATGACCTGCCCGCCCTCGTCGGTGACGAAATCCGACTGCGGCCGGTAATGCACGGCGCTCTGGTTCTGCGGATGCGCAAGCACGCGACGCATCGCGGCCTGCGGGTCACGTTCGAAGAGCCCGTTGTGGCGCATCATGAAGGCAACGTAGGAGACAAAGCGATCCCAGGGATTGCGGATTACCGCAAAAGAAAAATACTGCTCCCACAGTTCCGGCCCGAGCGCTGCGCGTACTTCGCGCGCCAATTGATGACCATGCTCCTGCGCGTCAAAGACGGGCCGCGCGATACGTTTGCGCACGAACAAGGACACTTGCTCTTCATCGTCGCCACCGAGATGCGGGCGCAGCGCAAAACGGATGCTATGGCTTGCCACCTTCGGAATGGCAACAAAAATAAGGCGATGGCGGTGCGAGAGGATGGTCATGCGGCGGGTGCGCCGGGATCCTCGTAGTAATCGACGATGATGTGAATGCGCCGCAGGGGCGAGCCGTTGAACACCCGATGCCGGCGCATGTTATCGAGTTCGTAGGCTTCACCCACCTTGAGCGAGATGTTCTGCCCCTCGACGATGAACTCGACCTCGGGATGGGTCTCGAGCGGCACATGCACGCGGTGGGTGACCTCGAGCGTCGGTCCGAAATCGACGTGTTCGGGAATTCCATCACCCGCACCGAGCATCGCCACCTGCGCATTAAGCACGCGCCCCAGCCGCGGGTAAAAGCCGGCGATGCGCGCCGCGATCGGCAAGAACGCCTCCTTGAGCGGCTCCCAACCCGACAGATACTGTGTCGGCGCACTCGGTCCGCCCACGGTCATCGCAAGGTAGATCGTACGGGTCTTGCGATAGGGCGCGAGACGCTTCTGGAAAGCGAGGTCGGCGTCCCAGAGCGACTCGGGCTGCGTAGCGAGCGCCGCAACGAAGGGCGCGATGTCCACGGATCCGAGGTGGCGCATGGGTTCAGCGCATTTCATGGGCGGCATGCTAGCGGATCGGCGCAGAGCCGACCATTCGGGCTATAGTCGCGCCCCATGTCGAGCCGCGACGATGCGAACCGCCTGAAGGATGCCCATCAGGCCCTGATGCGGGGCGAGACGACGCAGGCTGCGGCGCTCATCGGTCTCGTGCTCGAGGCCCGTCCCGACTGGGCGCCCGCGGTACATCTCGCCGGCTTGATCGCCCGCGACCAGGGCGATCTTTCGCGCGCGGAAGATCTGATGCGTCGCTCGCTCGAGATGGGGGGCATCAACGGCCAGATGCGCGCCGAGTACGCCAACAATCTTGGCAATCTGCTACGCACGGCGGGCTATCCGGCGCAGGCCGAAGCGGCCTTTCGGCTGGCACTCGAAACTTTTGATCTGCCGCAGGCTCGCACGGGCCTCGCACGCACCCTGCTCGAGAGCGATCGTCCCGATGAGGCACTCGTGGTGCTGCGGGGCCTGCGACCGGGCACGGGCGGACTGAATGCCACCGTACTTCTGTCCGAGGCGCTTGCACAAACCGGTGAGCGACAGCAGGCCGTTGACGTGTTGACGCAGGCGGGGGAACAGGACATTTCGCGCAGCAGCTTCTGGCTCGCGCTCGGCGCGAGACTTGGCAGTCTCGGCCGCCATGTCGAAGCCGAAACAGCGCTGCGGCCGTTGCTCGCTGGAGCCGATGCACCGAGCGCTCTCATCGCGCTCACCGATCTGCGTGTCTTGCGCCATGAGTGGCAGGAGGCGCTGACCTTCCTGCGCGAAGGCGTACGCAGCTTCCCCGCGCATGTCGGCCTGCAGACCCGCCTCGCGGGTCTCGAGTGGATGCTGGGCGACACCGTGAACTTTGCCGACGGGCTGCGTCGTCATGTCGAGACGAGACCGCAGGATCGCGCCATGCGTCTCGCACTGATTAGCACGCTCGGCAATGCGGGCTTCACCGAGGACAGTGAGGCACAGATGCGCGCGGGGCTCGAGCAGCTACCGGGCGATTATCACTTTGCCGCGCTGCTCGCGACCCGCTGCGCCGAAAGCGGACGGCACGACGAAGCGGTGCGCCACCTGCATGCCGCGCTCGCTGCGGCGCCCGAACTCGAATACGTGCGTGAACAGGCAGCGATCGTCACGCTGCTCGGCGGTCGTATCGACAGCGCCCTCGAACACACGCTGTGGCTCGCCGAGCGACGACCGCTCGGTCAGTTCGCCTGGGCGCTGCGCACGCTGGCGCTGCGTGCCGCGGGAGACAGCGCGTGGCGCGCCATCGCCGATCCGGCGGCCGTCTGTCGCAGCGCAACACTCACGCCGCCCTCGGGCTTTGCAACGATCGAAGAATTCAATGCCGTGCTCGCGGCGCGGCTACGCGCGCGACACACCCTCACGGCCCACCCACTCGTCAACTCGGTGCGTGATGGCACGCAGATCGAAATCCACCCGGGCACCGAAACCGATCCCGTGCTGCGCGCTTTCTTCGAGATGATCCGCGCGCCGATCAATGAATTCATCGCCTCGATGCCAACGGATCCCTCGCATCCGCTCTTTGCCCGCAAGGCCGGCGCGTATCGACTCAATGGCTGCTGGACGGTGCGGCTCGAGGGCGGTGCGGGACGGCACGTGAGCCATATCCATCCGCGCGGCTGGATCAGTTCGGCGTACTACGTCTCGGTACCCACCGAGGTGGTCGAATCACCCATGCGTGCAGGCTGGCTTTCTTTCGGCAAACCGCCCTACCCGATCACGGGCCTCGAGGCGACCGGCTGGGTCCAACCTGCCGTGGGGCGACTCGCGCTCTTTCCGTCGTATCAATGGCATGCCGTCGAGTCCTTTCCGGGGCACGGCGAGCGCATGACCCTCGCCTTCGACGTCGTGCCGATCGCTAGCTGAGTCGAAACGCGCGCTCGGCTTCGGCCATCTTCTGCACGATCAGCCGCTCCTCGACACTCAGCAGCGGATTCCATACGTCGAACAGCATGACGACGCGAATCTCGTCGCTGTCGTTCCAGGCTTCGTGTTCGATGGTGTCGTCAAAGATCAGTACTTCGCCCTCGACCCAGCGACGATTGTCATAGCCGACGCGAAAGAGACAGCCCTCGGGTACGACGAGCGGCAAGTGAGCGACGAGACGCGCATTCGATTCGCCGTGATGCGGCGGAATCTTTGCCTTCGGTTGCAGCACCGAGAACATCACGTTCGGGCAAGTGCCCGCAAGATGCACGGCATCGATCAGCTTAAGTGCCTCGGCGGTTTTCGGACAACGCTCGATGTTTTGCGGCACCGGCTGACCGCCCTTGTAGAGGTGGAATGAGGTCCACTGACGTGAATGGTTGAGCTCGCCCCACTGGTTCACCGGGTCGCCCGGCTCGTATTGAACGTAAGGCTGAAACTCGTCACCCGCCTCGCTCAGTGCCGCGATCATCTCGGCACGGATCTCGGGAGTGCGCTGTTCGAGTTCGGGGACCCAGTCGAACATCTCGCGCCGAAAAAACGGCTGTGCGGGCAGCCGCGGCACCGTGAGCTGATTGCATTCGGATACGAAAGGCTTGCTGCGCCCAGCCATGATCGACACCGACTCACGCCAGCGCTGCGACAAACCGGGCAGGCCGTCGATCGCCTGCAGCAGCGTCATCTCGAGCGCCTCGGCATACATCGCCACCACGCGCTCGGCGTGGGCCAACGGCTTCTTGAAGGCTTCGGGACGATAGTCAGCCGGCGGCGAAATCTTGAGTGCGTCGCGGTAATAGAGCGCAGCCGCCCTGGTCTTGCCTTGACGCTCATGCAATTCGGCTTTCTGCAGTAGCGCGGGCCAGCAATAGGCATCGATGGCGAGCGCACTCTGCAGAGCCTGCAACTCCTCCTCAGGCTGCGACAGCATACGCAGCGCGGCCGCCTGCATGAGACAGCACTCGGTCTGGGCCGCTGGATCGAGTTTGTCGATCGCGACGTTGCCAAGTTTTTGCAGTGCTTGTGCGGCGTGACCGGCACCGAGGTCGCCTCGCAGCTCAGCCATCAGTACCCGGAAATCATCCTGCGCATTCGTCATGGTCGTTCCCAAAAGAAAACTGGGGTGCCGCTTGCGCGACACCCCAGTAATTTTCACATCACCCGTGAGCGGATGTCAGAACTTGTAGGAGACACCCAGGCTGTAACGGGGACCCAGCGGGTCGTACGTATCGACGTAGGCATTCGGCGCGGTATTGGCCCCCGGGATGTTGCCGACCACCGTGACATCTCGGTCAAGCAAGTTCTGCGCAGCCAGCGTCACGCGCAGCGCATCATTCCAACGCCAGGACACCGAAAGGTCGAGGTAGTTGTACGAAGGAATGCTCTCGATGAGATAGATGCTGCGACCCTTTTGGTCTCTATCGTCCTGACGAGCCTGCACGTCCACCGCCGAGATGTGGCGGAGGAAAGCCGTGGCCGAGAGCGACCGCCAGGTCACACCCACCGACAGCGTGGCGCGGTCGGTCGGCGTCGGGTTGCCGCAAGTGTCACCGTAGACGCCCTCGCACTCGATGATCGGCGAAGCCGGGCTCGACTGGAAGGCGCTCTCGAGCGTGTGCGAACCGGACAGCCCCAGCGCAACCTTGTACTCGCCGAGTTCGAGGTTGTAGCCGATCGAGTAGTCGATGCCCTTGGCGGTGATCACCGAGAGGTTACGCACCTCCTGAATCACACCGAAACCATCGCCCTCGAGTTCGCCGACCGAGTTGCGCTTGACGAGGCTGCAGAACTGGTTGAGGTTGTTGTTGAAGCAGTTGTCGAGGATTTCCTGGGCGCCGTACGCACCGATACCGCCGTCGATTTCGATGTCGTAGTAGTCGAGCGAGGCCGAGAGGCCCGGAATCGATTCCGGGTTGATCTGCAAGCCGACCGTGAAGGTGTCGGCCTCTTCGGGCTTCAGCGTGATGCCGAGAGCGACAGCACCACCACCGATGCTCGCCGCCTGCTGCGCTGCCGGCGGGGAGATCGAGCCGATCTGCGAGAGCGGCGCACCCTGAGCAATACACTTGGCGCGCAGCGCCGTGTTGGTGACCGGCGCGGCACCCGCACAAGGATCGCTGCGGACTTCGGTGAGACCGAAGGACAGCGGCGCGTACTGCTCGCCGATGTTCGGCGCGCGCACGGCCTTTTGCAGCATCGCACGGAAGCGATAGCCAGCGACCGGGGTGTACTCGACGCCGAACTTCCAAGTCTCGAACGACCCGGCAAGGTTGGTGTCGGAGGCACGGAAACCCGCCTCGAGCGCGAGGTTCTCGATCCCGGCCTGACCGCTGGCGAGCGGCAAGTAGGCTTCGGCGAACAGCTCGCGCGAGTCGACGCGACCGGCGAGCGGCGGCGCCGTGCCGCCCTGACCCATCGCACCACCGAACTGCGTCAGGTCGTCCGGACGGAAGTCGGAGTTGAATTCGTTCCAGTCGGCGCCGAACGCGAGTCCAAGGCCACTTTCTGCCGAGGGCAGCTTGATGCTCGCGACTTCGCCTGACACGCTGGCTGAGGCACTCTTCGCCTCGGTGACCTGAGTCGAGTAGTAGCTCGCGCGGATGTAATCGAGACCCGCCTTCGTCATGGCGCCCGTCATCGGAATGCCGCTGTCGCGGTAGATGTCGCCATTGCCGGTGAACAGGTTGATCGGCGCACAGTCGCCGCCCGAGACACACTTGATACCATCTGGCGTCTGGATCGCGATGATCGCCTTGCGGGCGCGATCGATGCTGACGTCGTTCTGCAGACCATCGAGTCGCGAGACACGGCCGAACTGCGCCGAGGTATCGAAGCTCCAACCCGTCTCGCCGATATCGCCGCGAAGTCCTGCGGTCATCTGGATGGTCTTGGATTCCGAAATCCCGATACGAGGACCGAGCTCGGTGAGACGACGACGCAACCCATTGAGCGTGACCAGCTGGGTGCCCGGCGCGGCGTTCGGATTAAACGGTCCGTGCGCGGGTTCGCCGGCGATCGGGAAGGCAGCTTCCGCGTTGTAGGCGGCAATCAGCGCGGTGCGCTGTGCTGCCGAGAGGAACGGGTTGTCGAGGTTGATCTTGAAGGTCGCGGTCGAGCCACCGAAGTAGGCCGACGAGGCGAGCTGAGTCGGCACGTCGGAGTTGACGGCGAACAGGCGGCCGTAAACCTCGAGCGAGTCCGTAACGTCGAAATCGACCGAGGCGTAGGCCGACCAGCGCTCTTGCGGCACCTGGAAGTAGTTGTAGGGGTTGTAGTTGAACGATGCGTTAGGGCTGTACTGACCGAGACCGGCGGAGGACACCAGCTGACCATTCGGGGTAAAAAACCGTGTGACGAAACCGCCGGTCGCCGAGCGCACTCTGGCGCGCGTGGCGCCCGCGTTGCTCGAACCCAGACGACGATCGGTCCCCAGAATGTCGGAGGAGTATTCGTACCAGTTGCCCGCATAGCGGTAACCGTCGGAGGCGAACAGGTTGTAGTTGGAGTAGTCGCGATCGCCCTGCAGCACTTCGTCGCGCTTGGTGTAGCCAAACGAAATGATGGCCGAACCGCGATCGTCGGCAAACTTGCCGCCCGCGGTGATGGCAGCGTTCTGCACTTGACCGTCGCCCTCGCCGTACTGGGAGGTGTTGTAGTCGAGCTGCAGACCGGAGAAATCTTTCTTGGTGATGAAGTTGACGACGCCCGAGACCGCGTCGGAACCGTACACCGCCGAGGCGCCACCCGTGACCACATCGACGCGCTCGACAATGGCCGAGGGGATGAGGTTGATGTCGACAGCACCGCTGGTGCCGAACGGCGGCAGCCGCTTGCCGTCCATGAGGACGAGCGTGCGGTTGGAGCCGAGGCCACGCAGGTTGATGGTGGCGGCGCCCGGGTTGCCGTTGTTGATGTACTCGGTCGCGCCGGGGAGGAACTGCGGCAGCTGACGGAGCTGATTTTCGAGGTTGATGACGTTGAGCTGCTCGAGCTGCTCGGCCGTCACGGTGGAGATGGGGCTATTCGAGACGAGGTCGGGACGCGTGATGCGCGTACCGGTGACGACCACTTCTTCGAGTTCGGCGGCCTGTTGTGCGATGGCACTCTGCGCCGCGGCCAAGGCAACAGCACCAGAAAGGACACGCGCAACAGAGTTGCGAATCAGCGGATTGCTATTCAAAGGATCCTCCTCGTCGGCCGGTTCAGGCCGTCCCGTACAACGAACATGTGACCGCGATATTTTTGTTGCGGCTAAATCACGGATGAGGATAGGCAACCCACCCGGGTAAGGTCAAGGTTCATATTACAGCCAGCTTGCTCAAGGGAGCGTCAGGCGGACACCGTCGCGCACCCCGGAGGTCGGAAACAGCACCACCCGATCACCCTCGACGAGTCCCGCCCGAACGATCCGAAATCGTTCATCTTGCGGTCCCAGCTCGACCGGCTGCAGCCACGCGCGCCCCTCACGGACGACGAATACCGCCCAGCCCTCGCCCTGACGGAACAACGCCCCGAGCGGCACGCGCAGTCCGTCCTGCACCTCCTCGGCCACGATACGGACATCTACGCGAAAGTCGTGGGCACGCAGCGCGGGCGGCGGGGCCTCGTCAAACCCAAGGATGATGTTGGTGCGCTGCTCCTCGATGCCGAGCGCCGAGACTTTGGTACGTGCCACGGGCTCGATGCGCTCGACGGTGGCAGGGATGGGCGGCAGACCGAGACCCTGCTCACCCCAGTTTTCGATGAAGGCCCGGTCGCCGCGCTGCACGCGTACTGCATCCTGCGAGAGAAACTCGGCGATCACGTCAAGCCGCGACGGATCACCGAGCACGACAACCGGCGTTCCCGCAGCAACCGTCGCCTCGCTCTCCTGGGGCACACGCAAGACCACGCCTGCCGAAGGTGCATTCAGGGTCAGCGTCGCGCTCGCGCCATCGCGGCCTGCCGCGAGCAGTGCACTGCGCGCCCGACGCAGCTCGGCACTCGCCGCGGCCTCGGCGGCGCGCGCGGCGCGCAACCGCGCCCGCGCAGTATCGAGCGCCGCAGTGGCGATCAATCTTTGAGTGGCCAACGTTTCGGCACGACTTGCCTCGATCTCAGCCAGCTCGCGCTCGGCGCGTGCAGCCGTCTCGCGAGCCTCGGCGGCATTCACGACAGCCCGCGCTTCGGCATCACTACGCGGGTCGAGAAAGCCGGCCACGCTGCGCGTCATGCGCGCGAGGGGTTCGCCCTGGACCACTATATCGCCGGGCTCGACGGCCACCCGCAACAAGCGGCCAGGCACAGGCGCGCTGACCACGTACACCTCGCGCATGCGGGTCCGACCCTCATCCACGATCGTCGCGCGTACCGCGCCGCGATCGACGCTCGCCGCCTCGACCTCGACGGCACGCGGCCACACCGCGATGATCGCGAGCGCGATGACGAGCAGTGCGCCCCCAAAGTAGAACCCGTGTCGGCGAGTCTTCATTCGCGCGATTTCAACACGGCGACAAGATCCAGTCGATCCACATCCCGCCGCACCCAGAGTGCGGCAGCGAGCACTGCGGCGATCACGAAGAGCGCGGCGCGCGCGTAGGTCGGCACGTCGAAGATGAACGGAAACGAGAACAGCTCGGTCTCGAACTGCTCCATCATCCAGCGCGAGAGCGCAGCGCCGAGCAGCAGACCGATCGGTATCGCCACGACGAGCAGCATCAGCAATTCGCCAAGCAGCACCCATGACGCCTCATGACGCCGGAAGCCGAGTACGCGCAGCGTGGCGAGATCGCGCTCCTGCTCGCCGAGCGTGACGCGCGCCGCGGAGAAGGCGACGCCAGAGGCCATCGCCAACGAAAACATCAGAAACATGAAGGAAAAGAAACCCGCCCCCTGCTCGAAGAGTTGGCGCAGCGAGCGCTCGGCGTTATCGGCGAACGTAACCCCCACGACTGCCGGGATATCTTTGAGCCGCGCACTGAGCGCCGCCCGCTCACGGGCGTCGATCCAAAGATACGCCGAGTCGACGCGCCCTGGCTCGCGCAGCAGACGACCCAAGGCCGACTGCTCCATGTACGCGGCCGAACCGAGGAACGGTTGTACGATGCGCATCACCTGAACCTCGGTGACCACGCGTCGACCGTCGGTCGCCTCGAGCCGCAAGCGATCGCCGACACGCACCTCGAGTTTGCGCGCAAGCCCGCGCGACAAGGTGAGCCCGTCGGCACTCGGCTCCACGACCGCAAGATCGGTGCCGACCACGCGGTTGAGCAACGCACCTTGCGGGATACCGAGTACGGCCTCGCGCTCGCGTCGCGCGCCGGCAGAGAGAATGACCTCGGCCGTACGCAAGGGCTCGACCTGCAGCACGCCGGGGAGCCTTGCCACCTCACGCAGCACCCGATCTTGTTCACGCTCGGCAAAGGTCACGGTGACATGCATGCGTTGAGTCGTGCCGAAATTGATGGTGATGATGCGCTCGATGGCAATCGGAAAATGCTCCGACATGATGAGCAGCGCGAGCGCGAGCGCGAGGCCGCCCACCGTCGTGGCCGATCGTCGCGGAAAGCGCACGATGCGCCGCACCAGCATGCGTGCCCGCGCATCGAGCGCACGAACTCGCTGTTCGAGATTTTCGCCGAAGCGACGGAAGTCGGTCGGCGCCGGGGGCGACAGGGCCACCGCCGGCGCAAGACGTATCGCGCGCCGCACAGCCGACACGGCACCCAGCAAGGCGGCCAGCAGCGCCACCGCGAGCGCCCCCAGATAGACCACGAGCCCGGCGCGAAAATCGAGTTCGGGCAGACGGTAGACGGCTTGATAGACCGTTGCCATGTAGGCGCCCACCCAGTTGCCGAGCAATACGCCCAGCAGCGCTGCACCGAGACAAAACGCCATAGCGAACTTCGCATAGTGTGCGCCGATGGTCACGTTGCCGTAGCCGAAGGCCTTGAGCAGCCCGATGTTGGCGCGCTCGGTGGCCACCAACCGCGACAGCGTGACGTTGATCAAAAATATCGCCACCAACAGAAAGATCGGCGGCAGGATGCTGGCGAGCGTGCGCAGCTGCGAGAGCTCGTCAGACAAGTAGCGCGCCGAGAGCATACGGTCGCGCCCATACAGGCCACGGCCACCGAAGCGCGCAAGCCGGGCATCAACGGCAGCGATCACCCGAGCGCGGTTGGCCTCACTCGTGGTCTCGCCACCGGCATCATTCGCCAAACGCAGCACGACATCGTTGAAGGCGCCGTCGAGATCAAGTGCACGACCCAAGGCTTCGCGGCCCATCCACAGCACACCGAAGCGGCGCGGCTCGGGCAGGATGTCACCCGGCGCGACGGCGAAGACGAATTCCGGACTGCTCGCGATGCCAACGATCTCGAGGAACTTGCGCTGGCCGCGGATGAGTACCGGAATGCGCAGACCAGGTTCGATGGCATGCGCCTCGGCAAAGGCTTCGTTCACCAGTACTTCGGCGCTGCGCGCCGCATCGGGCCAGCGGCCGCGCTTGAGAACAAGATCATTCACGCGCGGCCGACGATCGACGGGCAGCGACACGAGCCGCGCCGAGACCGGTTCGCTGACGCCCTCGAGGCTGATGAGTCCGATGCCCGAGGCGCGCGTTTCGAGCGCGGCAATGCCGGGGATCGCGGCCAGCTCGCGACTCATGCTCTCCGGTGCGCGCACGAGCGTGCCGGCGAGATCCGCCATGCGCGAACTCGCGTAATAGCGATCGCGAGCGTCCTCGAGCGAGCCGTACATGCCGGTCGCCATCACGTAGAGCGCAATCCCGCAGCCGAGCACGACGCCGACGGCGACGGCCTGCATCCACAAGCGCCGCAGGTCGCGCAGCAACTTGCGATCGAGCGGCTTCACCAGTGCAGTTCCGTCGGGGCGACGCGCTGCGGATTAACCTCGATGCTGCGAATGAGCCCATCGGCAAAGCGCACCACCCGATCGCCAAGGCGCGCGATATCGGCATTGTGGGTAATGAGGAGCGTGGTGGTACCGAGCTGTTCGTTGATCTGCAACAAAGATTCGAGCACGCGAATGCCGGTAGCGACATCGAGCGCGCCGGTTGGTTCGTCGCAGAGCAACACCGCGGGACGCTTGGCAATCGCACGCGCAATGGCCACCCGCTGCTGCTCGCCACCCGAGAGCTGCGCCGGAAAATGCGTCAGCCGTTCACCGAGTCCGACCAAGCCGAGCGCCTGCTCGGCGGGCATTGGCTGATCGGCGACCTCGGTGACGAGCTCGACGTTCTCAAGCGCCGTGAGACTCGCGATCAGGTTGTAGAACTGGAACACGAAACCGACGTGATGGCGACGATAATCGGTGAGCACGGCATCGGTCGCGGTGGCGAGTTCGAGTTCGCCGAAGCGCACGCTGCCCGCCGTCGGCCGATCGAGACCACCCAAAATATTGAGCAGCGTGGACTTGCCCGATCCCGACGGCCCAAGCAGCACGAGCACCTCGCCCGGATCGATATGCAGATCGATACCGCGCAGCGCGTGAACGGCCGCCTCGCCTTCACCGTATGTCTTGCGCAGCCCCCGCACCTCGAACACGGGCGTGCGCGGCGCGGTCATCCGAGCCAGACCCGCGCGTTGCGGAAAAAGCGCATCCAACCGGAATACTCACCGCTGCCGGACGGCCGCCACGAGAGCTGCACACTGCGGAATACGCGCTCGGGATGCGGCATGGCGAGCGTGACGCGACCGTCGAGGTTGCAAAGGGCGGCGAGCCCGTTCGGCGAGCCATTCGGGTTCGCCGGGTAATGACGGGCGATCTCGCCCGCGCGCGTGACATACCGCAGGCCGATCGTCCCCGAGCCCTCGCAGGCGGCGGCCTGTGCGGCGCCCGCGAACTCGGCGCGACCCTCGCCATGCGAAACCGCAATCGGCAGCACGGATCCGGCCATGCCGGAGAGAAAAATGGACGGGCTCTGCATCACTTCGACGAGCGTGGCACGCCCCTCGAATTGCTCAACGCGGTTGCGCACGAAGCGCGGCCAATGCGCGGCGCCGGGAATGATCGGCGCGAGCTGAGCCATCATCTGGCAACCATTGCAAATGCCAAGCGCGAAAGTGTCCCGCCGTGCAAAGAATTGACTGAAGGCGTCGCGCAGCGCCGGGTTGAAGAGGATGGACTTCGCCCAGCCCTCGCCCGCGCCGAGCACATCACCATAGGAAAACCCACCGCAGGCGACGAGTCCGCGGAAAGACTCGAGTCGCTGCCGACCCTCTATGAGGTCGGTCATATGCACATCGTGCGTCTCGAAGCCGGCGCGATCGAACACCGCGGCCATCTCGGCCTGACTGTTGACACCCTGCTCACGCAGCACGGCAAGACGCGGACGGGCGCCGCGATTCACGAACGGCGCGGTGACGTCTTCGTCGGCATCGAAACTAAGCACCGATTGCAGCGGCTGGGTGGCGAGCGAGGTCGCTGCGGCGTACTCCTCCTCGGCACACTGCGGATCATCGCGCAACGCTCGCATGCGGAAACTGGTCGCTGACCATTCGTGCTTGAGCGTCTCCCAGGATTCGTCGATGACGAACTTACCCGCCGTGATGCGAACGCGATCGGATTTGGGTTCGACACGCCCGATGACAGCGCTGCAGTGCCCGACGCCATGCTTGAAAAGCACCCCAAGCACATCGGCACAGTTCTCGACATGCACCTGCAGGACCACGCCGAGCTCCTCGGCGAAGAGCGCGGCGAGTGCCGAAGCCTTGTTACCGAGCTCGCGCTCATCTTTGAGACCGATATTGACGTCGATGCCGCAATGGCCGGCGAAGGCCATCTCGGCGAGCGTCACCGCAAGACCACCATCGGAGCGATCGTGATAAGCGAGCACGGCATCGAGCGCTCGCAGTTCAGCGAGCGCCGCCGCAAGACCTTTGAGGAGCGCCGCATCGTCGAGATTCGCAGGCGTCGTGCCGAGCGCGCCATAGACCTGCGTGAGCACCGAGCCGCCGAGACGGTTTCGCCCCTCGCCGAGGTCGATCAGGATGAGCGAGGTGTAGCCACGGTCGGTGCGCAACTGCGGTGTCCAGCAACGCCGTACGTCGCTGACCGGCGCGAACGCCGACACGATCAAGGAGACCGGCGCGACCATCGATTTGGCCTCGCCATCTTCATCGCGCCAGGCCGTACGCATCGAGAGCGAATCTTTGCCCACGGGAATGGCGATGCCGAGCGCCGGACAGAGCTCTTCGCCGACGGCGTGTACCGCAGCAAAAAGTGCTGCGTCTTCGCCAGGTTCGCCGCAAGCCGCCATCCAGTTCGCCGAGAGGCGTACGTCGGCGAGCTCGCGTACATCTGCGGCAAGGATGTTGGTGATCGCCTCGCCCACCGCGAGTCGCGCAGCCGCCGGTGAACCGAGAAGGGCGACCGGCGTACGCTCGCCCATCGCCATCGCTTCGCCCGCATAACCAAAATAATCGGCCGTGGTCACACCGCAATCGGCGACCGGCACCTGCCAGGGCCCGACCATTTGATCACGCGAAATCATGCCACCGACCGTGCGATCGCCGATGGTGACGAGAAAGGTCTTGTCGGCGACCGCCGGAAAACGCAACACGCGCCGCAGCGCCTCGCGCGGATCGATGGTGGTGACGCCAAACTCGAGACCGGTTGCGCGGCGCGTGCTCACCTCGCGCAGCATCTTCGGCGTCTTGCCGAGCAGCACATCGATCGGCATCTCGACCGGCGTCTCGCCAAGTAGCGCATCGCGCACGATCAGCCGACCATCGTCGGTGAGTGTGCCGATGACGGCATGCGGACAACGCTCACGCGCGCAAAGCGCGGCGAATTCTTCGATCGCCTCGGCCGCGACCACGAGCACATACCGCTCTTGCGATTCGTTGCACCAGAGCTCCATCGGTGACATGCCGGGCTCGTCGTTCGGGATATCGCGCAGTTCGACCACGGCTCCGCGACCGCTGTGCGCGACCGCCTCAGGCACGGCATTCGAGAGACCGCCCGCGCCGACGTCGTGGATGAGCAGAATCGGATTGCGCTCGCCGCGCGCCCAGCAGCGATCGATGACTTCCTGCGCCCGCCGCTGCATCTCGGGATTGCCACGCTGTACGGAGGCAAAATCGAGATCCGCCGTGGATACGCCGGCACCGACCGACGAGGCCGCTCCGCCGCCGAGACCGATCAGCATCGAGGGACCGCCCAGCACGACAATCTTGGCGCCAGGCGGGCAATCGCGCTTTTCGATGTGGCTTCGACGGACGTTGCCGAGGCCGCCGGCGATCATGATCGGCTTGTGGTAACCACGATGTCGGTTCAAGGCGTCGCCCGGCGCGTGAATTTCCAAGGTGCGAAAGTACCCGGCAATGCAGGGACGGCCGAATTCATTGTTGAAGGCTGCGGCGCCGATCGGCCCCTCGAGCATGATGTCGAGTGCCGAGGCGATCCGCTCGGGTTTGCCGAGCGCCGGCTTGCCGGGCAGCGATTCCCAGGGCTGTTCGAAACCCGGGATGCGCAGATGCGACACCGAAAAACCGACCAGCCCCGCCTTGGGCTTGGCGCCGATGCCGGTCGCACCTTCATCGCGAATCTCGCCACCCGAGCCCGTCGAGGCGCCCGCAAACGGCGAGATGGCGGTCGGATGGTTATGCGTCTCGACCTTCATGAGGATATCGATCGGCTCGATGTTCGCCGCATAGATCCCGCTCGCAGGATCGGGAAACCAGCGCTGCCCCTGCGCGACACCCTCGATGACCGCCGCGTTGTCACGATACGCGCTGAGCACGCCTTGCGGTGCTCGCGCATGGGTGTTGCGGATCATGGCGAACAGCGATTTCTTTTGCGGCGCGCCGTCGATGATCCACTCGGCGTTGAAAATCTTGTGCCGACAGTGCTCGGAGTTCGCCTGCGCGAACATCATGAGCTCCACGTCGCTCGGATCGCGCCCGAGCTCGCTGAAAGCAGCCCGCAAATAGTCGATTTCGTCGGCTGAAAGCGCGAGTCCCAGTGCGTCGTTGGCTTCTTCGAGAGCGATTCGACCGCGCTGCAAAGAAATACGCCGCAGCGCTCGTGGCTGCGCGGAGGCAAAGAGCTGCAGCGCAGCGTCAAGGTCGGTGATAACCGCCTCGGTCATGCGATCGTGCAGCAGCGGGATGAGTGTCGCGGTGGTTTCCGCCGCGGGTGCGCCATCGAGAGCGATGCGATATTCGATGCCACGCTCGATGCGGCGGATCGACGCGAGACCGGAGACGCGCGCGATGTCTGTGGCCTTGCTCGCCCAAGGTGAGATGGTGCCGGGGCGCGGGATCACCCAGAGCGTGAGGACATCAGCGCCCGCAAGTGGCAGCGCTTCGTCGCGTGGGCGCGAACCGTAGCGCAGCAAGGCGTCCAAGACCTGGCGTTCGTGGGTGTCGAGCTCGCGCGACGCGTCAACGAAGTGCACGAACTCGGCCTCGACGGCGCGCACGCCGGGGTTCCGTTCACGCAGCCGGTCAAGCAGTTTCTGGATACGAAAGTCGGAGAGCGCGGGCGCGCCGCGGACGACCATGGAGGTCCCGGACCTACTTTTTCACGCCGTCGCCTGTCGGCGGCGTGTAAAGGGGCATCGGGAACTGGGCAACATTCGAGCCCTCGATATTGCTGATCTTGCTCACGCCCTGCTTCTTGACCTCATCGATGCGCAATACCGAATGCAGCGGCAGGTAGCTGCGCTTGACGCCTTCGAATTCGGACTTGATGCGTTCTTCGCCCGGATCGAGCACGACGGTGGAGCGTTCGCCAAACACCAGCTCTTCGATTTCTATGAAACCGAACAGGTTGCCGTGCGAGACCTTGCGGGCATAGACCTCGTAGACCTTGCCCTGGTTGGCGAAGATGACCTTGTAGATGTGATTGGCGGGCATGCGATCGATGTCGGGAAAGTGGCGGAGAGGGTGAGATTCGAACTCACGTGCCGGGATTAACCGACCATCCGATTTCGAGTCGGCGCCGTTATGACCACTTCGGTACCTCTCCGGAGCCGGGTATTCTACCCGACATGACTCGAACCGGGACAGTCCGCAGCCCTTTCGGGTTTGGCTTGCTGCAACGGGCCGTGCTCGCGCTCGGCATCGGACTCGCGCTGACGATCGCCGGCTGCACGCGCGGGCCGGGCATCCTCGGTGAAATCCGCGACCGCGGTGAATTGCGCGTTGCCACGCTGAACGGCCCGACCACCTACTTCATCGGCGCGGAGGGCCCCGAAGGTCCGGAATACGAGCTCGCCGCCAAATTCTCCGCCGAACTCGGCGTACGCTTGGTGTTGGTCGTCGAGACCGACTACGCCGGCCTGCGGCGCGCCGTCGCCGAGAAACGCGCGGATCTCGCCGCCGCCCAGCTCGGCTGGAGCAGCGGGTGGCGTCGAGTTGCGCTGCCTTCGCAGTCCTATTCGGAATCACCCCTCTTTTGGGTGCACGACAAGGCCAAGGCGCGACCCAAGACGCTCGAGCAACTGGCAGCACTGCGGCTGATCGTGCTCGAGGACAGCGCGGGCGCGGAGTGGCTGGCACAGCGCCCCGTAACCGCACAGCCCAAGCTGCGTCCCGTGATCGTGCCGCGGGCGCTCGGACGCGAGCCACTGGAACTCGTAGCCTCGGGTCGCACCGATGCGGCGCTGCTCGATGGGCGCGAGTTCGCCGCCGCACGTGCGCTGCATCCGAGCGTGGAAGTCGCGCTGGCGATGCCCGAACTGCGGCGCCTACACTGGATGGTGCGTCGCGACGGCCGCGACCTGCTGGCCGAAGCCAACAAGTTTCTCGAGACGGTACGCGCCAAGGCGCCTCCGCCCACGCTCGAGATCGACGCCCTCACCCGCCCGCCCGCGCTGCCACGGGCGAACGCCGCGCAATTGGCTGTCGATATCGAGGTCCGGCTCCCAGAGTTCCGCGAACACTTTGAGGCCGCCGCCGCCGAAACCGGCATCGACTGGCGGCTATTGGCCGCGCTCGGTTATCAGGAGTCGATGTGGGAGCCGCGAGCCGTGTCACCCTTTGGCGCGCGTGGCCTGATGATGCTGATGCCGCGCACGGCGGGCGCACTCGGCGTCACCGATGTGTTCGATCCTCGCGAAAACATTCAGGCTGGAGCGCGCTATCTCGCCGAGTTGCACCGCACTGTCCCTGCGCGCATCCGCGAACCGGATCGCATGTGGATGGCGATCGCCTCCTACAACATGGGCTACGGACATCTCGAAGATGCACGAGTGCTCACTGCAAGGCAGGGCGGCAATATCGATGCGTGGCTCGACGTGCGCGAGCGCCTCACGCTGCTCTCCGAAGAATTCTGGTACCTGCAGGTCAAGAACGGTTATGCGCGCGGCTTCGAGACCAAGATGCTAGTGGACCGGGTGCAGCAGTATTACGAGTTACTCAAGGAACGCTTCCCGCAGAATGGCGCTCAGCGCGCTGCGTCCGCGCGCATGGTCGCCGAGCGCCAGGAACCGGCAAGGTAATACGCCGAGGAGAGCAGCGCCGCGACGATCGCCGAGATGGTAAAACTCCACCAGACGCCATCAGCGCCCCAACGCGCGAAGCCAAACTCGGCGAGCGGAGTGCGCACGATCAGCAGCGCGATCAACAAAATGAATAGTGGCGCCATCACCGCACCCGCCGCCCGCACCACGCCCGACAACACCATCGAAATGCCAAACAGCGGATAGGACCAAAGAATGATGTGGTTCACATGCACGGCGATGTCGATGGCGGGACTGCCGGGTGGCAGAAACACGCTGATGGCAACGCCCTCGCCAAGATAGATCAGCGCCACCGGCAGACCGGTGAGCAGCAGATTGAACAACACCCCGTATTTGGCGATATCCGCCACACGAGCCCATTGTCCGGCGCCGATGTTCTGCGCCGCCATGGACGAGACGGCGGCACCCAGCGCGAGCGCCGGCATTTGCACATAGGTCCACAACTGCATATCGGCTGCGAACGCCGCAGCCGTATCGGAACCGAATCGGTTCACCACACGCAGGAAGAGCACCATGCTTGAGGAGATGACAATCATCTGCAAGCCCATCGGGATGCCCTTGAGCACGAGACTGCGCAGGATCGACCAATCGATGCGCAGCAGTCGCGTCTCGTCACGGTGAATGGCGAGCGGATTGCGCGCCCGATAGACGTGTCTGAGCAGCGCCATCAGCGCGAGCGACTGGGCGAATAGTGTGGCGAGCGCGGAGCCGGCGATACCAAGAGCGGGCAGCGGACCCAAGCCAAAGATGAAGAGCGGGTTGAAAGCGATATCGAGCACCACCGACAACAGCAGGAAACGAAACGGTGTTTTGGAATCCCCGGCACCGCGCAGCGCACCATTGACAAAGAAAAACGCAAACGATGCCGGCAGGGCCACGAACATGACCCGCAGATAGGCGATGCCATACTCGAGCGCATCAGCGGGTGTCCCCATCCAGACGAGAATAGATGGAGCGGCAAAGAAACCACCCAATGACACCAGCACGGACAACGAGAGAAAGAAGGTCGCGCTCGTGCCTGTCACGCGCTTCGCCTCATCGAGTTTCTGTGCACCGACGTGCTGTGCGATCAGAATGGTGGATGCCATCGTGATGCCGAACACGGCGCCCAGCAGCAGAAAAATGACGATGTTGGCGTTGTTGGCGCCGGTCAGGGCGGCGCCACCCAGAAACTTGCCGATCCAGATCGCGTTGATCGAGCCGTTGATGGATTGCAGGATGTTGCCAAGCAGAATCGGCAACGCAAAAGTAAACAATACTCGGGGAATGGAACCCGAAGTGAGCGAGGGGACGGTTTTCATGTGCGGCGGGCGCGGAAGAATTCGCTCAGGAGCGTACCGCACTCCTCCGCCAGCACTCCGCCGAAAACGTCCACGCGATGGTTCAGTTCGCGGATGGCGAACACATCGGTGATGCTGCCCGCACCGCCCGCCTTCGGATCCCAGGCACCGAAGACGACGCGTGCCACTCGTGCATGCACGAGCGCTGCAGCGCACATGATGCAAGGCTCAAGCGTCACATACAGCGTAGCCCCGGTAAGCCGGTAGTCGCCCAAGCGACGCGCTGCCGCCCGCAGCGCCTCGATCTCGGCGTGCGCGGTCGGGTCATGCGTATGAATCGGGCAATTGGCGCCGGTGCCGAGCACGCTCTCGCCACGCACCAGCAGTGCGCCGACTGGCACTTCGCCGCGCTCGGCGGCGGCGCGCGCCAGCGTCAAAGCTTCACGCATGTAGTCGACATCGGTGGGCGGCGGCATCGGCGTTACTCTGCCACGTTGCGCAAAGCCGGGTCACCCGGATTAACGGCGCGCCACTGCGCGAGGATTTTGTCGCTAGTGTCGAACTCGCCGGCCTCCCGCGCAAAAGCCGCCAGCGCCAGCGCGAGATCACGATCGAAGCGCAACTCGAGACCCTGTGCAAGCAGGCGGCGCGCCTCCCCGGCTCGCCCGGCGTCCTGCAAAGCAAGCGCATAGACGTAGCGAAACCGCGGTATCTCGGGTGCCGCAGCATGCGCCGCGGCGAATTCGCGCAGCGCCGCCGCCTTGCGCCCCTGCCGCACCAACGACAGCCCAAGTGACTCATGCAGCGCGGGTGCACCCGGATTTCGTGCCAAGGCCTCGCGCAGCAGGGACTCCACCTCGGTCTCGCGACCCGCGCTGCGCAACAAATCGGCGAGGTTTGCCCACGCCGGAATGAAACTCGACTCAAGGCGAATCGCCGACCGCAAGGACGCTTCAGCGGCCGCGAGATCGCCGCGATCCGCCTGCAGATTGGCAAGGTTGGCCCAAGCCTCGCCGCGACTGAGATCGTGACGCAGGGTGCGCTCGAGATCGGCGAGTTCAGCACTCAGCTTTGCGGCGGCGGACGCGGGCAGATCGACTCGGGCCTGCGCAAGCTGACGAGCTGCTTCGTGACGATTGGCGCGCGCCGCATCCTCGAGCGAGGGCGAGAGCCATCGCGCAAGCTGCGCGGGCGGTGCCGGCGGCAAGCCGCGCAATGCCTGATAGCGCACCTGCGGGTCCGGATCACTGAGCGAGCGACGAATGGTGTCGGCGGCGAGGTCGCCCGGGTAGCGGGCGAGCAAATCGAGCGCACTCGCCCGCACCATCGGCGGCTGCGTCCTGTCGTCTATGACGGCGCGTAGCTGACTCACGGCACCGGCCGTGCCACGGCGACCCGCCGCGAGAGCCTCGGCAAAATGTGGGCGCTCGCCGCCCGCCGAACCGTGCCAGCGCGCCAGTGCCGCAGCCGCCCAGCGCGTATCACGATCAGCGTGACAATCCGCGCAGGCATTGGGCGTGCCGAGTTTCGCCGAGAGATCGGGGCGCGGCACATGAAAGCCGTGATCGCGTCGCGGGTCGATCACCATGTAGGTGTTCTCGCGCATGTGGCAACTGACACACTCGGCGGCGGCGCTGCCCGGCGCGTGACGATGATGCTCCGGCACATCGAACGTCGCCGCCGTATGGCATTGCGTACAGACCGCATTGCCCGGCACGCGCAATTTTTGAGTATGCGGCTCATGACAGGCCCCGCAGGTCACACCCGCGGCGTGCTTGCGGCTCTGGATATAGGAGCCCCAGACGAACACCTCGCCCTGTTGCTGTCCGTCCGGGTGGTACAACTCCTCGGCCAGAACAGCGGGCAGATAATGATCCATCAACGGATCGCCAGCGCGCGCCCCCTCTGCGTATTGGGCACGCCGCGAATGACAGGCGGCACAGGCCGCCATTTCTGCAGCAACGTGCCCCTCGACAATTCTTTGATAGGGCAGCGCTGGCGCGGCGACATGCCCTGAACCTGGCCCATGACAGGCCTCGCAACCGACGGCAAGATCGGACCACGTGGTATTGAACGTGTCGCTCGTCGCCTCATAGCCCTTGCGTACGTTAGTCGAGTGGCAGTCCGCGCACATGAAATTCCAGTTCTGTGCGGACTTGGTCCAGTGCAGCGCGTCGCGATGGTCGATACGCTCAGCCGGATCCGGATCCTCGGGATAAAGATGAAACCAGCGCTGCCCGCCGGCGCTGCGCGGCCGCGTATCCCAAGCGATCGACAGCGCCTGCAGGCGCCCCCGCGGCAGCTCAATGAGGTATTGCTGCAGCGGCTCGACACCGAAGGTGTATTTGATTTCGAAATCCGCGAGCTGTCCGTCGGGCCCATCGGTGCGCACGAAGAACCGCTCGTCGCGGCGGAAAAATCGCGAAGTCACACCACCGTAGGAAAAACGCGTGTCGGCGAAATCGCCGAGTACCGTCGCCGCCGTCGCGTGCTGCATGGCGCGCGCATGCTGCGAGTCCTGCCACGCGGCGTGCTCCGCGGCATGACACTCAGCGCAGCGAGCGCTGCCGAGGAATTGCGGACTCTCTGCTTTCGAGATCGTCGCTTTCGAAATCGCCTCGGTTGAATTTACGGAAAAAAGACGCCCGACGACGAGCGCGAGGCCGACGATCGCCAACACGGCAATGAACCAAGCGAACTTGTTCGGATAACTGAGTGGCATGCAGCTCAATGGTCCCGACAATCAGTCCCGGAGATCGCGCGTCGCCCCGAGGAAACCGACCTTACCCAACGCCAGCGCTTCAAACCTGCTCCTCGACAGGATAAGGGCCTCGGTGGTCTACAATGCGGCCAAGACTAAGTGCGGAAGGTTGGGCATGCATACTTTCGACGAAAGCCTGTCATCACATCTCGCAACGTTCGAACGCTTGCGTCCACTGAGATCCGAGCTCGGAACGATGGCGGTCACGCTGTCGGAGTGTCTGCGTAGCGGCGCCAAGATTCTATTATGCGGAAACGGAGGCTCTGCGGCTGACTGCCAGCATATCGCGGCGGAGCTCACCGGCAGACTCCGAGCTGAAAGACGACCCCTCGCGGCGCTCGCTCTGACCACTGACACCTCGGCACTCACCTGCATCGGCAACGACTACGGCTTCGATCAAGTGTTTGCGAGACAAGTCCGCGCGCTCGGCAAACCCGGGGATTGCCTGATCGGCATCACCACGTCTGGCAACTCCCCCAATGTCATTGAGGCGTTCAAGGCGGCACAGGAATTGAACATCACTCGGATCGGATTGCTCGGAAGAGATGGCGGATTGCTCCGCGACTTGTGCGACCTGTCGCTGATTGTACCGAGCGACGACACCGCAAGAATCCAGGAGGCGCACATCTTCCTAGCCCATACCCTATGCGCCGAGATCGAGATTGCACTGGAACTCGTACCACGAGGCTCTTGCCGGTGAGCAACACCTCTTTGCCTGATTTTTCCCGATCCCGTGTGCTCGTAGCGGGCGATGTCATGGCGGACGTCTATTGGATAGGGGCCGCTTCGCGAATCTCACCGGAAGCGCCAGTCCCGGTCGTTCGCATCGATGCCGAGGAGATGCGACTTGGCGGTGCGGCCAACGTCGCCTTGAATATCGCAGCGCTGGGCGCCAAAGCAACCTTGGTCGGTCTCGTTGGTGACGATGTAACCGCCACCGAGCTCGAAAGACAGCTAGAAGCAAGCGGTATTGAGCGAACTCTGCGGCGAGTGCCCGGTACACCGACCATTCGCAAGTTGCGTGTCTTGTCGCGACGACAACAACTGGTGCGACTCGATTTCGAAAGAGACTTTCACAGGGTCGACGCAGAACTCAAAAAAAGCTTGATCCTTGAGCGTCTCGCGCAGTCCGACGTTGTCGTCCTATCCGATTATGCGAAGGGATTCTTTGGCCCTGAAACCTCGACGATGATCCGCCTTGCCCGTGATCGACGCCAGCCCGTTTTGGTTGATCCCAAGGGTAATGACTTCATGCGCTACTCGGGCGCAACTCTCATAACCCCGAATCTTGCCGAATTTGAGGCGATCGTCGGTGAATGCTCGAGTGATTCGATTCTGATTGAGCGCGGCCACAACTTGCGAGCACAGCTCGGCCTCGAAGCCCTATTGATCACGCGCGGTGAACGCGGGATGACTCTCCTCGAAGGCAATGCGGCGCCGCTTCATCTGCCAAGCCGGGCCAGAGAGGTCTACGACGTAACGGGCGCCGGCGATACCGTGGTTGCAACCCTCGCCGCCGCCATCGGCGCAGGGACGCCGCTTCGTCAAGCGGTCGAGTGGGCGAACGTTGCTGCGGGTCTGGTCGTCGGCAAGTCGGGGACAGCGACCGTCTCGGTGGCGGAAATCCGCAGTGCACGTGATGCCAACCCGTCGGCGAATACCGCACGTAAAGTTGTCGCTCGAGAATCACTTGCGGAAATCGCCTCATCCGCCAAGGCAGCAGGTAAAACCGTCGTCATGACCAATGGCTGCTTCGATGTGCTGCATGCCGGACATGTCGATATCCTGAGGCGAGCGCGTGAACTTGGTGACCTCTTGATCGTGGCAGTCAACGATGACGAGTCAGTGCGTCGCCTCAAGGGATCGACCCGACCCGTCAACTCACTCTCTAATCGCCTCAGCGTGCTGGCGATGCTCGAGTGCGTTGACTACCTGACCGTGTTCAGTGAAGACACCCCTGAAGCACTCTACCGAGACACCTTACCGAGTCTGCTCGTAAAGGGCGGCGACTACTCAGCGGATGCCGTCGCTGGAGCGGCCCCTGTCATCGCCGCAGGCGGTCGCGTGGCGATTCTCGATCTGGTGGACGGTTTGTCGACAACCGAAATTCTGGCCAAGCTGCACTCGCCTACCACGTGACCGCGAGACTATCGTCAACACCGCTCCGCAAAGCGGCATTTCTTGATCGCGATGGCGTGATCAATGTTGACTCCGGCTATGTGGGTCGCTGGGAAGATTTCTGTTTCGCCCCCGGTATCTTTGAGTTGCTAAATCGATTGATAGCTGATGGCTACCTGCTAGTCATCGTCACCAATCAGTCGGGGATCGCGCGTGGAATGTTCACCGAAAACGACTATCTGCGTCTTACGGAAAAGTATCTGGATGCCCTCGCGGCCAATGGCATCAAGATCGATGCGGTGTATCACTGTCCGCACCATCCACAGGGCTCCGTGGCCCAATATTCGATACGGTGCGATTGCCGCAAACCCGCCCCGGGGATGATTCTCAGAGCAATACGCGATCTCGGAATCGACCCCGCGAAATCTTTGTTGATCGGCGATAGCGAACGCGATCTGGAGGCTGGAAGGGCGGCGGGGGTCGGCGATTTGATTCTGTTAAAAGAAAATAGACCCCTCGATTAGCAGAGGACAGCAGGTCAATGAGGCGAGACCCATCGCCCCCTGCATCCGCCGCATTATCTCTCGCGAAAACACTCAACGAATCAGATGCCACACCGTCTGGCGTCCGGCGAGGTAAGTCACGCCGCGACCGTCGAACACCGCGTCCTGCTCGAGTTTCATCTGCACCAGTTGTCCGCCCCACTCGGGGATGGCGTGCTTGATGTTGCCCTCGATGGCGTAGACGGTATTCGCAAAGAGCGGCCAGTCACCCTGCACGGGTGTCGGATTCTGGTTGTCCCACATGCCGATGGTGGGGCCCGGGGCATGGCCGAACATACCGAGCGGATGCGTGTACACGCTGGAGAAAATCCCTGCCTTATCGGCGGCGGCTCGCGTTCTGGCGAGGATGTCGTTGCCGCTGCGTCCCGCGACGAAGTTGCCGGTCAAAATATCCTGCCACTGATTGCCAAGGCGCATCGCCGCCTGCAAGCCCGCCGGCACATCGGTCTCGCCGAGACGCAATACGTAGCCCATTTCCTGAGTGTCGGAGCACAGCTTGAGGTAACAGATACCGACGTCGGTGTGCAGCACATCACCACGCTCGATGACCCCGCTGCCCCCGCAGAATGCGGCGTCACGCTCGCAGGCCACGCCCTGTCGCTGCCGATTCACATCCGGAAAAAACCAAATCGGCAAACCGAGAGACTCGAAACGGTGACGGATATGCCAGGCGACATCCTGTGTCGTGGTCACGCCGGGCGTGATGACGCGGGTGCTGAAAGCCTCGGCGATCACGCCACGCGCGATCGCCACGATCTGCGGATAGACCGCAAGCTCAGCGGCAGTGCGCGTCTCGAGCCAGCGCACGACCAGCTTCTCGGCAGGCACGAGCCGCTCGGCGTACTGCGCCGGCAACACCTCGCGCAAGCGCGCATTCAGGGCGACTGTCAGACCGTCGGCCACCGGCCAGTCGCGCGATACGTTGACACCGATGCGCTGCGGGTTGCGACTGACGATTACCTCGCCGAGGGCCTTCCATTGCGCCTCGAGATCACCCCCGGCCCACGCCGACTCGTAGGGCTCGCCGAGTGGGTAGCGGTTCACGGAGAGCCGCTCGACGCTGCCGTCGGCCTTGCGATAAAACACCAGCATGGTGGTGCGGCGCGCCGCGAAACTCGGCTGCGGTACGAGCGTGAAATACACCGGGTCCTCGGCATATTCGCGGTTGATCACAAGCCACATATCGAGTCCGGCCTCGGCCATCAACCTCGGCAGCAAACTCTCGAGTCGCTCGCGTACCAGGCGGTTCTCGACCTCCACGCGTGCCCGCGAAGGCAACACCGCAAAATCGTCGGCGGAGTCGATCACCCGCCCTTGCGCAGCCACATACTCGGCTGCGCGCAACGGCAAGACGCCGCCGAGAACGCAGAGCGCCAACATCGGCAGAATTCCGTTCGGCAAGGCTCGCATCAGGACACCCTTGGGTCAGCATGAAGGTGGCCGAAATCATACTCGACCCGCGTCAACGAAGACTCCCCAAGACCTGCTTAAGGCACCGATTTGATCCACTGACTGACCAACTCATCGAGCGTGGCGAGCGGCATGGCGCCGTTCATCAATACCACCTCGTGAAAGCCCTTGATGTCGAAGCGCTCTCCGAGCTCGCGCTCGGCGCGCTCGCGCATTTTCAGGATGGCCAACTGCCCGACTTTGTAGCCGGTAGCTTGTCCCGGCCAAACGACATAGCGTTCGATTTCGCGAGTCACGTCGGCCGCGGACATGCCGGTCTTCTCGATCATGTAGTCGATCGACTGCTCACGTGACCAGCGTCGGGCGTGCAGCCCCGTATCGACGACGAGACGCACGGCCCGGAACATCTCGGCCTGCAGACGACCAAGATCGCCGAGCGGATCGTTGTCGTACACACCCAAGTCGGTCTTGGCGATCCGTTCTGCATAGAGCGCCCAGCCTTCGGCATAGGCATTGAACGGCAAGACCTTGCGCAGCAGCGGCACGCCTTCAATCAATTGTGCGGCGCTCAACTGGAAGTGATGTCCGGGCGAACCCTCGTGGACCATCAGCGTCGCCAGCGTCCACCGCGGGTTGTCGGCGGTATCTTTCTGATTGATATAGAAGCGCCCGGGACGCGAGCCATCGAGGGCGGGCGCGCTGTAGTAGCCACCCGGCGCAGAGTCCTGAGAAAACGGCGGCACCCGCACGATTTCAAGCGCCTGCGGCGGGATCGTCGCGAAATAGCGCGGCGCCATACTCATGATGCGCGCATCGATTTCCTTGAGATACGCAATCATTGACCGCCGACCCTCGTCGGTATTCGGAAAAAGCTGCATGGGGTCGGTGTTCAGCTTGGCGATGCGCTCGGCCAGCGTGCCTTCGCGCAGCCCTTGTGCATCGAGGATCGCGAGCATCTCCGTCTCGAGCCTTGCCACCTCGGCGAGACCGAGGGCGTGGATCTCATCGGCCGTCATCATGGTGGTGGTGTTCGAACGCAGGGCAGCCTCATAGATGGCTTCGCCCTGTGGAATTCGCCAGATGCCGGCGTCGTTGGTCGCTTCTTTGCGCAGGTCTTCGAAGAGAGCAATCATCGCCTGGTAGCCGGGGATCACCTCACTCTCGACGAGCAGCGTGGCCTGCTGCAGATATCGGGCGCGCTGCGGCGCATCAAGATCCGGCAGCGAATCGAGTTTTGGCGCAAGCGTGGTAACGAGCGGATTGGCTGCGGCACCACCTTCGATGAAATTGCGCATCCCGAGCAACGACTGGTCGATCACGAAATCGGGCGGGACGACGCCATTGGCCCGATCATCCGCGACGCGCTCGCGGACCTCGCGCAACACGCGACCGAACTCGCGCAGCCGCGACAGATAACGCTCGACACTGCGCTCGTTCTTGATCACATGCGAGTCGGTGAGGAACTGCGGGGTATCAACGGTGACCCCCGAAATCTGGTTGACCCGATAACCGCCGTGCTCGAATTCGGCCTGTCGAATCAGATCGTCGAAAAACCATGCGGTGATTTGCCAGGTTACAAGTTCCTGACCCTCCAGCCCCTCGGGGCCGTAGTCGTTCAAGCCCTCGCGAGCTCGCCGCAGCTTGGCGAGGGAGCGTTGCTCGGCGGCCTTGGTCTGCTCATCGAGTTTGCCGCTGTGAAAGTCGAGCGGCGTGTTGTCGATCAGACCGAGCGAGGTGAGGATCTGCGGCGAATCGAGCGCCAACTGCACGGTGATTTTGTTGACGTAATTATTGAGGCCGACCGGAGTGAACCAAAACCACAGGGAGGCGCCGAGCGCCGCCACGGCGATCAACCCCGTACCCCAAGCGAGAATGCGCAGTGACCACTTTTTCATTTTTTTGTCCTTTGATTCGCGTGTATGTCTAGCCGACTCAGGTCAGCCGACGAACACATAGAGGACGAAGGTCGCGATGCCGAGCCCGCCCGCAGTGATCGCCTGCCGCC
>JBILGD010000096.1:0-9885 GCA_044351225.1 Steroidobacteraceae bacterium
AAACCCGAAAGGTGTTACATGGGAACTCAGTTGACCATTCGCTGTGTTTAACCAATGGGGACCGCAAACGCTATCGGTTGTTCACTTCGGCTGATAGGGGCGAGACTGAAGTTGATGATGATGTTATCGGCTGCGAGTTTGATTCAACGAGTGACGTAGGGTTGTCCATCTTCCTGACAGAGTCGTTTTGGAGACTTGAGGTTTCTAGACAAGACATAGATCGGGAAATTCAGCGGTTCTGACGGTCAGTCGGCATAGTTTCCATACCACCTTGACCGGCTCCGAGTGGTTTTACGTCGGATTCCGCATAGTTACCTACCCACACCAGTAGCTTTTAAAGCTCCTGCCCAAGAGGCACGCCATCCCCTATTGATTTTTCAGAGAGGGGTTCGCCCTCTGCACACAGCATGGGGACCATCCCTCCAGAATTAGGAGAGGGTAACACTCTTAGCTCGATGAACCACTCCACCCCCTAAGCAAGAACGTGGACTTGTGTTCGATTTACATCTGTCCGCACAAGGTGCGGTTTCTCAAGTTGCCACGAAATTGATGCCACAAACGCTAAGCCGTCTAGGTCGATCTTTCGACTCTCTTGGTAACAGGAGCAAGCGGCGTTCGCTAACTCCGGTCTGTTGGTAATGACCAGTTTTTCACGTGTCGCTTGAAGAATACCGTCCTCTTGCCACTTGCCAACGACCGAGCTAATGGTCTCGCGTCGTGTACCGAGGAGATCGGCAAACTTTTGATGGGTCGATCCAGTCAACTCGTTGTTGTGAGTAACATCCATTGCTTCAAGAAAAACGCGTGCGAGACGCTGCTGTGCACAATGTTGTTCTGAGCAATACAATCTATTCATCAAACGTCGCATATTGATATTTACCCATGCGCTACCAAACGCATGGTCTTGCCCAGGCATTACTAACTCTTTGAAGGCTTGTACCGGAATTTCGAATGCATAACCGGCGCAACACCATTGCTGACGAAATTTAATCGCGTACTGAGGCAACTCATAAACTAGACCAATATTTTTAGTGAAACCAAGAAATTGGATGAATACACCCTCTCCGTTACTAACAATTGCACTCTGCGAAGCAATGGCAGTGATCGGGAAGTAAAGACTTCGATTTCGACCAGACAAGTCGACCTCATCGCCGCATTTGACTTCGCGGAGATGCAGATGACGTTCTAAAGACTTTTGTACTGCGATCGGAAACGATGCGAAAAATGCGTTTTTCAGTGCCAGCATTAGTGACTCCTGTCTTTATGTGGTCTTACTAAGAGAGTCTTTTTCTCAACGCTGGTCGACAGTAATACACCCCCCCCCCGCAAATAAAACTATGTTGTTACTCGCTTTGTGTGTTTCCGCACAAATCACTTCTCAAGCTGTCATTTCGATCTGACATTTACTCTCGCTATCTGCACATCAAAACGCGCTATCAATCTCGTCTTTTCCGATTGACATGTCCTCGGAGTGACTTGTCTTTCTGGTCTAGTTGAACGAACGCGAATGCGCGTTCTATCGGGTCTACGCGAGACAGAAGCCGACACGACTTCTATGCCGACTGGTTTAGAGAGCGCCAACGGTTCCCCAGGGATACGAATCAAATCCCACTGAGGATTTCCAAACTGGATTCAAATCTGGGGCAATCGGTAACTCGCTGAGGAGAATGATGGAATCCCGCAACACACGGTTGAGCCGATACAGAGGAAGATGGAGCGGGCGATGGGAATCGAACCCACGTTAGTAGCTTGGGAACGCCCGCCACATGTTTCTGGGATTTCAAGACATGCTGAGTAATCAATCTGTTAGATGCGCTGTTCGCCTCTGAGGAGGTGCTGTGGGGTAATTACACTATCGACTCAACTTAAAGGATACGCCCCTTGCCCTAAGCAATCACGAAACAGCAGTGATTGCGTTGGCTTTCAGTCTCCATCGCAACATTTCGCAATGAAAGCACCGATTCTGTGAACGTCCACTGAAATCTGCTCATGCGAATATAGCATTATTTCGCTGGGCTCATTCCATGCAGCGCTGAGTGTGATATTCACGCACTTGGGCTGTCTTTATTCTTGCACTGCAAAGAATCTTCAGGGTTCCGAGTCTATTGAGCGATCAGACTTTTATTGCCTAAGTCGAACAAATCACCTTCTCAGCCATGATGAACGGTCGATGTAGTAGTAAGCGGTTTCCCATCCGTTGAATGAGGGATCGCTCGGAACTTCGTGACTTAATTTTCCACCAACCGTGGCAATAGCGCGCCGCGAGCGGTGATTCTTCACCTCAATGTGAAACCAAACTCGTTCGACGAAGTTGAAGGCATGCTGGAGCATCAACCGCTTCAACTCGTGATTGTATGTACCACCCCAACAGCGACGCGCTAGGTAGGTACATCCGATCGATACATGTTGCTCCGCTGGCGTCCAAGCGTAATAGCGTGACGAACCGATCACCTCATTCGTCGCAACATCGCGAACGGTCAATGCACCCCCCGATTCAATTCCCGCATTAAAAAGTGCGTCGAATACGGGTCGCTGCCAACGGTCATGCGCAGGATGCTGTTCCCAGATCAGCCGGTCACTCGCAACGGCGAACAGAACCTCGCGATCTTCCTCGCTTGATGGCGCAATACGAATGAGCTCCCCATTTATCGTCGGCTGCAGATTCATAGTTTAAGTTGGAAGAACAAGGTGTCTCTTTCGGGAAAGTCATACGATATCGGCAGTTCAGATCGTTCGATTTGCACGAACCCAACGGAACGATAAAACGCGTGGGAACGAACAGCTGCAGACGGAGTATCCAGAATGACCTGAGTCACGCCTTTGCTTTTTGCAGACTCTATAAACCTTTCGTAGAGAGCTCTCGCAACGCCGCGATTCCTCCCTCGGTAATCTACTGCAACAAAAAACTTCTTCATCACACCGAGATCGTCTCGCAAACGCATCAGACCGATTGTGCCGACGATTTCGCCCGCAGAAGACTCCGCTACCAGGAATGCTCCACCTCGCGCGCCATAATACGCATCGATGTCCGTTAGATCTTTTTGGTCGCTGATGGAGAGATTGAGTTGGTACTCATCATTCTGGATACCGAGCACGAGTGAGACGGCGCCCTCGGCGTCGGTATTTCGAAATTCTCTAATGATGAAGTGCTCGCGCATGACGTCTGATTGTCGAAAATTTCTCATTTACAAGATGGAGCGGACGATGCGAAGCGAACCCACGTTAGTCGCTTGGGAACGCCCGCCGCTTGGTTCCTGGATATCAAAGCTTACTGAGTAATCGATCTACTAGGTGTGCTGTGGGGTGATTACAAGTAATGCTGAGACTCGTTCTTGGTATTTTTAGGGCTGCTGTTCCCATACTGCCGTTCGACTTTAGCGATGGTCACGCTGTAGTCGGAGTACCAAGTGCTTTTCCCGTGCTGCTGAGCTGCTGCATGATCGACATTGCTCTTCCAAGCGGCGATCGATTGCTCGGAGTCCCAGTAGCAGACGGTGATCCCTACGCCGTCATCGCCGCGAACGCTCTGCATGGAGATAAAGCCGGGTTGTGCATGAGCTAGTGCCTCCATTTGCGCTGCCATGGCGCGATACCCGTCGGCATCTTGGGACGTTCGAGTGCTGGTAAATATCACAACCCAGGACTCGGTCATTCGTTCACCCCGATCGTCGCACGATCCCTCCAGTAAGCGAACGCACCGATCAGCAAACAAACGACCGCAATGATATCCGCAGTCACGACTCGAGCGATACCTACGCTGTAGCCGCCGACCATTCCCGTGATTACCAAGAAAGAAATGACACTAATAGTGCCCGCAATCAAAGCGGCGAGTTGTAATACAGGACGAAACGCCGCGTAAATTTGGAATGCGCCGAGTATCCCAAAGAGGACCGCCCGATGACGCATCAAGATCTCAAGATTAGGATCGGCAATTGCAACTCCGTACAGCGCTTGAAGGCGGGAGACACTTAGCACACCGGATAGGGGCAACAGATGGATGATCCCGACGACCGTCAGCATTGCAGATAGGATGTAACGCATGAGCCACTTCCGAGTTCGTGCGCGGAAGTCTGATGATCTCGATGGCTTATATCAACTCGTCAGAGTATCTGTGCCTGAGTTCAGCGCGTGGCTCGCGTCGCGCCAGGTCAATTACTCCAGATTGGACACAGCAGCGTGGCGCAGCCATTGCGAAAGAGCATGGGAGGCTAATATTGCGTATCCAATGGGGATGTTCGATGTAGTCATCGGTTTGTGACTTGGCGGTATTGTTGAGCGAGGTGAGCGCCGTTGTTCTTTCTTCGGATATCCCTAGCCATGAGAAACGCTAACTTTTGACGTTGTGGGAGATTGTTATGGAATCGTCTTTCCTTGAGCGTGTTGAATCACGCTGGGCATCCCTTACCCGGAATCACCCCAGCGTCAAGATATCGACAATTGTCTCCCGACGAACGGCGGGTCAACTGCGCCTCGAAATTCGGTCCGAGAAAGCAACCGCCGAAATTGACGCACGACAAGCACTGCGGACCCTCGAGATAACGGTGTCTCGCTTCAAAGATCGAAGAATTATCTGCGAGGGCGCATGCAATACCGATAACGATCTTGATCGGAAGCTTCGATCTCTGCTCATTGATCTGAGCGGGTAGTACCGTATTGCCCCCGCAGTCCGCGCAGTTGCCTACCCACATCAGTAGCTTCTAGAGACCCGACGCAAGTCGCTACTTTTTTTAAGGAGCCGGTGCGATAACTGGGTTGACTGACGATGCGATTCCACGCTCTACCCGCCCAGTCGGCACAGAGTCAGCATCGGTGAGTGAATTGTGTAATCACGCGAGAGACGAAGGATTCCACGGAAAAGAAAGTGGAGCGGGCGATGGGAATCGAACCCACGTTAGTAGCTTGGGAAGCTACAGTTCTACCATTGAACTACGCCCGCGCCGGCTTGCAGTTTAAGAGGTGACCGACTGCTCCTGCAACAGACGGGCCGCCTCGCAATTGAGTCGGCGCATTTCCAGCAGGATTTCCTCGTAGTCTGCCACGCGCAGGATGAGCCGATCGGTCGCGGGAATGAGATCGCCGCTCAGCAGTTTCTCGCGTACGGATGACAGACGCAGATAGGCGTCGACCGTCTCCTGCATGGACGGACCGTTCAGCACGCCGAAGCGTCCACTCGCGAGGCGCTTTGCAGCGGAAAAGTCTGCTCGGAATAGTTGATGGCCTCGCCATCGAGCAGCGCATTGTTGTCGGTGAGACGCTTTCCGGGGCAATCGCAAAAAACCTGGGTTGCGTATGATGACCGCCTATGCGGAACATTGCCTTTTGGTTGTCGCTGCCGTTCGTGCTGCCTCAGGCACTGTGGACCCGAGCCACGGCGCGGCGCTTCAGCGCACCAGAGGGCCCGCTGTCGGGCAATGTCGGTAGCGAGCCACGGATACGCATCGTCGGTATCGGCGACTCGATCATCGCAGGCGTCGGCGCGGACTCACCGCAACAAACCCTGACAGGACAACTCGCCCAATGCTGGAGCGGCGAGACAAATCAAGGCGTCGAGTGGCATGCACTCGGCCGCATCGGTGCGACCACGGAGCGCATCGGTCGCATGGCCGCACAACTGCCAAAAGATGACAGGGTAGCGATCATTCTTTTTTCGGCTGGCGTCAACGACATCACCGGCCTGATCGGCGTACGCGACTGGCTTGGCGCCGTCGATCGGCTGGTCGACGACCTGCTCGAAAAACATCCGTTGGCGATGATCGTGATGCTCGGCGTTCCACCGCTTGATGCATTTCCGGCGCTGCCTGCACCGCTGCGTCAGGTGCTCGGTAGTCGAGCGCGCTACTTCGATCGACGTATTCGCCAACATCTCGCCTTGCGCGAACGGTGTCGCTATCTGCCGATCGAACGTCAGCCAGCCGCCGAAGAATTTGCGGCGGATGGCTTTCATCCGTCCGCGCACAGTTATGCAGCGCTCGCGGCGCAGATCGTGCAACTCATTCGATCAACGTGATCGAGAGATCACCGACGCCCACGGTAGCCTCGATGGGTTGAGTCCCCTGACCCTGCCCGGTGACGTTTCCTCCCACTCGACTGCTCTTCACGGTGCCCTGCAATCCGCTCAGTTCAGCGCTGCCCACACCAGTCTTGCCTTTGATCGCGCCGGCGTCCGCCAAACGGGTGGTGATGCGTGCATCGCCGGTGCCAACCGTGACCGCGATCGCGCCGCTCGGAATGTTGATCGTCGCATCACCGACGCCGACATCGATGTCGAAGCGTCCGGCCGGCGCCGAGACGCTGACGTCACCGACGCCGAGCGTGATCTCGATCCCCGAGAGCGATTTCCTGGGCAGACGGATGAGCCACTGCTCTTCGATATTCTTGGCGTCAACTTCCAGGGATAACTCGTCACCGCGGGTCGTTGCGCTGATGTCGAGCGTCGATACATCAGGCAAGGCACTAAAGATCCCCGTGGTGCGCTTGGCCTTGAGGGCCACGCGCACCTCGAGGTCATCACCCCGACCCTGCTCGATACGCACGCCGCCCACTGCGGCCTTGAGGGAAATCGAGGCAATGGGTCCGGCGGCAAAACTTTTGCTGCGCGTGGCTTCGCTCGCGCCATGGGCCGCAGGTTGACCGAGCGCAATGAGTGACAGGATGACCAAAGAGAAGACGGCAATGATTCGGGGCATGACAAATCCTTGGGTGGTGTATTTCACTATATGTCCTGATCATCAGGCCGTCACGACCCTGCACACACAAAGCCGCCATGTCACGCGTCCGCCGCTTCCATCAACTCGACGTGTTCTCCGCAGAACACTTTCTCGGCAATCCGCTCGCCGTGGTGCACGAGGCCGACGAGTTTTCGTGGCTGCAGATGGCCGCCTTCGCACGCTGGACCAACCTGTCGGAAACCACTTTCCTGATGAAGCCGACCTCGCCCGAGGCGGACTACCGGGTCCGCATCTTCACGCCCAACAATGAGTTACCTTTCGCCGGACATCCCACGCTGGGTAGCGCCTGCGCCTGGCTCGCCGCCGGTGGCAAGCTCCGTCGGACCGGCGAGCTGGTGCAAGAATGCGGGGTCGGTTTGGTCCGTGTGAAGGTCGATGGCAACCGATTTGCGTTCGCGGCACCGCCACTGCGCCGCAGTGGCCTGCTGGATGAACAAACGCTGATGACCATCGCCGCAGGCCTCGGTATCCCGCGAGTCGACATCCTTGGTCATCAATGGATCGACAACGGCCCAGGCTGGTGCGCGGTCATGCTTGGATCTGCCGAGCAGGTCCTTGGGCTGCAACCGGACATGGCCATCCTGCGCGATCTGAAACTCGGCGTGGTCGGACCGCAACCTGCGGGCGCCGAGACGCTATTCGAGGTGCGCGCCTTCGTTCCGGGGCTCGGCGTGCCTGAGGATCCCGTCACCGGCAGTCTGAACGCCGGTCTCGCCCTATGGCTGATCCGCACCGGGCAAGCGCCGCCAAAGTTCACGGTCTCGCAAGGCACAGCCTTGAAGCGCCGCGGCCGGGTCGAGATCGAACGGGTCGGGGAGACCTTCTGGATCGGCGGTGAGGTGGCCGTGCGCGTCGCCGGCGAGGTTGGCTTTCCGCCCTGACCGGACGGACTGACCCGCCCGCCCTACACCCAAAAATACAGGTCGATTCAGTCCTGTATCAAAGCGGATATTTTTGTCATGGTATAGCTGAGAATATTCGCTAGCGTGTTCGCCAAGCGAAAGTCCAGGGGCGGGTGGAACACCAATGAATCGGCGGAACTTCCTTCAGTCAGGCCTTTGCGCAGCACCGGCGGCGCTCCTGCTTGCAAAACCCGCGGCGGCCCAACTGGCAGGCGGCGTCGACGAGTTGGTGCGCGAAGCCGGCTTCGCGCTCGAGATCCCTGTCACCAAAGCCGTTGCCGGCGCAGGCGCCTTGCTGCATATCGCCCGCGAAGCCCTGCCCGCACTCGAGTTCGCCGAAGTCGCCAAATTTTTACCCGGCGCCGAACGCCTGATCTTTCAGGCCGCAAATGTCGTCTCTGGAGCACTGCCCAAATCTTTGCAGGGCATGGGTGCCGTCATGGAAAAAATCCAGCTCCCCGCCGAAGCCAGCGAGGAGTTGCGCGGCTTCATCCTCGACTATCTCGGTCGCAACGGCGGCCGCAAGGTCGTCGCCTTGCTGCGCAAGGGATGGCGGGGCTGATCCGGCGAGGCGGATCGCGACGTGCCATCAGTCCGCACGATCAATGCGCGCGTAGTGCAATACCGCGAACATCAGCACTACCGATAACAAAAAATCGCCGAAGCTCGTGTAATAAAGCCAGGTGTCCTTGGAGGTGAACTCGGCAAATACCCAGTTCACCGCTGCCATGACGAGCCCCAGCCCACCGAGGCCTGCCGCCAATCGCTGCGCATCGAGTGGCTGCGGCATGTAGCGCAGCAGACGACCGCCAAAATAACGACCCCGATTTAATGCGGCGTCGCTGAGTGTCAGCGTGGCGACGAAGACACCGAGGATGGTGCTCTTCATCTTGACGGCCCAGTCGTCTTCGAAAAACCACGAGAACCCGGCCGAGATCAGCAACATGGCGACACCGAACATGGCGAGGCCGCCCAGCAGATCGACCTTCACGAAGCGCTGAACCACCACTACGGCAAGACCCGCGCCCGCCGTCGCAAGTGCCGCAAAAGTCAGGTCATCGGTGACCTTGGCGAGCACGAAGAACAGCGCACCGAGACCGATATCGACAAAGAAAGAATATTTGTTGCGCTGCCACTGGGCCGACTGCTCGGCCTGCTGACGCGCGAGCTTCTCGGGATCGCCCTGCGGGACATCCGGAAAACGAATGGTCTTGCCGGGATGGCTCTCGTGAATCAGTTTGCCATCGACCTTGACGGCGATGCCGATCGAGACCCAGCTGATATAGCCGACCTCGATCTCCACCGCTCGTCCATCCTGCAGCGCAAAGACCAACTGGTGATTGCGCTGCCCGCCTGGCGTCATGACGTCGGTGAAGTCGCGGGCGAGTGTCGTACCATCGCGCAGCACCTTCGACTCGACCGTCTTGAGACCGGTAGCGATATCGACCCGATGCTCGATACCGTCGATGCGAAATCGTCGGCGATAAGTCCAGAGATTCATGGGGTCTGCCCTGCGGGTCGATCAATGAAATAGTGCAGGAAGGCAGACGTGACGCCGCCACTTTCCCGCACGGCCTGATGACTGAGTAATGCGCCGACTTTCAGCATCGCGCGTTGCGAACGGAAATTCGTGGTGCCGACATGAAACCAGACGCGATCGACTTGATGGAAGGCATGCGCGAGCATGAGTGACTTGAGCTCTGTATTGACCGACCCTCCCCAGCAGCGACGGGCGAGAAAGGTGTAGCCGATGACGACGCTGCGCGCGTCGGCATCGAACTCGTAGTAACTCGAACTGCCGATGACCTGGCCGCTCGCGCGCTCGATCACGACCAGACCGCCGCCGCCCGCGAGCAGGCGCTCAAAAAGCTCCGTGAACACCGGTAACTGCCAACGATCTCTGGCCGGATGCTGTTCCCACACCAGCGGATCTGCTGCGACCGCATACAGGGCTTCGAAATCGGACCGCACGAGCGGTCGAAGCAGTAGCGTCTCGCCGACCAGAGTCGGCTGCAAATCGAAATTCACGGCGACGGATTTTATACGGTTTTCTGTCAGTGCCGTGCTAACGTTTGCCGGCATGAAAACCAAGAAAGATATCGTCGATAACTGGTTGCCACGCTATACGGGCTCGGCGCTGGAGGATTTCGGCCAACACATCCTGCTGACCAACTTCGGTCATTACCTCGAATTGTTCGCACGCATGACGGGCGCGGAGATTCGCGGTACGAACCGACCGATGCCGAACGCCACCG
>JBILGD010000097.1:0-9811 GCA_044351225.1 Steroidobacteraceae bacterium
CCGTGGGCGCGGTGCAGCGATGGTTACCCTGCCATCGCACCGGTCGGTCGATTCTCCGCGAACCCTTGGGGGTTTCACGATATGCACGGCAACGTGCGCGAACTGCTCGCCGACTGTTTTACCGCAAACTACAAGGGTCGCCCCGCCGACGAGCGGGCTTGGGTGTGGTCGTCCTGTCCGCTCCGGGTGGTGCGCGGCGGATCGTGGCGATCACGGCCTTTCGATATTCGCAGTGCCGCACGCGACCGTATTGATCTCGAGGCGCCAGCCTCTGCCTGGCAGGATGTCGGTTTTCGCATAGCCCGCGACTAGCGGGCGAGCAGCTCGCGGTCGAGCGACTTCGAGCAGACCCAGAAGCACCAAGCCGCAGGCCAGAGCATGATCGACATCAAGCTCATGGAGTTGCGCAGCCCTTCGCCATAGACGATGGCGCAAATTCTTTGTTGCTCGAGCGGCAACGCGGCGGCAGCCTTCGGATTGCAGGCCGCGGCATCGATGACTCCGGCAAGGCCGCGATCATCGAGTGCCATCTGAATGAAGCTGTCGCTCAGCAGTCCTACGATCTGCGGGCCAAGCCCGTTGCCGACTATCGCGATGATGAACAGCATGATCGCGATTGCCGAGGCTCGAGAGTGCTGGGGCACCACGCCCTGACCGATGGTGTACTGCGCACCCAGATAAACGTAGTGCAACATCATCGCCGCGAGCCAGCAGGCGAGCGCAAGATCGAGGCGGTCGCCGGGCTGATGAAAGGCAAAGATATAGAGTGGCACTGAGAGCGACACGCAGAGCGCAGGTAACAGCGCGAGCCAGCGTACCGAGCGACGGATCAGCTGTTCAGTGAGGTAGCCTGCGCCAAGTGTCCCGAGTGCTCCCGCCACGCTCAGCGGCAAGCCAAAGCGCACCGCGAACTCGCCCGGCGAAAGACCATGCAGGCGCTGCATCATTGCTGCCTGAAACGAGGCGTGGCCATAGCCCACCATGGCGATGAGCGAGACCGCCGCGGTCATGAACCAGAAGGCGCGGCAGCGGGCCAACAGCCTGAAGGTCTCACCGACCCCGCTGCGATCGACGGTCGCGAGCCCCGGTGGATCCGAATAGCCACGCGGCGGCTCGCGCACTGTCAGCAGTACAATGAGACCGACCAGTACACCAGGAACTCCCAGCGCAATGAAAGCAAAGCGCCACCCGAAATCTTTGCCCCAGCCAAGGGTGTCGGGCAGATGACCGAGTGCGACGATCTCGAGCAATGCGCGTACGGTGTCATCGGGCAGTTGGCCGAGCGGCCCGCCGATGAGGAACGCGAGCGCGTTGCCCAGCATCACGCCGGTTGAATAGATGCCGAGGGCTTTGGAGCGCGCCGCGGGACGATAGTAATCGGCGATGATCGAATTGGAGGGCGGGTTGCTGCCGGCTTCGCCGATGGCCACCCCGATGCGCGCGATCAGCAGAAAGAGAAATCCGGTGGCGAGACCGCACAACGCCGTCATCAGCGACCAAAGCGCGATGCAGAACGCCATGATCGCGACCCGGTTGTATCGATCGGCGGCAAGCGCGATCGGGATGCCCATCAGGGCGTAGAACAGCGCAAACGGCGGACCAGCCAGAAAGCCAAGCTCGGTGTCCGTCAGGCCGAATTCGGTGATGATGGGCTGAGCGAGTACCGCGAGCAGCGCGCGGTCGATGAAGTTGAGGGTATAGACGAAAGTCAGCGTGAGCAGCACGTACCAGCGGTACGCGGGCGCGCCGAGATCCTGGCCTGTGTTTGAGGCGGCGGTAGACACCCGTCGACTATACAAAAAAACCGGCCGCACCCCGATGGAATGCGGCCGGTTTTGATCGACGGGAAGTCGGGTCGGTGGACCTTACTTTTTCGGCTTGTTGGTCTCTTCGATGACCTTTTCAGCGACGTTGCGCGGCACGAGATCGTAGTGCGAGAACTCCATGGTGTAGGACGCACGACCACTCGACATGGCGCGCAGCTGACCGATGTAGCCGAACATTTCGGACAGCGGCACCGTCGCCACCACCGCAATGCTGGTACCGCGTTCGAGCTGATCCTGAATCGAGCCGCGACGACGATTGATGTCGCCGATCACATCGCCAAGGTAATCGCCCGGCGTGACCACCTCGACCTTCATGACGGGCTCGAGCAGCACCGGACCCGCCTTGGGAATGGCTTCGCGGAAGCAGGCCTTGCCAGCGATTTCGAAGGTGAGGGCGTTTGAGTCGACGTCGTGGTAGCTACCGTCGAACAGCGTGGCGCGGAAGTCCACGGTCGGGAACTTGGCGAGCACGCCCTCTTCGAGCTGCATTTTCAGGCCTTTCTCGACCGAGGGGACGTACTCGCGCGGCACCGAGCCGCCAACCGTCGCATCGACGAACTCGAAACCCTTGCCGCGCTCGAGCGGCTCGAACTTGATCCATACTTCGGCGAACTGACCGGCGCCACCGGTCTGCTTCTTGTGGACGTACTGCTGCTCGACCGGCTTGGTGAAGGCTTCACGGTAGGCGACTTGAGGCTCGCCCATGATGCCCTCGACATTGAATTCGGTGCGCATGCGATCGAGCGTCACATCGAGGTGCAACTCGCCCATGCCGCGCAGGATCGTCTGACCAGTTTCGCGATCGGTCTCGAGACGCAGCGAGGGGTCGGCACGAACCATCTTGCCGAGCGCAGCGCTGAACTTCTCGAGTTCACCCTTGGACTTCGGTTGCACCGAGACGCTGATGACGGGTTCGGGGAAGCGCATGCGCTCGAGTACCACCGGATGCTCGGAGTCGCACAGCGTATCGCCGGTATCGGTTTCGGCGAGCGAGACCAGCGCGATGATGTCGCCGGCACGCGCTTCTTCGATCGCATTGGCTTCTTTGGCGAACATCTCGACCATGCGGCCGATTTTTTCGCGCTTGCCGCGCGTGGTGTTCGTGACCGACATGCCTTTGGTGAGCACGCCGGAGTAAACGCGCACGAAGGTAAGCGCGCCATACGCGTCGTTGATGACCTTGAAGGCGAGTGCAGCGAAGGGTTCATCGTCCGAGCAAATGCGCTCGCCGATCGGATTGCCGTCGGCATCAACGGTGTTGATGGCCGCGACGTCGGTCGGTGCGGGGAGGTAATCGACGACGGCGTCGAGCACCTGCGTAACACCCTTATTTTTGTAGGAGGAACCGCAGAGCACCGGATTGAACGCACCGCTTACCGTGCCCTTGCGCAGACACGCAATAAGGGTTTCCGAGGAGGGATCTTTTTCTTCGAGCAGGAACGCTTCCATCGCCGCGTCATCCATCTCGAGGCAGGTGTCGACGAGTTCCTTGCGGTAATCGGCGATCTTGCCGAGCAGTTGACGATCGCTAGGCACGGTGATGCCGAGATTGTCGACGATATCGGGCGTGATTTCGAGTTCGGCCGGCTTGGCATCGCGATCATCCGAATCCCAGACCAGTGCTTTCATGTGCACAAGATCGATCATGCCCTTGAAGTTGTCCTCGGAGCCGATCGGCAGCTGCACCGGCAGCGGACGTGCGCCGAGACGTTTCTTGATCATGTCGACGCAACGCGTGAACGAGGCGCCGCTGCGGTCCATTTTGTTGACGTAGCAAATGCGCGGCACGCCGTAGTTGTCGGCGAGACGCCAGTTGGTTTCGGACTGCGGCTCAACGCCCGCCACGCCGTCGAACACCACGACCGCACCGTCGAGCACACGCAGCGAGCGATTCACTTCGATGGTGAAGTCGACGTGCCCCGGGGTGTCGATGACATTGATCTTTTTCTTGCGCCAGAACGTGGAGACGGCCGCCGATTGAATGGTGATACCGCGCTTCTGTTCCTGCTCCAGGTAGTCGGTCGTGGTCGAGGACTTGAGGTCCTTGGTGTCATGCACGTCGACGATGGTGTGCTTGCGCCCCGTGTAGTACAGGATGCGTTCGGTGGTGGTGGTCTTGCCGGCGTCGACGTGGGCAATGATGCCGATGTTGCGAATGTCGGCCAGCGGGGTTGTACGGGGCATGGCAGGTTCCGTCTGTCAGTAAGGTTTTCGGGCAAATGATCCGTGCCTTGGCGCCCTTGGGAGGGGCAGGGCCCGGGTAAACTCCGTATTATAGGGGGAATTGGCCGCCGTTGGGGCGGGGAGAGCCGCCGTGAAAAAGCCTTCTATCCCCTCTGTGCTGATCGCGGTGCTCGCCGGTGTGCTTGTCGCATCACTGACGCTGCCCCTCGCCGGTGCGGCGACGGTGCTCGTGACCGGCACCAACCGCGGTATCGGTCTGGAGTTCGTTCGCCAATATGCGGCGCGGGGCGATGAGGTCATCGCGACGGCACGCAACCCAGACACCGCGACAGAACTACGGGCGTTGGCGAGCGAGTTCAAATCCGTGCGCATCGAGCGACTGGATGTCACCGATGTGGCCGCAATCGAGGCGCTCGCCAACAAGTACCGCGGCAAACCGATCGACATCATCATCAACAACGCCGGCACCTTGGGGGATGTGGACAAGCAACGCGCCGGTTCGCTCGATCAGACAGAGTTCCTCGACGTGATCAACGCCAACACGTTTGGTGCGCTCAAGGTAGCCGACGCCTTCAAGGCGCATCTGCTCGCCGGCAAGACCCGCAAGGTGTTTGGCATGACGAGCGGCCTTGGTTCCTCCGAGCTCACCGCAAGGCGTGGCGATTTCTATGCCTATCGCGCGAGCAAGGCCGCGCTCAACATCGGTTTTCGGGCGCTGGCGGCTGACTGGCGTGCCGAGGGCATCGTGGTTGGCCTGATTGCACCCGGCATGGTCGAAACCGATCTGCTGCGGGCTTCGGGGTTTCGGGGCCGCGGCATCACGCCTGAGGAGAGCGTCGCGGGCATGATCAAGGTCATCGACGCCATGACGCTCGAAAACAACGCCCAAGCGATCAATTACGACGGCAAGCCGATTCCCTGGTGAGTCGGCCGCCGCGCGGGCGCGCCGAGGCGGACCAGTCGGCCGGGCCGGTTCGCCGTGATCGTGCCGTCGCGGATCACCGCCTGACCCGCGACCCAGGTACCGAGATAGCCGCGTGACTCCTGCATCAGGCGGCGACCGCCCGCCGGCAAATCACGCACGATGTGCGGGACAGCCGGTGCGATGCGCGCCGGATCGAGCAGATTCAAATCCGCCCGCAGGCCAGGGGCAATGACGCCGCGGTCGCGCAGTCCGAGGTGGCGCGCATTGCGGCTCGTCAGCATCTCGATGGCGCGTTCGGCGGACAGACGTCCTTCGGCGCGATCGCGCACCCAGTGACTCAGCATGAAGGTCGAGGAGCTTGCATCGCAGATCGTGCCGACGTGCGCGCCGGCATCCGACAGGCCGTAGAGCACGCGCGGATGCTCGAGCATCTCGCGCACCACGGCGAGGGAGCCGTCGTTGTAATTGAAGATCGGGAAATGGATCAACTGACTGCCATCGCCTGCGACCAGAAAATCGTAGATTGCTTCGAGTGCGCTGCAGCCACGCTGCTTCGCGAGAACAAAGAAACTGCGGCTCACCGGCGGTTCGTAATCGACCTCGGCCGCAGTGCCGTGTGCGTCGCTGAGTAGCGGGAACATGCGTGCCGAAATCATTTCGAGGCGCGCCAGCATCAGATCGACGATCGGCGGGATCGAGCTGCCGTCGCCGGCAAGACGCCCGGATTTCTCTGTCAGGATGCGTGCCTTGCGCGTTGGATCGCGCAGCGCTGCCGCGCGTTCGGCTCGCGGCAAAGCCGCCACTTCGATGTAGCCCGGAAAACCCATCAGCGGGTGAAACATGGTGTCGAGGCCAAGCATCACGCCGATACCGCGCGGGCTCGCCTGCAGCGACAAGGGCAGGCCGCGAGCGACGGCCGCATCGACTCGATCGCGGATGGCGCGCCATTGCTCGCCGCCAGGATCGCGCTGCAGCCAGGTCATCGAAAGCGGTCGAGTGCTCTCGCGCGCCAGTAACTCGACGAGATCGAACTCTGCATCGAAGCCCGCGGGTCCCTGCAGCAGATTGAAGTCGCTGACGATCTGCAGCACGCCGTGATCGAGATCACGAAAGACTGCAGCGAGCCCTGCAAGTTCGGCGGCGGCCGCTTCGGAGGCCGGTGTGGCGAGGCCGGCGGTGGTGCGGTGGTTATCGGTACGCCCCGTGGAAAACCCTGCCGCACCGGCTTGCAGCGCCTCGCGGAGCAGCGCCTGCATCGCGGCGACGTCGTCGGTCGTGGCGGTCTCCTGCGCAATGGCACGCTCGCCCATCACCGCCATGCGCAGCGGGTCGTGCGGCACTTGCACCAGAAAGTCGAGGCTGTGCGGCATACGTTCGAGAGCCGCCATGTACTCGGGAAAACTTTGCCAATCGAAGCTCACGCCCTCGGCGAGTGCGGCGCCCGGAATGTCCTCGACACCCTCCATCAGGGCGAGCAAGCCGTCGATCGCCTGCTGGCGGTCGCCGGGCGCAAGCGGCGCGAAGCCGACGCCGCAGTTGCCGAACATCAGCGTGGTCACGCCATGTCGGATGCTCGGGTCGAAGGTCTGATCCCAGCTTGCCTGACCGTCGTAGTGAGTGTGCAGATCGACGAAGCCCGGCGTCAGCCAAGCACCGGTAGCAGAAATTCTTTGATGTGCCGAGGTGGTGATTCGGCCCACTTCGCGAATCACGCCACCCTCGATACCGACATCCGCCGAGCGCGCCGGCGCACCCGTGCCGTCGATGACCGTGGCGCCTTCGATGAGTAGGTCGAGCATGGCGGTCACCGTGAGGGCAGTCGCAGGTCAACACCAACCGGGCAGTGATCAGCGAGTTTGCGCTGACGGGCGTCGTCGGCTTCGTAGGTCACACGCACGAAGGAATTCGGCACGCGCCACTCGGCGAGCGCGGCGCCGAGCACCACGAAATCGATGTAGCTGCGATAGTTCTGTGATGGCGCGCAGTTCACGAAGGCTTGTCCCTCGGCGACATTGAGCAGATCCGCACCGGCGGGTGTGCCGTCATCGATCTCCGCCCAAAAGTTGCGCAGTTGACCCTGCTCGTTACGCGCGGGTCCGTCGAAGGCGAGCAGATCGTGATTGAAATCGCCGAGCACGCCGAAGCGCCGGCCGGCTGCGGCCTGATCGTCGATCCAGCGTTCGAGCTCTGGCACCTGACGGGCGAGCGTCGCGCAATCCCGACCAGAGCTGTCGAGCGGTCGGCGTGGGCAGCCGGCTTTGAGGTGTACCGAGAGCAATCGGAACTCGCGGACGCTGCCTGGATAAACGATCAGCTCGGCGCCGCGACGCACGCGATCCTCAAGCGACAGTGCGGTGAAATCTTCGCCGCAGCGATGCGGGATCCCCTTGCGAATCGCAAACCCGGTGTTCTGCACGCCGGCGCGGCGCGTGAAGCAGAAGTCGTGGTTGCGGAATACACGGCGCGCGGCCTTGGGGCCATCGACTTCCTGCAGCGCGATCACATCCGCATCGAGCGCGTCGGCGTAGCGTGCCAAGGCTCTGAAGTCGAGGTTCGAGCGTTCGAGTTCGCGCGCCACGTTGCAGGGGATGTAGCGCTCGCGGTTACCCGGCGAGGCATCGCGCGGCACGCAGGTTTTGGCCAGCGCGAGAAAGTCCTCGGGGGCGATCAGCCACTCGAGGTTCCATGCGGCGATGCGCAACGTGTCCTGAGTGGCGGCGAGCGCAGTTTTTGCGGACATGCCGATCAGGAGCGCAGCGAGCAGGATTCGGATGAGTGGGGCCGCGAGGCGATGCGTGATCATGGCGCATTCTGGCCGCCCCTGACCGCAGCGTGCAAATGGCATGCGCCGAAGCATCGGTTGAGTGGGGGCTGCATGCTAGCCTTCGTCACATGGGCAATGACGTACAAGGCTATCGCCGCCTCTTCGGCGTACTCGGACCCTCCACGAACACCATCGTGCAGCCGGATTTCGACGACATGCGTCCGCGTGGCGTCACCAACCACTACAGCCGGATCTTCACGCCGAACTCGCGCGCGATCAGCGACGAGACCTTCATGTCTGCCACCATGAAAATCTCGCAGGGTGTGATCGACGCGGTGCGCAGTGTCATGACCTGCGAGCCCGACTACCTGGTGATGGGCATGTCGGCGATCACCTTCTACGGTGGTGCGACGGGCGCGGACGAATTCCAGCGCATGGTCGAGAACGAATCCAAACTGTCGATCTCGATCGGTTCGCACTCCTGCACCGCGGCCCTAAAGGCTTACGGCGGCATTCGCCGCATCGCTTTTCTCTCGCCCTATTACCCGGTGGCCAATGCCGAGGTGCGCCGCTATTTCTCGGACATGGGCTTCGAGACGGTGCGCGATGTGCCGATGCGTGCGCCCTCGTGGACGGGGATCGCGCAGATCACCGAGTCGCGCTGCCGCGAAGTGCTGCGCGAGCTCGATGGCCCGGATGTCGATGCAATCATTCAGGTCGGCACCAATCTCTCGATGGTGCGTCTCGCCGCCGAAGCCGAGGATTGGCTTGGCAAGCCGGTGATCGCGATCAACACGGCCACCTACTGGCACGCGCTGCGGGCCAACGGCATCAAGGACCAGATGGACGGGTTCGGGCGCCTGTTGTCCGAATTCTGAGGTCGCGCTACCGTTCACCTCCCGCATCTTCGGCAGGAGGCCGCCATGCTCGAACTCAAGCACGCCCTTAAGCTCGCGAAGACCCGCGACGAAAAGGCGCGGATGAACTTCGTCTCCGGTCTGCGCGCCCATGTACTCAACGACATGGCCGCTGGCATGCGCGCGGTATGGGACGGTGATGTCGAGCCGGCGTTCCGCCAGCACCACAAGCGCGGACCCGCCAGCGGCCCCGAGGTGCACAAGGCGATCCGCCCGAACGAATACTTCAAGTTCTACTCCAGCCTGCGTGTCACTGCGCAGGACATGGTCTGGCAGTCGGTGTTTCCGCCGCTCGAGCGCAATCGCGATGCGCTCAAGTCAAAGGCCGCCGCGCTCAGAGGCCGGCGCAAGGGTTCACTCACCCTCAAGCCGGGCTTCGAGGTGCCGCGCTACGTGTCGGCGATCGATGTACATCTGATGGCTGGCAACTACGATGGCGAGTACGAGGCCGATGACCTCGCGGCTGGCGCACTGTACGACAACGGCCTTGCCGTGTTTTCTTTTGGCCTGATGGGTCAGAACCTCGACGATATCGGTCAGTCGATTGCCGGGTTCATTCGTCTAAAATACCCCGATCTCAAGCCAAAGAAAATTCTCGATCTCGGCTGCACCATCGGCCACAACACCGGCTCATGGAAGGACCAATTCCCGAATGCTGAAGTCCATGGCATCGATGTGGCGGCGCCGTGTCTGCGCTACGCGCATGCCCGTGCCGAAGCGCAGGGTCGCGCCGTACATTTTCATCAGATGAATGCCGAGGCACTCGATTTTCCGGACGCGAGTTTCGATGTCGTGTTCTCATCGATGTTCTTGCACGAGATCCCGAAGAAGGGCATCGAGAAGATCATGGCCGAAGCCCATCGTGTGCTTAAACCGGGCGGACTGATGCTGCACATGGAGCTACCGCCCAACTCGCAGTTGTCGCCCTACGACGCGTTCTATCTCGATTGGGACAGCGCCTACAACAACGAGCCTTTCTACAAACCGTTCCGCGATTTGCAACCCGAGCAGCTCTGCACCCGTGCGGGCTTCGAGCCAAAGAAATATGTGCAGTTCGTCATTCCTTCGGTGGGCTGGTACGGCGAGAAAGTGTGGAGCGAGGCGGCGACGCAACCGCGTGAAGTCGATAGCGACAAGACCGGGCGGCTGAGTGACGGCATCATGTGGTACTGCTTTGGAGCGTGGAAGTGAGCCC
>JBILGD010000178.1:0-2846 GCA_044351225.1 Steroidobacteraceae bacterium
CATTGCAGCCTGCGGCATCGACCCCGGCGCTCGTCCCGAAACCTTGACCCCGCAGGAGTTCGGCAGACTTGCCAGCGCCCTGCCCGACCCCGTAGCGTGACGGCGACCCGCACACACCCGCGAACGGATTGAACCATGCAGCCCGACCACAAACTCGCCATCACCGTCGAGACCGCCTATCTCGAGCACCAATCCGACCCGGCCGACAACCGGTACGTGTTCGCCTACACGATCACGCTGCGTAATGAGGGTCGCGTCGCTGCAAAACTGCTGACGCGTCATTGGCTGATTACCGACAGCAACGGCAAAGTTCAGGAAGTGCGCGGCGACGGAGTGGTTGGCGAACAACCGCATCTTCAGCCCGGCCAGGGCTTTCGTTATTCGAGCGGCGCAGTGATCGAAACACCGGTTGGCACCATGCAGGGCAGCTATCACATGCGAGCCGACGACGGCTTTGCCTACGATGCACCGATCCCGCCCTTTCGGCTCGCGATGCCCGGCATCCTGCACTGATGCGACGCATCGCGATCGGTGACGTGCAGGGTTGCCTGCGCGAACTGCATCAATTATTGAAGACCCTCGGCTACTCGGCGGATCGCGATCAACTCTGGTTCGTGGGCGATCTCGTCAATCGTGGTCCCGACTCGCTCGGTACGCTGCGCTTCATCCGCTCTCTCGGCGACGGCGCGCAAGTGGTACTCGGGAATCATGACCTCCACTTGCTGGCGGTCGCCTGTGGCGGCAGTCGCACGCTGCGCAAAGACGACACCCTCGACGACATTCTGGGGGCGCGCGACCGCGACACATTGCTCGAGTGGCTTTTGCGTCGACCGCTCGCTGTGCGTCACGGCAATGATCTGATGGTCCACGCCGGCGTCGTGCCGCAATGGAGTACGGATCAAGTCATGACCCTCGCAGCCGAAGTCGAACACGCCCTGCGGACTGTCCCGGTGGCGCTGTTCGAATCGATGTACGGCAATCGCCCGGATTGCTGGAACGAGGCGCTGTGCGGTCACGATCGACTGCGTTTCATCATCAATGTGCTCACACGAATGCGTTTCTGCCGCGCAGACGGACACATCGATCTCAAGATGAAAGGTCGTCCCGGCACGCAAGAAACCGGTTGGCTACCCTGGTTCGATGTGCCCGGACGCCGTACCGCCACGACTCGAGTCATCACGGGCCACTGGTCGACACTCGGTTTGGTCGATCGCGCCGATCTGCTCGCTCTCGACACCGGTTGCGTGTGGGGCGGTGCGCTGAGCGCGGCCTCGCTCGACGATACACGGCGTTGGTCTCTGGCCTGCACCGCCCACCGAATGCCCGGGTAAAATGCGTTCGACACTTCGACGGGTGACACCATGACGACCATCAAGCAGCAAGACGTGATCGACAGCGTGGCTGACGCGCTGCAATACATCTCCTATTACCATCCGATGGACTACATCGAATCACTCGGGCGCGCCTACGAGCTCGAGGAATCGCCTGCGGCCAAGGATGCGATCGCGCAGATTCTCACCAACTCGCGCATGTGCGCCGAGGGTCATCGGCCGATCTGTCAGGACACTGGCATCGTCGTGGTCTTCGTCAAAGTGGGCATGAACGTACGCTGGGAGGCGACGCTCACGCTCACCGACATGATCAACGAGGGCGTACGACGCGCCTATCTCGATCCCGACAACACGCTGCGCGCCTCGATCGTTGCCGATCCCGCCTTCACCCGCAAAAATACGCGCGACAACACGCCCGCCGTCGTACACGTCGAGATGGTGCCGGGTGATCAAGTCGAGATCACCGTATCGGCCAAGGGCGGTGGCTCCGAAAACAAGGCGAAGTTCGTGATGCTCAACCCCAGCGACTCGATCGTCGATTGGGTGCTGAAGACGGTGCCGACCATGGGCGCGGGCTGGTGTCCGCCGGGCATGCTCGGTATCGGCATCGGTGGTTCGGCTGAGAAAGCGATGGTGATGGCCAAAGAATCACTCATGGAACCCATCGATATGGCGGAGCTCAAGGCGCGTGGTCCGCGTACGCCCATCGAAGAATTGCGTATCGAGTTGCATGACAAGGTCAACGCGCTCGGTATCGGCGCACAGGGTCTCGGTGGCCTCTCGACCGTTCTCGACGTCAAGATTCTCGATTACCCGACACATGCGGCCTCGAAGCCGATCGCCATGATCCCGAACTGCGCGGCGACGCGACACCTGCACTTCACGCTGGATGGTTCGGGTCCAGCGAAACTCGTCGCGCCCGATCTCAACCGCTGGCCGAAAGTCGACTGGAAGCCCTCACCCGAAGCACGCCGGGTCAATCTCGACACGCTGACGCCCCAAGAAGTCGCGGCCTGGAAGCCGGGCGATCGACTGTTACTCAACGGCAAGATGCTCACCGGCCGCGATGCCGCCCACAAGCGCATTGCTGATCTCTTTGCGAGCGGTCAGGGCCTCCCCGAGGGCGTGGATTTCCGCAATCGCGTCATCTATTACGTAGGTCCCGTCGACCCCGTGCGCGACGAGGTCGTCGGGCCCGCGGGACCCACGACCGCGACCCGCATGGATAAATTCACCGAGATGATGCTTGAGAAGACCGGGTTGATTGCGATGGTGGGCAAGGCTGAACGCGGCCCCGTGGGCATCGAAGCCATCCGCAAGCATCGGGCGGCCTATCTCATGGCCGTGGGCGGTGCAGCCTATCTTGTTTCCAAAGCGATCAAGTCCTCACGCGTGGTGGCCTTCGCTGATCTCGGGATGGAAGCGATCTATGAATTCGAGGTCAGCGACATGCCGGTCACGGTGGCCGTCGACTCCGCGGGCACATCAGTGCACCAGAGCGGCCCCGCCGAATGG
>JBILGD010000179.1:0-2818 GCA_044351225.1 Steroidobacteraceae bacterium
CTATGCGGGTGCGCGCAGCGTGCTGGTCTCGCACTGGGTAATCCCGGATGAGGATACCGTCGCCTTGATGCGCGCATTCTTCGAACGTCTGCAAGCGGGCGAAGCGGCGCCCGAGGCGCTACGTGCCGCGCAGCTCGCGCAGATTCGGGCCGGTGCCGATGATCCGCTGCAATGGGCCGCACTCGCGATCGTCGGCTCACCGCTCGCGCGATGACACCCTGGGACGGCATGACATCTTCGATGACGTCCACGAGGGCATTTGAGCCTTAATGTTTTGCGGTAACGGCCGTTAACCTGAACATGAAAAACACATTCAAGTCTTGCGTAATGATCGTGCTCGCCTTGACGGTGGGGTCGGCGGGCGCCGCCGATTACGTCGTGGTGCGCTCCACCTCACCGGCGCTCGCCAAGGGCGCGCAACTCGGTGCCGGGCAAAAGCTTGAACTCGCCCCCGGACAGCAGGTCACGGTGGTATCGACGGGCGGTGAAGTCACCGTGCTACGCGGCGCGACGGGTGGCGTTGTCCTGCCGAGCCTCGAGACCGGCAACTCACGCGCTGCGACGGCAGCCCTTGCTGCCCTCGTCAGCCGACCGGCGCCGCGGCGCAGTTTTGGCGCCATGCGCGGCAAGGACGAGTGCCCGAAATCCGAATCCCTGACATCGCTCGAGGCGATTCTGGCTGCGGCCGAGGTCGAGGCTTGTGCCGTACTTGCGCAGCAGGCGCTCGATCGCTGGGTGACGGCGGGCGAATCAGGTCAAAAATAACGCGCCCAAGCCGAGCAGCGTCGCGAAGCCGATGCAGTCGGTGAAGGTGGTCAGAATCACCCCCGCCGACAGCGCGGGATCAATGTCAAGCCGCCGCAGCGCGAGCGGCACGAGCACGCCGACCGCTGCTGCAGCGAGCAGGTTGATGAGCATCGCCGCGGCGATAATGCCGGCAATCTGCCAGGTGTCGAACCAGAAGATCGTCACGGCGCCGACGACTACCGCCCAGAGCAGGCCGTTCAGGCCGCCCACACCGATTTCTTTGTACAGCAGCCAGCGCGCGTTGGACCACTGTACTTGACCCAGTGCAAGTCCGCGAATGATCAGGGTCACGGTCTGCGTGCCGGCGATGCCGCCCATCGAGGCCACGATCGGCATGAGCGCTGCGAGCGCCGCGACTTTTTCGATGGTGCCCTCGAAGGTCTTGACCACGGCGGCCGCCATGAACGCCGTGATCAGGTTGATGCCGAGCCAAAGCAGGCGGCGCCGCGTCGAGGTCACGACCCCCGCGAACAGATCCTCTTCATCTTGCAGGCCGGCCATGGAGAGCACCGAGTGTTCGGCTTCGTCGCGGATTACATCGACCACGTCATCGACGGTAATGCGACCGACGAGCTTGCCGTCTGTGCCGACCACTGCAGCCGAGACGAGATCACGATCCTGAAAGAGTTCTGCCACTTCGTGGGCCGCGGTCTCTGGGTCGATGCGCGGCGCTTCAGTGTCGAGGCTCTCGCCCACCGTATCGTCCGGATCGCCGGTGATGATGCGGGTCAGCGGTATCGTGCCGAGATAGCGATCGTCACGATCGACCACGAACAAACTATCGGTGCGTGCCGGCAGTTCGCCGCGCATCCGCAGATAGCGCAATACCACCTCGAGCGAGACGTCGGGCCGCACGCTCACGGTGTCGGTATTCATCAGTCGACCCGCGCTGTCTTCGGGCCATGACAGCACGTTGCGCAGCCGTTCGCGGTCGCGCTGATCCATTGAGCGCAGCACCTGCAGCGTCACGGTCTCGGGCAGATCTCCCACGAGATCGGCAAGGTCATCGGGCTCCATGCCCTCGGCTGCCGCGACGAGTTCCTCGGTCTCCATCTCGTCGATCAGTTCGAGACGCACGTTTTCATTGAGTTCGAGGAGCACATCGCCCTCGAGCTCCGGATCCACCATGTTCCACACGAGCTCGCGTTGTCGCGGTGGCACGGACTCGAGCAGCAGTGCGATCTCGGCGGGGTGCAAGGCTGCGACCATGCGCTGAGCGTGGCGCAGTGTGCCGGCCTCCAGCGCCTCGCGCAGTGGTGCGAGGCGGCTTTCTTTGCGATCGGCTGCCGTCATCCGCTCATCCGTGTGGCGAGGGCGCTGTGGCGCACAGCCAGGGCGGGGAGCTGCGATCGCAGTCGATCGGCGATGCGATCGACCACATAAACCGAGCGATGCTGACCGCCGGTGCAACCGATGCCGATGGTGAGGTATCGGCGGCGTGCGGCCTGGTGCTCCTCGATGCGCTTGCCAATAAAGCGCGCAAGATCCTCGATCAGTGCAGCGACCGCGGGTTGTGCGCCAAGGTACTCGATGACCTCGGGGTCACGACCGGTGAGCGCACGCAGCGCCACCGTCCAATAGGGGTTGGGCAGCGTACGCGCATCGAATACGAAATCGCAGTCACCGGGCACGCCGTGCTTGAAGCCAAAGGAGACCAGCGTGACCGACAGTTCGGTGCCGCGACGCTGGTCGATACGTTGCACGATCACATCGCGCAGTTCGTGCACGCCCATGTGGGTCGTGTCGACCACGAGATCAGCTGCCTGGATCAAAGGGTCCAGCAACTCGCGCTCGCGCGTCACGGCCTGTTGCAGCGTGCCACCTTCGCGTGAGAGTGGGTGTCGACGCTTGGTCTCGCCGTAGCGCCGCAGCAGTTCACTGTCCGCGGCGGTGACCATGACGAGCTCGCAGCGCAGACCGCTGCGCCGCAGCTGCTCGATGGTGACGGGTACCTGATCGAGCCCCGCGCCGGTATCACGCGCATCAATGCCGATCGCCACCGTTGGATAGT
>JBILGD010000098.1:0-9569 GCA_044351225.1 Steroidobacteraceae bacterium
GCTGACAGGCGGTCGACCCGGCGGAATCGCGAGCGCGGAGGCGGCACGACGCGAACGAAAGAACGGATAGAGCAGTTGGACGTTCCACGACTCGTGACCAAAACGTCGGTCGTCATCGAGACCATAGACCGGCGGAAACTTGCGCGTGATCACCGCCGTACCAAACAGCACATCCCAAAGAAACAGCAGATTGCCGAAGTTGCCGGAGTAATGCCCGATACCATCAGCCTCGGAGAGTGCATGGTGTGCATGATGCGTCGCCGGCGTCGAGATGGTTCGCTCGAGCACCCACATCACCGGATGCAACGCCGGGATGCGATACAGCGCCTCGTCCCAACGCCAGCTGCAGTGCGCACCCACGATGACGGCGAGCTTCACGAACACGTAGCCGACATAGACCCAACCGAAGCCGAGGAAAACCAGCACTCCGGAAATCCATAGCCCGGGCATGAAGGCGTAATAGAGTGCATTGTTGCGGTACACGATGCGCACGCTCATGTACGCCGCGGAATGGTGCGCGCGATGCAGCGGCCAGAGGACGCTCGAGTGCGACAACCTGTGCCAGGCGTACTGCGTCAGATCATCGGCGATGAGCAAGGTGCCGATCATGGCCCACCAGGGCCAGTGCGCGAGTGTGTCGCGGTGCTGCGGAATCCACGCGTCGCAAATATTTTGTACAGTCAGCGCCACGAGACCCGACACCAGCGGGAACATGACGATGATCGCAAGATCGAGCCGGTTATCTTCGCGGGTGGCCTCGCGCGGAAAGAAACCACCGCGCACCAGCTCGACGATTGCGAACACGGCGACAATCGAAACGACGACCAGCAACTGACCGTGGATGGGCTCAATCATGGCTTCATTCTAGCGAATCGATACGCCACTGGCTCCCCTGACGTGTCGTGTGACACGATCCACGCATGACCCGACCTTCGGCCGATGAAATTGTCTATGGCCTGTCACGAACCACCCTCGGTTGGGCGGTCGCCGCGGCCTCGCCGCGGGGGCTCTGTGCACTTTTCCTGCACGAGGATCGAAAAACCTTGCGCAGCCTGCTGCTTAAGGACTTCCCGTCGGCGCGGGCCGCGACGCCGCGGCACCCATTACGTCCCTTGATCCAGGCGGGCCTCGAGGCGGTCCGCCGCGCCGGTGCAGCGCAAGGCAAGGCTCGGCGAGGCACGCCGCCACTCGATCTGCGCGGCACGCCTTTCCAGCGCGCCGTCTGGCGCAGCCTGCTAAAAATTCCGCGCAGCAAAACAGCGAGTTATCGCGAGGTGGCCGAGGGTCTCGGCTTGCCGCGGGCGGCGCGCGCAGTGGCGGCTGCCTGCGCCGCGAACAGGGTGGCCGTTCTCGTTCCCTGCCACCGGGTGGTACGCGGTGACGGCTCGCTGTCGGGCTATCGCTGGGGCGTCGCACGCAAACGTGCGCTGCTTGAGGCGGAATCGGCAAGCGCCGCAAGCGTCCGGTTGAAGCGCGCGGGCTCCTCCAAAAACGCTGAGTGACCCACACCCTCGAAGGTCTGCACCTCGATTCGCGGATTGATCCGCAGCGCCTCGCGGATTTGTGCGGCGGGCAAACTGCCATCCTTTTCGCCCAGCAGGAGCAGCGTGCGCACTTCGTGCGTCGCTAGTAAATCGGCATTGTCGAGACGCTTACCCGCCATCGCATTGCGCACGTACGCCGGCATCATCACGTGCGAAAACTCGCCACGCGCGATATCTGCAGCAGAAACCGGTTTGACGGACATCAAGCGCATGAATTGTTGGGCATTGCGGATCGCGGCATCGAGATCGCCGGCATAGATCGGCGGCACGCCCGCCGGTCGCGGCAACAAGCCGCCATGGCTGCCAGTCAGCAACAACGCCGTCACAGATTGCGGGCCGTATTCGCGCACATAGTCCATGGCGACGAAGCCGCCGAAAGACCAACCGACGATCACCGGCGCGGCTAGCTGCAAGGCATCGACGACGGCGCGGACATCACGTGCCCAAGGCAGATGTCCGGCATACGCCTCGCGCAGCCACGGCTTGCCCGATGCACCGTGACCCCGCAAATCGACAGCAATAAGTCGATGGCGCAAGACAAGTTGCGGATCCTGCAACTGGGCGAGGAAGCTCAGATAGCTCTGCGAGAAACCATGCAGAAACACGATCGGCGAACCGGCGGGATTGCCGCTCTCGACTACATTGAGCGGCACGCCGTCAAACGAGGTGATCTCGCGGAACGTCAACTCGCTCCTCGGCTCGGCGCGTAGCGAATCCGCCGCGCCTTGTCCTATCAGCACACCGAGCAGCATCAAAGAAAAAAAACCACGCCGGCTCATGCGAGCAGATCCGGATGATCAGCTTTCACCCGCGCACGCAGCCACTCGGGCACCGCATCGCGATCATCCATGCGGCACTTGATGCCGACGATCCGCATATCCTGTACGCCACCTTTTCCAACAAGGCCCAGCCACTCGACGAAGCTGTTGAGCGTCGTGTAGTTGAACTGGCAATCGATCCAAGCGCCCTGCGGCAGCGCAAAATTGCGGCGCAGCGTGGTGAAGGTAGCGAGCGAAGCGGCGTAACGGGGAGGACGAGCTGGCTGTTCGCCGCTCGTCGCGCGCGCCGCCATTTTTACGTAGAGATCTTCGGTCAAGGCCACCGTGCCCGCGACCTCGGCCAACCGCGTGATCTCGCCGCGAAAATCGATGCCCGGCGGCAACGGGTTGGCAGGCACGATCCCGGCACGCGTGAACGACAGCGCCTGCGGCGAGCGATAGTGTTTGGTTTTGACCGTGACACCGGTAAACGGGTTCAGGAGTTCCGTCGCCGGGCGGCCGCTCTCGAGATCGCAGTAGTAGCCCGCCTCGTCGAGTTCCCACAGCCAACTGCCGTCGGGCCTCGGCGTTGCTCGCGAGCGACTCAGACCCTCGATGCGCGCCACCGGCCGCGCCACCTCGCCATCGGGTTTGACGACGAGGACGCCCGAATACACCCAAAGGACCGGCGCGAGATCGGGCGCGGTGCGCATACGGATGAAGTCGCGCAACAGATCGGCCGCGTTACTCCTCTCGGCGGCCACACCGCCCGATTGCGTGCTCGATAGAACGCCCGACACACCGCCCTGATCACCACGATCGGCCGTCAATAATGGCGGCGCCACCAGCATGGCGCCGAGCCCAGCGAGAACGCCGCGGCGCGGTGTCGCATCGAGCAACTCCATTCTATTCCCCCTGAATTTGCCCCCGACAGGCGGTCACCCGTCACGGCGTTTATAGCACAGCCTCCGCGACCGAGCCTGCGCGGCTGGCGGGACGATAAACGCTCGTGCAACATCCAATGCAATGTCGAATGCATCCCGGCGGTGTCGCCGGCCTCCTGGGAGATGATCCATGAATGAACCCTCAATGACCCGACGCGCTGCGCTCGGCGGCAGCCTCGCACTCGGTGGCTCCATGGCCGCTGCATTTTTGTCACCCGCGGTTGCCGCCACGCCCGCCAGCACACGCAAACTCGATCTCGCCGATCCGGCAACGCGAGCGCGCGTGCTCGCCAAGGTCAAAGGCTCCATCGCCGATGAGCTCGTTTACACTTTCACCCGACTGCATCTTTATCTTTGGCTCAACGACGGCAACCTGAAGCCGATGCTGAGCATGCAGAATCTATCGGCCGCATCCTGGAAGCCGCTGCCGAACGGCAACTACGCCGGAGAGGTACGCGAGGTAGGCGTCTACACGGCCTTTGATACTGACGATGTGGTCGATCACTGGATCAATCCGATCACCGGCGATCGTCGCGAGATCTGGCAATTCGTCGGCGGTCCCTTGTCGGTCGAAATCGGCCCCGAGGGCATCGTCACCGGACCTGAAGCCACGCTCAAGCCGAAGGACATGCGAGTCGACATCATGGCGGGCAAGCTATTGGTTCCGAACCAGTCGGCCTTCTCGTTCCCGAATCCCTTCAAGCCCGAGCAGTGGCCCAAAGAAGCGGGCGGCCCGATGTTCTATTGGGACTCGCATTATTTCTTTGCCGCCGCGGTCGACGAAGTCGCCGACCCCGCGGTCTCGAGCGCGCTCTCGACCGTGCAGTTCCAGAACATGGTGAGCTTTCATCCCTGGCTCGGGATGGGCCAAACCCCGGGCCGCACCTGGGGCAAGGGGCTTGGCACCAAACTGCGCAGCCTCGATGATCTGCCGCGTGGCGCACGTCTCGCTCTCGAGAAAGGCACGCCAGAAATCTTTGACCTTGGCAACTGGAAGCAGCCACGGATCGATTTCCTCGAATACATGCAGAAGCGCCGTCCCGGCTGATCCTGCGCAGTCCGAGCCGACTCAGCGTCGCTGCTGTACCGGCGTGCGTCGATTCCAACATGTGGCATCGAAGCCCACACCGTCACAGCCGCGGCGCGGGTACTGCGCATTCATGCGGCGGGTCTGTACCACATCGAGGCCCGCCTGATAGCACTCGCAGGCTTCCGCCTCGAGCATTTCGCGACTGACCACGGTGAGATAGCCGCGACTGTATTCGACCATGCCGTCACGCTGCAGTCTGCCCACGGTGTTAGTGACTGCCTCGCGTCTCACCCCGAGAAAGTGCGACATCATCTCGTGCGTGATCTTGATGACCCGTGACGGCGAGCGATCCTGCACCGAGAGGATCCAGCGGCACATGCGCTGATCGAGACGGTGGCGGCAATTGCAGGTGATGGTCTGCGCCATGAGCCTGATCTGCGCGTAGGTGTACTGGAACACTGACTGCTGTATCGCCTCGGCATCGAAGAACTTGCGACGCAACTCATCCTTGTCCATGCGCAGGGCCGTGCCACCCTGCAGCGCGACGATCCGCACCGGTCCGGGGCGCTGGTCGAACAGACTCTCGAGACCGATGACGCCTTCGCTACCGACGATCAGGAACTCGGCAGAGAAACTGTCTTTGAGCACATAGTCCATCGAGACGATGCAGCTCAGCGGGAAAACGATCATCGAATTGCGTGCACCCACCTCGCGGAATATCTGCCCGTCGGCAAGGCTGATCGGCTCAAGGCTAGCCGCCAGACCCTCGCGCAGCTCGAGCGGCAGCGAAAAGAGCAACTCATTACGATCTAATTCTTTGACGGGGACCATCTTCGACCTCTCATATTTTCGACAGCCCCAATGTATGAATTAGACCGGTCCTTAATCTGTGCGAAACCGCACCCAAACAATGATTTAGAGCAACTACCTAAAGTCTTTTTTATCTAGAATCCTGACCTGCATACAGATGCTCGCGCGCCACCGCCATGCCGCGATCCGCATCTTCAAAGAAATTTGGCGACGCATCGGCTGCCTGTCTGAAATAACGCAGGGCACGTTCGTATTCTTTGCGTCGCAGCGCATGCTCGCCGAGACGCTGATATGCCCAGGGTTCGGCAAGCGTTTGCAGATAGGCGCCCAATGCCGCCGGGTACTCCCCGTCGACCGCGAACAAATCACCGCGCACGATCCAGGTAACCGGCAGCGGCTCGTTGACGATCGCAGCGACCGTCGCTTTTGCCTCGGCGAAGCGGCCGAGCCCCATCAACGCACGCGCACGATACGTGCGCAATTCGACGGACGATGCATCGGTCGTCAACGCCGTCTCGTAGATCCGCAGGGCACGCGCAAAATCGAGTTGTTTCTCGCAGGCAAGTCCGAGCCCAATCGATGCGCGCGGCGAATCGGGAACGATCTGCAAGGCCGACTCGAACGATACCAGCGCGGCACCTGCACGCCCACTCTCAAGCTGCAGAAAACCAAGGCTCTCATGAGTGGCGGCGTTTCCTGGATTTCGGGTCAGCGCCAGCGCCCAAGCTTTTTCGGCGGTCTCGCGATTTCCAAGCATCCGGTGCAGGTTACCGGCCCGCACCAGCGCGCGGTCATCGCCGGGATCGAGTCGCTCGGCGGTCAGGTAGAAGTGGAACGCCTGATCGACGCGTCCGTCACGGACCGCGATATCGCCCTGTGCGAGCAGCACACCTAGGCGCTCGCCGATGACTGATTCGGTGCCGGAGCCATCAGCCGAAACCGACTTCTCCGCAGGGCTCTTGCGGACGCTTGTCGAGTTGGCGCACCCGACTGACAAAGTCGCGCTCAGCAAGGCAACGATGTGAGCATTGACGAATTTGATCTTCATGACGACTCCGAGTTGCAGCGCCGAGCCGTTGCTCAAACGCCGAACGATTCATTGATGCGCAGTACGGCGGGGCCTACTGCCACCAGAAAGAACGCCGGCAACTCGCAGAGCACCAGCGGAAAAATCATCTTGGTACCGATCTTTGCGGCATGCTCCTCGGCACGCTGCATGCGTTGATCACGAAACTCCGCCGAGTAGATGCGCAGCGAGTCGGCGATTCCCGTGCCGAGTTGCATGGTTTGCACAAGCAGGCTGACCAGACCGCGGATTTCCGGCAGCCCGGTGCGATCGTTGAGGCTTTGCAGTGCAGTGGCACGGTCCACCCCCGAGCGTATTTCCGCGTTGACCGCTGCAAATTCGGCGGCGAGCTCCGGATGCAGCGAGCGAATCTCGCCGGTGACGCGTTCGATCGCGGCGGTCAACCCCAGCCCTGCCTCGACGCAAATCACCAGCATATCGAGCGAGTCGGGAAAGCCGTTGCGCAGTCGGGCCTGACGGCTGCGAACCCGGCGATCAAGCCACCAATTCGGTCCGATGAGCGCGACCACCAAACCGATCGTTACCAACGACCAGAGCTGTGCTGGCGACATTTCGGACATCGTCTGCGCCGCCGCCCAGATGCCGGTCGGCAGCACCAGCACAACCAACAGCTTGGTCATGAAAAACAAAGCGGCTGCATTGGGCTGACGCAGTCCGGCAAGATAGAGTTTTGCCTCGATTCGCGACCGCTCGCTGCCGAGGACCGGCAGTAGACGCTCTCCGAGCGGCGCCAGACGTGTCCAAAATCGACGGGACCACCTGGGCCGTCCGATACGCAAGTCGGTGAAATCGTCGATCCCGCGGCGAGTCGGATCACGCCACTCCTGCACGACAGCCAGCAGCCCGTAACAAAGAAAAAATGCAGCGACTGCAATGACAGTCGGTACTAGAAGCACTGGGAAATCCATGTGAACAGCCTTTTGGACGAAGATTTCAGATGCTGATGCGAATGATGCGTCGCATCCAGACCACGCCGATCACCATCAGGACGCCCGCGCCCGTGATCAGCGAGGGGCCCTGCGGGTTGTCGATCAAGCTCTGCAGATAATCCGGCGCACGCAGATGAAGCACCACGGCAAGCACGAAAGGAATCAGGGTGAGGATCCAGGCCGACAAACGCCCCTCCGCCGACAGGGTCAGCAACTTGCGGTCGAAGCGGAAGCGCTCGCGAATCACTGCGGAGATGTGATCCAGTGTTTCGGCGAGGTTGCCGCCCGTCTCGCGCTGTACGAGGATGGCAGTGATGAACCCCATCAAAGGGACGCTCGGTACCCGCTCGAGCATTGCCAGCAGCGCAGTGCGGGGATCGCTGCCGTAACTGAGATCCGCTGCAGTCAGGCCGAACTCGGCAGCCAACGGCCCTTCGAGATTGTCGGCAACCGCACGAAACGTCGCGACCAGCGGGTTTCCGGCGCGCAGACTGCGTTTGACCATGTCGATCGCATCCGCCAAGTGCGACTCGATTTGGCGGATACGGCGGTTTCGAAGCCAAAGAAGCCGCAGAATCGGCGCCGCTGCGACAGCGGGCAGTACGATGACGAATGCCCACCAGCGTGGAAAATAGAAAGCGAGCACCGTTGATGCGATGGCGATGTAGATCATGGCCTCGCCGAGCACCTGATACGCGGGGATCTTCAACCCCGCCTGCTCCGCGAGACGCTTGAGGTGGCGCAGTTCGCGCCGCGCTTCGATGCGCCGCTCGAGCGGCGTCAGCCTCTCGAGATGCGGGCGACGCAACAGTTGCGGCGATTCGCCCGTTGGATCATCGTCGCCGAGGCTCAACACGGCGCGGCGAGACAATCTCGCTGTGCCGAAAGCCTGACCCACGACCGCGCGCGTCAGCAAGAAAACCGCGGTGAAGATCAGCAGAAAAAACACCACCAGCAATACGTTCATGCGCAGCCTCCGGGATCAGACTTCCGAGAAAATCGAGATCGGCAGATCGATACCACGCTTGCGCACTCGATCAAAGAAGTCGGGTACCACACCAGTAGCGCGAAAGCGGCCCACGACGTTTCCGGTGGCATCGACCCCAGATCGGACGAAAGTGAAGATCTCCGACATGGTGACTGTCTCGCCCTCCATGCCGTTGATCTCCTGGATGCTGATCACGCGGCGACGTCCGTCTTCCTGGCGTTCGACGTGGATGATCACATCGATCGCTGCAGCGATCTGCGCGCGCAGCGCCGCAATGGGAAATTGCACACCACTCATTGCCACCATCGTCTCGATGCGACTCAGCGCATCGCGGCTTGAGTTCGCGTGCACGGTGGTCAACGAGCCGTCGTGACCGGTATTCATGGCCTGCAACATGTCGAGCGCCTCGGCACCACGCACCTCGCCGACCACGATTCGATCGGGGCGCATGCGCAAGCTGTTACGCACCAGGTCGCGCTGTGTGATCTGCCCCCTGCCCTCGACGTTCACCTGACGGGTTTCAAGTCGAACCACGTGCGGCTGTCGAAGCTGCAATTCGGCTGAATCCTCGATAGTGACAATCCTTTCGTTCTCCGGAATGAACGATGACATCACATTGAGAAGCGTGGTCTTGCCCGAGCCGGTGCCGCCGGAAATCATCACGTTGAGTCGCGCAAGCACGACGGTCTTGAGCACCTTGACGATCGATTCGCTGACCGATCCCAGTCGGACGAGATCATCCATCGTCAGGGCATCCTTGCCGAAGCGGCGAATCGAGAGGATCGGCCCGTCGATCGCAAGCGGCGGAATGATGGCGTTCACGCGCGAGCCATCCTGCAGCCGCGCATCGACCATCGGCACCGATTCGTCGATGCGACGCCCGACCTTCGAGACGATACGATCAATGATATTGAGCAGATGCGCATCGTCATGAAAGGAAACGGTAGTACGCTGCAGTTTGCCGTTGCGCTCAACGTAAATCTGATGCGGACCGTTAACTAGGATGTCCGAGACCGTGGAGTCGGCGAGCAGCGGCTCGAGCGGACCCAGACCCATCACCTCATCTTCGATCTGACGCACCACGTGTCGTCTCTGGACCAGACTGAGTGGAGCCGACTCCTCGTTAATCATCCGATTCGCGACTTCGCGGATTTGTGCCCGAACACGCTTATCATCCACCGAGCCGATCATCGACAGATCCAGTGTGCCGAGCACCCGCGGCAGGATCAGCTGCTTCCACTCCGCCTCCAAAGGTCCGGATGCCGCCTCGCCGGGCACGATACTCCGAGTCACTTCGCTGAGATTCATCGATTACTCCATGAGAGATTGGGCAGGGACATTCCCGAGAAAAGACGCTGCAGCGAACTGCGCGGCGTCGGCGCGGGAGCGGTCCCGGCAAGACGTGCACCGAGTGCAGAGAGGGCGGCTGTCAGCGGCGCCGTAGGCGCGAGATCGAGAAGAGGCGTGGCGGAATCGATG
>JBILGD010000180.1:0-2783 GCA_044351225.1 Steroidobacteraceae bacterium
CGGCTTTCGGAAGCGCCCAGTTTTCCTTGGGGTGGTCAACCCGGCAAGACCAGCACGGGAATAATGTTTGTAATCGTGGATTGAAAAAGGTAATTTATTTTAATAAATCATTTTAAAGTAGAAAAAACTTGCAAAAAAACTTCGATCGAACAGATATCGAAATTTTGTCCATCCTGCAGAGAGACGCGACCATCGCCGTTGCAGAAGTCGCCAAGGCTGTCGGTTTGTCGGCCTCGCCGTGCTGGCGGCGAATTCAGCGTCTGCAGGAGGCTGGGGTCATCCGCTCGCAAGTCGCGTTGCTGGATCGACGAATGCTTGGGCTAAATCTCGAAGTCTTCGTGCAGATTCGCTTCCTCCGCGAGCAGCCGGAGTCGCTGCGCAATTTTGAAGAAGCGATTCGTGGTTCACCCGAGGTGGTCGAGTGCTTCATGCTGATGGGGGAGGTCGATTTTCTGCTGCGTGTCGTCACTCGTGATGTCGATCACTACGAACAGTTTTTGCGGAGCCGTCTTGCCGTGCTTCCTGGTGTTCGTGATATCAATTCGAGTATCGCGCTCTCTACCGTGAAGTCGACTACGAGTCTGCCGCTCACCACCACCTGAAACGGCTTCGTATGGCGCGCTGTGCGGGGAAGCGGATGCTGACCGTCCTCATCCGCTCCTGGCGAGAGACGAATGACGATCAGCGAGGGCGACCAGCCGACTGCCGATGCGATCGCGCAAATCGCGCAGCAGATCGTGCAATCCGGTAAGCAAGATCGCGAGGATAGATAAGACGATAGCGATCCCCAGAGTGTCGCGTTCACGCCCAGCAAATGATATGTAGTAACCGTTGAACGGGCTCGACCGCTGAGCTAGCCTCTCCCCGTTCCGTCTTCCGGATCTCTCCATGAATTTTTTGAAGCGGCCGATTGTCGCGGTCATCGGCAGTCTCGTGGTGCTCAGCACCACTGTCGTCACTGCTGACCCGTTGTCACTCGAAGAGGCCATGCAGCGTACGGCGGCGGTTCATCCCGAGCTGCGTGGTTTTGCGGCACGTAGCCGCTTGCTGGGTCTGGAGAGCGCGCGCGCCGTCAAGCCGCCGCCGCTGTCGGTAGGTCTCGAGATCGAGAACATGCTCGGCACCGGCGACTATTCCGGTCTTGACGCAGCAGAGACAACCCTCACGCTGGCGGGCGTCCTCGAGCGTGGCGGTAAACCTGCGGCACGGCGTGCGTTGGCCGCAAGCCGGTTCGATGAGCTTGCGGTGCAACGCGAGGTAAAGGAACTCGACGTACTCGCGGAAGTGGCGCGCCGCTATCTCGATCTGGCGGAGGTACAGGCGAGTCTGCCGCTGCTGGCCGCGGGGCTGGATCGACAAAGATCACTCGCTGCGGCGGTACGCCGTCGCTTTCAGGAAGGGGCCTCGCCCGAGGCGCTGGCCCTCTCCGCCGAAGCGGAAATCGCGCGCCGCGAAGCCGAGTTGCAGCGCGCTCGGCGCGGTGCCGAGGTCGCGTGGCGATCGCTGGCCTTGATGTGGTCCGACCATGCGCCGGGCACTGTACCCGCGGTGATCGGCAGGGTGCGCGCGCTACCCGAACTGCAATCGCTTGACACCTTGTTGCCTTCACTGCGGCAGCTGCCTGACCTGCGCTCTTTCGCGCAGGCGGAGCGCGTTCAGGATGCCCGCCGACGGGTCGCCGCGGCCGGTCGATCCTTCGATCTCGAATGGCAGCTCGGCGTCCGCAGACTCGAGGCGAGCGGCGATACCGCCCTGGTGGCGGGTGTGAGTTTGCCGCTTGGTACCCGTTCGCGTGCCGCGCTCGATGAGTCCATCGAGGACGTCAATCGTGAGCTGCTGATGAGTTCGAGAGAGACGACGTTGGCCGCTCTTGAAACGATGTTGGTTCGCGTGCACGGGGACATTGCCGCGGCACTCGATGTCATTCGTGCGCTCGAGTCGCAGATCCTGCCGCGACTTGTCAAATCGGCCGCGCAGGCGGAACGCGCCTATTCGGCGGGTGCGCTGAGCTATTTCGAGTCCCTCCAGCTGCAGAACGAGGTCATGCAGGTTGAACTCGAGATACTCGCGCTGCGCCACGCCATCGACCGCAAACTTGTCGAATTGCAGCGACTGACCGGCGAGCCGATTGTCGCTGGCACGATGCAGACCGGGGAAAAGAAATGACCAAGCCATTGATCTTTGCGAGCCGTCTGCTGTTGCTGGCCAGCCTGTGTGCGCTTTTTGCCTGCTCCGGATCGGCGCCTGCGGAGCACGCTGATGACCACGGCCACGATCATGGCCACGATCATGGTCACGATGATGCGCATGGCGAGGATGATCATGGTCCGGAAGGTCCCAATGGCGGTCGTCTCATTGGTACCGGCAAATATTCCGTGGAGCTCAAGATCGAAGAATCCGCGACGCCGCGCTTCGTTGCCTGGGGCTACGAAAACGGCAAGTTGCTGCCGGCAGATCGGGTACGGCTCGAGGTACGTACCGAGCGCCTCGGCGGACAAACCGAGACTTTTGTCTTTGATGTCGATGGCGCAAGACTCCTATCGCGCAGCGGTGTGGGCGAGCCGCATAGTTTCATCATTGAAGTCGAAGCAGCCGTCGCCGGCGAGACCATTAGAGAGCGCTATGACAGCTTCGAGGGCCGTACGACCATCGATGAAAAGTCCGCCAGGGAAGCCGGCATCGTGGTGGCTGCTGCGGGAGCGGGCGACATCGTCGAGTCGATTACCGTCAACGGCGTTTTGGTAACACGACGCGGTGGCGAAGCGGCGATTGCGGCACGATTT
>JBILGD010000028.1:0-26596 GCA_044351225.1 Steroidobacteraceae bacterium
CGCGTCAGCAAGATGGCGAGGCCGTCGGCACGATCGATCAGTGGCACCAGCACCGCCGCCGGCACCGGATTCTCGGGGAAAAACTGGCGCAAGCGCGCACGGCGCTCCGGGCTCACCTCGCCGTGCCGCCAGTCATCGAGCGGTGCGTGGCAAGGTGCCGCCAGCAGCCTGTGCCTCAGGCTGGTTTTCAGGTCGGAAAAATCCGCGGCAACAGGGGCATGCGCAACCATGGGTTATGATGCGGATCCTAACATTTTCAGCATGCGGACCCGGCATGGCTCTTGACCCACTCGACGCGCTCTCTCCCATCGACGGCCGCTATGCGCAGGGCGCCGCCGCGCTGCGCGCACATCTCTCCGAGGCCGCCTTGATCCGCGAGCGTATCCGCATCGAAGCAGACTGGCTGCTCGCCCTCGCCGCCGAGCGTCCGCCGGGCTTGAGCGCCGCCGCGGCAATCCCGCAGGCGGTGCTCGAAGCCGCACGCGGGTTGGCGAGTGCGCCGCCGGCCGATGCGCCCGCAATCGTCAAGTCCATCGAGCGTCGTACCAATCACGACGTCAAAGCGGTCGAGTACTACCTGCGTGATCGCCTCGCCGAGGCGGGCGCCTCCCCCGCAGTGCTCGAACTCGTGCATTTCGGCTGCACTTCCGAAGACATCAACAATCTTGCGTATGCACGCATGCTCGCCAGCGCGCGCAGCGTCATGCTCGCCGAGCTCGCACCGACACTCGCGAGTCTGCGTGAGTTCGCAGGCCGCCATGCCGCGCTGCCGATGCTCTCGCGCACGCATGGTCAGACCGCGAGCCCGACCACGCTAGGCAAGGAATTCGCCAATGTGCTCGCCCGTCTCGAAACTGGCGTGGCCCGGTGGCAGGCGGTCGTGATTCGCGGCAAGTGGAACGGCGCCGTCGGCAACTTCAACGCCCATGCGGTGGCCTTGCCCGGCACCGACTGGACCGCGTTGTCGCGTCGCTTCATCGAATCCATGGGTCTCTCGGCCAACCCGCTCACGACGCAGATCGAACCGCATGACTGGATCGGCGAGTATTGCGATGCGCTCGCGGCGCTCGATGTGGTGCTGATCGACTTCAGCCGCGATGTTTGGGGCTATATCAGTCTTGGTTACCTTCGTCAGCGTGCGGTGGCGGGTGAAGTCGGCTCTTCGACCATGCCGCACAAGGTCAATCCGATCGACTTCGAGAATGCCGAGGGCAATCTCGGCATCGCCAATGCGCTGCTGCGTCATTTCGCCGAAAAACTGCCCGTGTCGCGCTGGCAGCGTGATCTCACCGACTCGACCGTGCTGCGCAATCTCGGCGTCGCACTCGCGCATGTGCTGATCGCATGGCGCGCACTGCAGCGCGGGCTTGGCAAGATCGAACCTGATCCCGCGCGCATGGGCGCTGACCTCGAGAACGCGTGGGAAGTCCTCGGCGAAGCGGTCCAGACCGTCCTGCGCGCCGCCGGTGTGCCGAACGGCTACGAACTTCTCAAAGATTTCACGCGCGGACGACGGATCGATGCGGCGGCCTATGCCGAGTTCGTCGCCGGGCTGCCCTTGCCCGCTACCGAGAAGGCACGACTCGCAGCCCTGCGCCCCGAAACCTATACCGGGCTCGCCGCCGACCTCGCGAGTACACCCGGCGCGCACCGCTAAGCCCCCGCGACACCCCGAGCGACAGGACGCTGCGGTGATCATTGTTGGACTCTCGGGCGGCGTCGACTCTGCGGTGGCGGCACTCCTGCTGCGCGAGCAGGGGCACGAGGTGCAGGGCCTCTTTATGGCCAACTGGGACGATGACGACAGCTACTGCACCGTCTCCGCCGACTATCAGGATGCGCTTGCGGTCTGCCGCGAACTCGGTATTCCCCTGCATCGCGTGGATTTCGCAGCCGAATATCGGCAACGGGTGTTCGATTATTTTTTGACCGAGTATCGCGCCGGTCGGACGCCAAACCCGGACGTGCTCTGTAATCGCGAGATCAAATTCGGCGTCTGCCTGCAGCACGTACGCCGACTTGGCGGCACACGCTTTGCCACGGGGCACTACGCAAAACGTATCGAGGGTCCCGCGGGCGTCGAATTGCACAAAGCGCGCGATACCGGCAAGGATCAGTCCTACTTCCTCCATGCGCTCGAGCGCGAGCAGCTCGACGCCGCGCTGTTTCCGCTGGCTGACTGGCTGAAGTCTGAGGTGCGGGACAAGGCGCGCAGCGCCGGCCTGCCGATTCATGACAAACCGGACAGCACCGGCATCTGCTTCATCGGCGAGCGGCCGTTTCGCGAATTCCTTGGCCAGTATCTCACAGACTCCCCGGGGCCAATCGAAACACCGCACGGAGAGATGCTCGGCCGTCATCGCGGTCTTGCCTTCTACACCCTCGGCCAACGGGGCGGCCTAGAAATCGGCGGTCGCGCCGGACACGCCGAGGAAGCCTGGTACGTCGCGCGCAAAGATATCGGCCGTAATGCGCTGATCGTGGTGCAGGGTCATGATCATCCGCTCTTGCTCGCGAGCGAGGTCATCACCGGTCCGCCGCACTGGCTGATCGACCCACCCACCGAAGCCTTGCTGTGCGCAGTCAAGCTGCGCTATCGGCAGACCGATCAGCCCTGCGCGGCGACACCCTTGCCGGGCGGTGGCCTGCGGATCGTCTGCGACACACCGCAGCGGGCCGTCACCCCGGGTCAGTTCGCCGTGCTCTATGCCGGCGAACGCTGTCTGGGCGGCGCCGTGATCGAGGCCGCATTCGGCGCTGCCGAGCGGCTATAATTCGCCCGTTTTTTCCAGTACCGATCCGCTTCTCGACCGGGGGTTTTCATGACCGACAGTTACAAGGCGCGAACCACACTCAAGGTGGGCTCGCAGAGCTACGACATCTGGAGCCTGGCGGCGCTGCCCAAGGCCAAGGTCGCGAGGCTGCCCTACTCCCTCAAGATCCTGCTCGAGAATCTGTTGCGTTTCGAGGACGGCGTCAACGTCACCCGCAAGGATATCGACGCCTTGCTCAACTGGAACGCCAAAGCAACTCCCGATCACGAGATTTCCTTCACGCCAGCGCGCGTGATCATGCAGGACTTCACGGGCGTGCCTTGCGTGGTCGATCTCGCCGCGATGCGCGAGGCCATCCGCAAGCTCGGTGGTGATCCGCAACAGGTCAACCCGCTGGCGCCCGCAGAGCTTGTGATCGATCACTCGGTGCAGGTCGATCACTACGGTACTGCCGACGCGCTTGCGCGCAACACAAAGATCGAGTTCGAACGTAACGGCGAACGTTACTCTTTCCTGCGCTGGGGACAGACGGCCTTCCGCAACTTCAAGGTCGTGCCGCCCAACACGGGCATCGTCCATCAGGTCAATCTCGAATACCTCGGTCGCGTGGTTTTCGAGAACCGCAATGGCAAGAGGCCACAAGCCTATCCCGATACGCTGGTGGGAACCGACTCGCACACCACCATGATCAACGGACTCGGCGTGCTCGGCTGGGGCGTCGGCGGCATAGAAGCCGAGGCCGCTATGCTCGGCCAGCCCGTCACCATGCTGATTCCGCAGGTGGTCGGCTTCAAGCTCACTGGGCAGCTGCAGCCCGGTGCCACCGCCACCGATCTTGTACTCACCGTCACCGAGATTCTGCGCAAGAAAGGCGTAGTCGAAAAATTTGTCGAATACTTTGGCGATGGGCTCGCCAATCTGCCCCTCGCGGATCGCGCCACTATTGCCAACATGGCGCCCGAGTACGGCAGCACCTGCGGCATCTTCCCGATCGACGAAGAGACCCTGCGCTATCTCGAACTCTCGGGTCGCTCCAAGGCGCAGATCGCGCTCGTCGAGGCCTATGCCAAGGCGCAGGGCTTCTGGCGCTACAACGGCGCGCCGCAGGCTGACTACACCGACGTGCTCGAACTCGATCTCGGTACCGTTGAGCCCTCGCTCGCCGGTCCCAAGCGCCCGCAGGATCGCGTACCCGTCCGTGAACTGAAGAAGGTGTATCGCAAGGCGCTCGGTCAGATGTCAGAGGAGCGCACAAAGAAAAACCCGGCAGCAACCGGTGTTGGCAAGGTCAACGGCAAGTCGAGCTACGAGGTCAAGGATGGGGCCGTGTTGATCGCCGCCATCACGAGCTGCACCAATACTTCAAACCCGTCGGTCATGCTCGGCGCCGCGTTGCTCGCGCGCAATGCCGCACGACGTGGCTTGAAGGCGAAGCCCTGGGTCAAAACCAGTCTCTCGCCGGGCTCACGCGTCGTCACCGACTATCTCGCGAAGGCTGAGCTACTCGATGATTACGCTGCCGTCGGCTTTCATGTCACCGGTTACGGCTGCATGACTTGCATCGGCAACTCGGGCCCGCTGAAACCGGAGATCTCCGCCGCGGTCAAGTCCGGCGATGTGATCGCGACCTCGGTGCTCTCGGGCAATCGCAACTTCGAAGGTCGCGTACACCCCGAAGTGAAAATGAATTTCCTCGCCTCGCCGCCGCTCGTGGTGGCCTATGCGCTCGCGGGTACCACCGATATCGACCTCGGCACCGAGCCGCTCGGCACCGACAAGAAAGGTCAGCCGGTCTTCCTCAAAGATATCTGGCCGACCCCGCAGGAAGTCGCCGACACGGTGCGTGCCTCGATCGACTCAGGCATGTTCCGTCGCAGCTACGGCGATGCCTTCGCCGGTGATGCGAACTGGCAGGCCATCAAGGTACCGGCGGGCAAGCTTTATGCTTGGGACGACAAATCAACCTACGTGCGTAACCCGCCCTACTTCGAAGGCATGACCATGCAGCCTGGCGCGGTCAAGCCGATCCGCAACGCGCGCGTGCTCGCGTTGCTCGGCGACTCGGTTACCACCGACCACATCTCGCCCGCCGGCGACATTGCCAAGGGCAGCCCGGCCGCCCGTTACCTCGAAGCCAATGGCGTGCAGAAAGCGGACTTCAACTCCTACGGCGCACGCCGTGGCAATCACGAAGTCATGATGCGCGGCACCTTCGCCAACATCCGTCTGCGCAATCTGCTCGCGCCAGGCACCGAGGGCGGCGTCACGGTACACATTCCGAGCGGCGAGCAGATGTCGATCTACGACGCCTCGATGAAATACCAGGCGGCCGGAACAGCGCTCGTGGTGTTGGCAGGCAAGGAATACGGCACGGGCTCATCGCGCGACTGGGCGGCCAAGGGCACGATGCTGCTCGGCGTCAAGGCAGTCATCGCCGAGAGCTTCGAGCGCATCCACCGCTCCAACCTCATCGGCATGGGCGTGCTGCCCTGCCAATTCGTTGATGGACAGAACGCGCAAACTCTCGGCCTCACGGGTCGCGAGATCTTTGACCTCGGCGATCTGCAAAACGCCGAGGCCCGGACGGTGGCCGTGACTGCAACCCCCGAGAGCGGTGGCAAGCCGGTCGTCTTTCAGGTCCGCGTGCGCATCGACACGCCGAAGGAGCGCGACTATTACCGTCACGGCGGCATCCTGCAGTACGTGCTGCGGCAGCTCGCCGGTGCAGATCAACCGCAGCGCAAAGCCAAGAAAAAAGCGCCGGTTAAGCCGAAGGCAAAGAGCAAGTTGAAGACAAAGCCCAAAGCGAAAGCCAAATCCAAGGCCAAGCCGGCGCCGCGCAAGGTCGCCTCTCGCAAGGTCGCCTCTCGCAAGGTCGCTTCTCGCAAGGTCGCTTCTCGCAAGGCGGCGCCGCGCAAGGTTGTGCGTCGCAAGCCGGCACGGCGCGGCAAGTAATCCTCGCGGAAGCCGGCTCACGTGGACGACCTCGAACATCCACGCGAGCCGGTACCACGCCTGGTTTTCTTTGACCTCGACGGCACGATCAGCCGTCGAGACACGCTGATCGGCTACGTCGCGGGCTATGCGCTACGCCATCCGTGGCGCCTGCTCGGTTTCGTGCGCGCGCTGCCGTCGCTGATCGCCTATTTCGTCGCACACCGTGATCGGGGCCGGCTCAAGGCTGCGCTGATCCGTGCCGTACTCGGCGGTGCAACGCGCGCAGAGATCGACGCCTGGACAGCAGAGTACATTCCTAGACTGCTGCAGCGCGGCGTGTTTGCCGAAGCTTTGCTCGCCATCAACCGCCATCGCGAGGCTGGCGATCATCTGATACTGATGTCGGCGACCGTGGATCTGTATGTTCCGGAACTTTCCCGCGCACTCGGCTTTGATGAGTGCCTCTGCACTCCGGTCGCCTGGCGTGACGGTCGTCTCGAGGGCTCGCTCACCGCCCCCAATGTGCGCGATGAGGAAAAAGCGCGCCAGCTCAAACGTGTCGCGCCACGCTTTGCGGGACGACGCATCGTGGGTTACGGTAACTCGCTGCCGGACCTGCCGCACTTGCGCCTCGTTGATCAGGCCTATCTGATTAACGCCAACAAGCGGCTGCGCATGGCCGCAAAAGATCTTCCAGTTGAGTTCAAGATATGGCTTTAACTCACTGTTTTAAAAGGATTTAAAATGAAGCATAAATTGGGTTCCTCGATTCCGCCTTCGGCGATACCCAGCGAAAGCGAATTTTTCGATCGACGGCGTCTGTTGCAGGCGCTCGCAGCCTCTGCAGCAATGATCGGTGGCGGCATCGAGGCGGCGGCGCAGGCCGGTCGGCCGACAAACCCTGCTGCGCTGCCGCCCGTGCCCAAGTTTCTGCGTAATGCCAAGTTCTCCACCACCGAAAAGCCGAACACCTGGGAAGAAATCACCACCTACAACAATTTTTACGAGTTCGGGCTCGACAAGTCCGACCCCTTCGAACGATCACAGAATTTTCGCAGTCGACCCTGGTCGGTCGAGGTGGCGGGCGAGGCCGAAGTCCGCGGTCGTTTCACCCTCGAGGACATTCTCAAGCCGCATGCGCTCGAAGAACGCATCTATCGGTTTCGCTGCGTCGAGGCCTGGTCGCGCATCGTGCCGTGGTTGGGATTCCCGCTGGGTGATCTGCTGGCGCGCTTCAAGCCCACCTCGAAGGCCAAATATGTCGAGTTCACCACCCTCCTCGATCCGAAGCAGATGCCCGGACAGCGCAGCGGCGTGCTCGACTGGCCCTACGTCGAGGGCCTGCGTATCGATGAGGCCATGCATCCGCTCGCGCTGATGGTGGTCGGTGTGTACGGCAAGTGGCTGCCAAATCAGAGCGGCGCACCCCTGCGGCTCATCGTGCCCTGGAAGTACGGCTTCAAGAGCGTGAAGTCGATCGTGCGTATCCGCTTCACCGAGCGGCAGCCGGCGACCAGTTGGAACCTCTCGGCACCCGATGAGTACGGCTTCTATGCGAACGTGAACCCGGCCGTCGATCACCCGCGCTGGAGTCAGGCCAAGGAACGCCGTATCGGCGCCAACTTCCTCGCCTCCCGCATCGATACGCAACCCTTCAATGGCTACGCCGCCGAGGTGGCGAGCCTCTATCGGGGCATGGACCTGCGGCGATTTTATTGACGACTGTCGCCACACCGACTGTGATCAAAAGCCTCGCCCTCATTGGTGCGAGTGCGCCAGTTGTGTGGTTGCTGGCTGGCGTATTCGGCTGGTGGGGACAGTCGCTCGGGCCGAACCCGGTGCGCGAGATGCTGCATTTCACCGGCAAGACCTCACTCAACCTGCTGATGCTCACCCTGATGGCGAGCCCTCTGCGCACCATCACCGGTCAAATGATCTGGCAGCGGCCACGGCGCCTGCTCGGCGTCGCCGCTTTTTGCTACGCGCTGCTGCATTTTCTCATCTATGCCGTGCTCGAACTCGACCTCGATTTCAGCGATCTCGCGCGAGAGCTCACGCGCAGACCCTACATCATCATCGGCACCCTGGCCCTGCTCGGGCTGATTCCGCTCGCGGCGACCTCGACAGATCGCATGATGCGCAAGCTCGGCCGTCGCTGGCAGACGCTGCACAGGCTCGTCTATCCGATCGCCATTCTGGCGATCTGGCATTACTACTGGCAGGTCAAGGCGGATATCCGCGAACCGCTGTGGTACGCGGCGGTGCTTGGCGTGCTGCTCGGCTGGCGCGTCTGGTCTCGCGCTCAGCGAAACACCCAGCGCGGCACGCGTCGCCAACCGAGCGAGAGCTCTCGATCGAGCAGCCGATAATCGGCACAACACTGCTCGACGGTTCGCCAGAACGCGGGCGAGTGATTCATATGCCGCGTATGGGCCAACTCATGGATCATGAGATAGCGCAGCACCGCCGGAGTCTGAAACACCGCGCAGACGTTCAGACTGATCACGCCGCGCGCGGAGCACGAACCCCAGCGGGTACGCTGCCGCCGCAGCTGCAGCGCGGCGAAGCGAAAACCGTTCATCTCAGCGAGCGCTTGCAGCTGTGACTCAAGTCGCGTGTGTGCATGCTCGATCAGCCAGTCGAGCAATACGCGACGACAGCCCGCTGCATCACCCCCCCAGTCGCCCAACAGCGACAGCACCCCGGGCGCCAGCAACTTCGGACGCGGGCGACCCCGCCCACCGGAGAGATGCACACGAATGCTTTGTCCGAGCGCCGGCAGCTCGATGAGCGCGGGCGGAAAAGGTTCGAGCATCGTCGGTACGGGGCGCGCGGCGAGTTTCTGCTTCACCCAGTCAACGTGGCGGGACATGAAGCCGCGCACCACCGGGTCGGCGACGCCCCTCGGCACCACAACCTCGACTCTACCGTCGAGATGAACTCGCAAGGCGAGTCGTCGAGCGCGTGCACTGCGCCTAACCAGCCACGGGGTCTCGGCATCTTGGCCCGGCGGCGCGTCGAACGGCAAAGCGGCCTGAGATCCGATCATGGATCGAATCATGCCATGGAGCGCGAGGCGAGCGATGGAGTAGCATGCGCGCCCCATGGCACGATACTTCAAGAGCGATAACACCGCCCCAGTGGCGCCGCAGATACTCGCCGCCATTGGCGCCGCCAACGAGGGCTTTGCCCGCGGCTACGGCGACGATGACTGGAGTCAGCAACTTGATGCGCGTTTCAGCGCGCTCTTTGAGCGCGAGGTGCGCGTCTTCCCCGTCGCCACCGGCACTGCGGCCAATACGCTGGCACTCGCGACCCTCGTTCCGCCGTACGGCGGCATTCTCGTGCACGAGGAAGGGCATATCGTCCGCGACGAATGCGGCGCGCCCGAGTTCATGACCGGCGGCGCGCGGCTGATGCTGATGCAGGGGCGGGGCGCCAAGGTGACGCCTGCCGCAATCGAGTCGCTACTCGCCGCCAATCCCACTTCCGTGCATACGGTGCAACCGCGCGCGCTGTCGCTCACGCAAGCCACCGAACTTGGTACGGTGTATACGCCTGCGGAACTGCAGGCCATCACCGCCCTCGCCCATCGCCGCGGACTTGCGGTCCATATGGATGGGGCGCGCTTTGCCAACGCGGTGGCCTCGCTAGGCTGTACCCCCGCCGAAACAACCTGGCGCGCGGGCGTCGATGTGCTGTCGTTCGGCGCGACCAAGAATGGCGCGCTCACGGCCGAGGCGGTTGTTTTCTTTGATCCGGCTCGTGCGGCGGATTTCGAATTTCGCCGCAAGCGCGCCGGGCACCTGCTCTCCAAGATGCGCTTCGTGTCGGCGCAGCTGCTGGCCTACCTCGAAGATGATCTTTGGCTGCGACTTGCCGATCACGCGAACCGCCTCGCGCAGCGTCTCGGCGAAGCGGCGGCTGCATCGCTGCTACATCCGGTCGAGGCGAACGAAGTCTTCGTGCGGATCGGTGGCGACAAGATCGCCGCGCTGCGCTCGCTCGGCTTCGAATTCTATGATTGGGGCGCAGAAGGCGCGGGCGAGGCGCGCTTCGTGGTCTCGTGGAACCAGCCCAAAGAGGATGTCGACGCGCTCTGCGCAGCGCTCGCGACGCTTGCTGTGGGGCCGCCGGAACAGCGGGAGCCGCAAGCGTCGTGACGCTCGAACTCATCGATATCGGCATCAATCTGACGCACGACAGTTACGATGCCGATCGCGAAGCGGTGCTGCAGCGGGCCATCGACGCGGGCGTGGTGCAATTTGTGGTCACTGGCGCATCGGCGGCAGGCTCGCACGCCGCACTCGCGCTCGCCCACGCAGCCCCGCGCATTCTTCGCGCCACGGCGGGGTGTCATCCGCACCACGCGGCCGATCTCGACGATGCGGCATTCGCGACAATCGCGGAACTCGCCACGGATCCCCTTGTGGTCGCTATCGGCGAGACGGGCCTGGATTACCACCGCAATTTCTCGGCGCCTCGCGAACAGCGAATCGCTTTTGGGCGACAACTTCAGCTTGCCGCAAGCTCAGGCAAACCGCTCTTTCTGCACGAGCGCGATGCGCACGCGGATTTCATGGCCATGCTGCGCGAGTATGCAACCAACCTGCCGCAACTCGACGGCCGACCGCGAGCCGTGTTGCATTGCTTCACGGGAGACGCTGCCCAGCTCGAAGCCTGTCTCGAATTTGGGCTTTGGATCGGCATCACGGGCTGGATCTGCGACGAACGTCGCGGCGTGCATTTGCGGGAACTCGTCGGCCGGATCCCGGCGGGCCGTCTCATGATCGAAACCGATGGTCCTTATCTGCTGCCGCGCGATCTCGACCCAAAACCCGCCTCGCGCCGCAATGAGCCGATGCACCTTGCACACATCGCACGCGTCGTGGCGCAGCTGCGTGGAGAACCCGTGGCGGCGCTCGCGGCACACACCACAGCGACGGCGAGGATTTTCTTCGGTCTACCCGCCTAGCGCCCTACGTGCTGAGTCCCGCGCAGTACGCCTAGCGCCGACCGCCGAACTCGCTCGGCACGAGACCCGTACGCAGCGCGTTCCAAACTTCCCGCCAAGCTTCGACCAGTTGCTCGCCCTGCGTGCGATCGAGCAGCGGGAATTCCGCCTCCAGCGACTCCTCGCGCAACGTCATGCGCGGCAAGCCTTTGGGGAATACCGAGCCTGCGCCAAAGACGATACGGCCGTCGATCGGAACATCGCCCGCCAATGATTTGAGCGCTGCCAGCCGATCGTACATGGCCGATTGCGGGTTGACCAAGGTGAAGCGCCGAGCGCCCTGCATCACGGTCCACTCGACCATGGCGTCGGACCCAAATACGTTGCCGGGGACGTCACGGATATCGAGCAACAGCAGACCTCGCGGCGTGAGCAGCAGATAGTCGATGTGCATGACACCGCCGCTGCCATCGGGCACACAGACATCGCGCAAATGATCCAGAGAAACCGCTTCGATACGCCGTCGACGCCGCTCGCGTTCCCGATATTGTCGATACCACCGCCACACGAAAGTGACCGCGACACCGAGGGCTACGCCCGCCACGAGCGCAAGTGCAATGAATTGCCATCCTTCCGGTATCTGCCAAGCTGTCACGTTGTTCACCGCTCAGCCAGTCTGCAGTGCAGTCCGCAACGCCTCGAGCGAAGCGTCTATTTCCCCGAACTGACTGGGTCGACCCAGAAGCTCCGCGAGTGAAGTCGGCACAGGCACCTTGCCATGGATGAGCGGCTCGACGATCTCGGGGAACTTGGCCGGCGAGGCCGTGGCGACCACGCACCAGGGATGCGTCGCACGTCGCTCAGCGGGCAGCCGCGCCCACACCTCTGCACCGACGGCGGTATGCGGACACCAGATTTCATTGAAGCGCGCGAAATCTTCGCGAACTCTGTGCGCGATCGCCGCGTCGTCCACACTGCTCGCTGACACCGCCGCGCGCAGGTCATCAAGTTTGGGGAAGAGATCCCGCAGGCGTTCCATATTTGAGGGGTTGCCGACATCCATGGCCGACGCCAGCGTTGCGGCACTGGATCGAGGGCGCCACTCGCCGCTGCCGAGGTAGTCGGGCACGGTGCGATTAGCATTGTGCGCGAGCACGATCTCGCCGATCGGCAAGCCCATCTGCCGCGCCCAGATGCAGGCAACGGCGTTGCCAAGGTTGCCGCTTGGAATGATGAACGACAGCGGCGTCCCGTGTTCGCGTCGAAAGGCAAGACTCGTGGCAGCGTAGTACACGGCCTGCGGCAGTAGGCGCCCAAGATTGATGCTGTTGGCCGAGGACAGCTGCTGATGAGCGCGCAGACGCTCATCAACGAAGGCTTCTTTGACCATGCGCTGACAATCATCAAAGGTGCCGCGTACGGCAAAGCTGTGCACGTTATCGCCCCAGCAGGTCAGTTGGCGCTGCTGGGTCGGCGATACCAAGCCCTTGGGAAAAAGCACCGTGACGGCCATGCCCGGCCGACGATGGAAGGCTGCGGCCACGGCACCGCCCGTATCGCCCGAGGTCGCTACCAGAATATTGAGGGTGGGTGCCGACAGATCCCGCAAACGCTGAAAACAGGCCGCGAGAAATCGCGCACCGAAATCCTTGAATGCTGCGGTCGGACCATGAAAGAGCTCGAGCACCAGCAGGGTCTCGCCACCCGAAGTGCCGCGTATCTCGCGCAGCGTCGCCGGGAAGTCGAAGGCGTCGCGGACGATCTCGGCGATTGAGGCTTGCAGACGATCGCCGGCGGCAAAGGGCGCAAGCAAACGCTCGCCGACCTGTGCGAGACTCGTTGCACCCTCGAAATCCTTCAAAGAAAACCGCGGCCACTCGAGCGGCACGTAAAGTCCGCCGTCGGGCGCGAGACCACGCAGCAAGGCCGTGGAAAAATCGATCCGCTCGGCAGCGCCGCGGGTACTGCGAAACTGCATCATGCTCATTCGCTGACGACGCGTGCGCCCGCCGATTCGACCGCGACGATCCAGTGATCGGTCTCGATGCCATTGGCAGCGAACTCGGCCACCATCTTCTCGCGTACTGCCGCTGCATCATCGGCCATTGTCCAGGCAAACATGGTCGGACCCGCACCCGAAATCGAGCAACCCAACGCACCGGCTGCGAGCGCCGCCGCGCGCACCGCCGAGAAGCCGGGAATCAACTGGCGGCGCTGCGGCTCGATCACGACATCGTTCAAGCCTTCGCGAATGAGCTCCAGATCGTCGGTGTAGCAACCGGAGATGAATCCGGCGAGATTGGCCGTCTGCCACACGAAGTCGGCCATCGCCACATCGCGCTTGAGGATCGCCCGCGCCTGTTTCGTGGAGAGAAACATGTGCGGATGCGCAATCACCGCGCAGATACCCTTGGGAACCGGAATACGCTTGACCCGCGGATTGTCGATACCGACCGTCAGCACCAAGCCGCCGAACAACGACGGCGCGATGTTATCGACATGCAGCGAGCCACTCGCCACGGCTTCACCATGCATGGCGAATTTGAGCAGCGAGAGCTTGTCGAAGGGCTGATCGAGCAGCGCGTTTGCGGCGACGACCGCGCCCACCGCCGACGCCGCGGAGCCCCCGAGTCCCGAACCAAGCGGGATGCCCTTCTCGATATGCATCTCGAAACCAAACGGCGGTTTGGCGGCAATGTTCAAGGCGAGCAGCGCGCGGCCCGCGGTGTTTTTCTCCGCCTCGAGGGGCAGATCGACCGCGACGCCCGAACAGCCGGTGATCCGTACGCCGGGCTGGACCGAGCGGGACACCGTGATTCGATCGCCGATGGCATCGACAGCGAAGCCCAGAATGTCGAAACCGATGCCGACGTTGCCGACCGACGCGGGTGCGAATGCGGTGGCGCGTTGCAGACCGCGCGGCCCTTGCCAGGCACTCACAGGCGCGCCCCGAGATACGCCGAGAGGCGCAGCAGATCGGCAAAAATCCCGCCGGCAGTGACCTCGGGCCCCGCCCCCGGCCCCTGCACGATCAGCGGATTGTTGTTGTAACGCGCCGTGGCAAAGCGCACCACGTTGTCGGTCAGCGCGATATTGGCGAAGGCATGCCTTGAATCGAGCTCCATCACGCCCACCGTGGCTGTACCCTCCGCGGTGAGTCTGCCGACATAACGCAATACTTTGCCGCGCGCTCGCGCCGACTCGAAACGCTGACGCATCGCCATGTCATGCGCTGGCAATCGTGACAGGAAATCTTCGATCGATCCCGTCTCGAGCCCCGCGGGCACCAGACTTTCGACCTTGACGTCTGCCATCTCGAGTGTCAGCCCCATCTCGCGCCCAAGAATGATCAGCTTGCGTGCGACGTCCATGCCGGAGAGATCATCGCGCGGATCAGGTTCGGTATAGCCGCGCTGCTTGGCTTCACTGACGATGTCGCTGAATTCGCGCGATCCATCATAGACATTGAAGAGGTAGGCAAGCGTGCCCGAAAAAATACCTTCGATGCTCGTGACCTCATCGCCGGTCTCGCGAAGATCGCGCAGCGTCTGGATCACCGGCAAACCCGCCCCCACGGTCGCCTCGTAGAGATAGTGCGTACCACCATCGCGGCGTGCCCGTTGCAGAAAGCGATAGAACTCCATTGGCGCACTGTTGGCCTTCTTGTTGGGCGTGACCACGTGGATGCCTGCAGCCAGCCACGCCGGATAATGCTTGGCGACCTCGCCACTCGCCGTGCAATCGATGATCACGCGATTGGGCAGGTAATCGATACCGACGTGTTCGACGAGCTTGGCGAGATCAGGTGTCGCGGTGGCCGCGTCGAATTCGGTCCGCCACTGCCCGAGCGCCACACCCTTGTCCGAGAGCAACATGCGCTTCGAGGACAACAAACCGCGGACCCGCAGGTCGAGTTTGAAGTCGCGGCGCAGACGCTCGCTCTGCGAAGCCATCTGCTCGAGCAGCACACGCCCGACCGTCCCCGGTCCGATGATACCGACCGACACGGTGTGCGCAGAGAGATAGAAACTCGAATGCACCGCGCGCAAGGCGCGGGTCGCCGCCTTCGCCGGCACGACCACGGAAATATTGCGCTCGGAGGCGCCCTGCGCGATCGCACGAACGTTCACCGAGGCGGTCCCGAGCGCATTGAATACTTTGGCGGCGACGCCTGGGATACCGGCCATGCCATCGCCCACGACGGCGAGAATCGCGAGCTCCCGATCCACCTCGACCGACTGGATCTGCCCATCGGTCAGTTCGCGGGAAAATGCCGCACGTACCGTCTGCACGGCGCGATCGGCCTGCTCGCGCGGCACGGCGCAGCAGATCGAATGTTCGGAGCTGCCCTGCGAGATCAGCACCACAGAGATGCCCTCTTCGCGCAGCGCGCTGAAGAGCCGCGATGCCGTGCCCGGCACGCCGATCATGCCGGCGCCCTCGAGATTCAGCAGGGCGATGTTTTCGATGGTGGTGATGCCCTTGACCGCCAGCGACGATTGGGGTCGGGCACAGATCAGGGTCGCCGGATGATCCGGCGCGAACGTATTGCGAATCCAGATCGGGATCTCGCGACCGACGGCCGGGGCCATGGTTTGCGGATGGATGACTTTGGCCCCGAAATACGCCAACTCCATCGCCTCGTTGTACGAGAGCGAGTCGATCACCTGCGCATCGGGTACGCGCCGCGGGTCCGCCGACAGCACGCCATCCACGTCGGTCCAGATGTGAATCTCGGCTGCATCGAGCAAGGAACCAAAAATCGACGCCGAAAAATCGCTGCCGTTGCGTCCGAGCGTGGTTTGCACGCCGCGCTGATCGGCGGCAATGAAGCCGGTGATGATCAGAGTGCCGGCAAAATCGGCGGGCAACGCGGCCGCGAGCCGACGTTGCGATTCGTCCCACTGCACGAGAGGACCCAAAGGACCCCACTCCACCACCACGATCTCGCGCGCATCGAGCCAGCGAACGGGATCGGTGCGCGATTTTGCGGTCGCACGGCGAAAGTCAAAATATTCGCGGAACAAACGGGTCGACCAGATCTCGCCATAACCTGAAATCAGGTCGGTGACGTTGCGCCCTGCCGAACGGGTAAGACGCACTGCCTGCAGAATGCCTTCGATGTCGTGACGGTCGCGATCGAAACCCGCGAGATAAAGGCGCGCGGACTCCGCGGGCAGCAGCGCCTCGGCGAGGGCGGCATGTCGCGTGCGCAGCCCGTCCAACCCCGCGAGGTAACCCACATCCTGTTTCTCCGCCTGCGCGACGAGCCCAAGCAAAGAATCGGTAACCCCCTTGCAGGCCGACAGCACGACACCGAGACGCGCCGCCGGCTGCGCCTCGAGAATGTCGGCGACGCGACGAAAACAATCGGCGTCGGCGACGCTTGAGCCGCCGAACTTGTGGACCACCCAGGGAGAAAGAGACATGCAGTGTCAATCCGCGTTGACCAAAACCACGGAACTCTATCGGCCGGCGACGTCGCTGCGCAAGGCCAAAAGCGCATGAAAAGGCTCAGCCTGACGGCGGTCTCGATGCGGAGGCCCGACCCGGTCGGGTTGGTTGCGCGGCGGGTGGCTCCGGCAACAGCAATGGCATGCGCCGCAGCCGAACACCGGTCGCCGCGAAGAGCGCATTGGCGACCGCCGGCGCTATGACCGGCGTGGACGGCTCTCCCGTGCCAGTGGGTGCGGCGTCACTCGTCAGGATCTCGACCGCGATCTGCGGCGTGTTCGACATCGCGAGCAGCGGATAATCGTTGAAATTCGCTTGCTGGACGGCACCATTTTCAAAGCGAATCTCGCCATACATGGCGGCGGTCAGACCGAACACGATGCCGCCCTGCATCTGCTGCTCGACGAGACCGGGATGCACCACCCGCCCGCAGTCCACGGCACACCAAACGCGCGTCGCGCGCCACTCCCGCCCCTCCACCGCGACCTCAGCAGCGATCGCCACCCGCGTGCCATAGCTTTTCATACAGGCGATACCCAAGCCGGTGCCCGCCGCAGCTTGCTTGCCCCATCCTGCCGCCGCCGCCACGGCCCGCAGCGCATTCTGCATGCGCGTATCGGCACGCAGCAGCGCGAGACGGAAGTCCAACGGGTCGCGCTGCGCGAGTGCGGCGAGTTCGTCGATGAAGCTCTCGAGCACGAAGCCGTTATAGGAATGGCCGACGGAACGCCAGAACCCGACGGGCACACCGAGGTCAACCTCGTGGTAGTCGACTCTGATGTGCTCGATGTCATAGAGCATGTCGTCACTGCCCTGAGTGAGCAGGAAGTCGTGGCCGCTGGCCAGCGTTTGCGGCGCTCGGCGACGCGCAATCGAGGGTGCAGCGATGCGCTGCGCGAGGCCGACCAATTCGCCGCCCGCGGTGACGCAACCGGCGAGGCGATGCGAACTCGCCGGCCGATAGAAATCGGCGCGCAGATCATCGGCTCGACTCCACATGACCTTCACCGGCACCCCGGGCATGGTCCGCGCAAGCATCACGGCCTCGGTCACGTAATCGCGCTCACCGCGTCGACCAAACGAGCCACCGATCTGCAGGCAATTCACCTTGACCCGCTCGCGCGGCAACCCGCTGATCGTCACGGTTTCATCCTGCACTCGCGAGGGGGCCTGCGTGCCTACCCACAACTCGCAAATGCCGTCGTGAAACCACACCGTCGTAGCCAAGGGCTCGAGGGCTGCATGCGCAAGAAAAGGCGCGAAATAATTCGCGCGCAACCAGCGATGATCCGCAGGTCCCGTCGCTCGCAGGCGATCGATATCCCCACGAACCAAGGCCGCCTCGCCCGTGCTCTCGAGTGGAGAGGCGAGTTCACGCTCGTACAGCGCCGAATCATTGGACTCATTGGCCCCCGGGTCCCAGTTGATCTTCAGCGCCGCACGACCCCGCTCGGCCGCCCAGAAGGTCTCCGCGATCACGGCGACGCGCGACTGCAGCGCGCGTACCGCGATGACGCCTGGGACAGCGAGCGTCGCGGAGTCATCGATGTCGCCGATGACCCCATCAAAGGTCGGTGCTCGCGCGATCACGGCAACGCGCATTCCCGGCAGACGCACGTCGCTGGCAAAGACCGCTGAGCCGTCGACCTTGGACGGCGTATCGAGCCGCATCGGTCGCGTGCCAAACAATCGAAACTCGGTCGCCGCTTTCAAGGTCGGTGACGGCACCGGCAGCGTGCGAGCCACTTCCAGAAACTCCTGAAAAGCCGCGCGGCGTCCCGTCTCGGTATCGCTGACAAAACCGTCGCGCAGTTGCAGGCGCGCTGCGGGGACTTGCCACTGTGCCGCCGCCGCCGCCAGCAAGAGCTCTCGGGCGACTGCGCCCAAGGTGCGAAACGGCAGGTAACTTGAACTGATGCTGCTCGAGTAGCCCGTACTTTGCATGCCGCGCTCATCACGAAACGCGTCGGCCGCTGGCGCAATCCGCGCTTCGACTCGTGACAGCGGCAAGTCGAGCTCCTCGGCGATCAACATTGGCAGGGCGGTGAGCACGCCCTGCCCCATTTCGGATTTGTGCACCTGCACCTGTATGCGCCCGTCGGGCAACAAGGTCAGCCAAGCCGAGGTCTGCAATGCGGCGGGCGGTAGGCGAAGACCCGCGTCATGTCGCTCGATGCCGTGTAGGGGCTGCATCTCAAGCGTCAACCACGCCCCGGCCCCTGCACCGAGGGTCTTGATCAGAAAGCTTCTGCGTGCGTTGTCGTGCCGCTCCATGGCAGACACTCTACGTGTTGGCGCGCCGCAGGCAAACTTCCCCTACACTTTGCCCCCGAATGGAACCCGCCTCGCTCTGGGAGCTCGCCTTGATCCTCGCCGCTGCCGGGCTCGTCGCCGGGCTGTTGGCCGGTCTCCTCGGCGTGGGCGGCGGTATCGTGCTGGTCCCGGTACTCGACCTCGCGCTGCACCGTGCAGGCTTTCCGACGGAATGGTGCATGCACGTCGCGGTCGCGACCTCGCTTGCCGCAATCGTGCCGACCGCAATGTCATCCTCGCGCGCACATCACCGACGCGGCGCGATCGACTGGTCGTTGGTGAAGGCGTGGGCGCCCGGCATGATCCTCGGAGGGCTCGCGGGCAGTCTGCTGGCCGCACGCGCCACCGACGCGACGCTCACGGTGGTTTTTGGCGTGGTCGCCGCGCTTGCCGCGTTCAAGATGTTCCTGCCACTCGATCAACTGCGGCTCGCCGAGCGGGTACCGCGGGGGCTGCCCGGCAACCTGATTGCCCTGACCATCGGCGGCGTCTCGTCGATGATGGGAATCGGTGGCGGCACCTTGTCCGTGCCGATCATGACCCTGACCGGCGGACCGATCCACACCGCCGTGGGCACGGCCGCGTTCTTCGGACTGCTGCTCGCCGTGCCCGGAACGCTCGGCTACCTGTTTGCCGCTTCAGTCCCCGCCCTGCCCGGCTTGACGCTAGGTCTCGTGAGTTTTGCCGCTCTGCTGATCGTCGCGCCGCTTTCGATGCTGAGCGCACCCCTCGGGGCGCGCTTCGCGCACGCGCTCGACCGACGCAGCCTTTCGCGCATCTTCGGCGTATTTCTTTGCCTGGTCGCCGCGCGCATGATCTATCGGACCTTCAACTGACGGTTGCCTCATGACTACCACCGATCCTTTGCATATTGCGGGTCCCTTTTTCGAGGACTTTCATCACGGCCTAGAATTTGATGCGCCGGCGGTAACACTCACTGCGGGTCACGCCACCGTCCACCAAGCACTGTTCGCCGATCGGCTGCGCTTGCCACTCGATCATTCGACGAGTGCGCGCATCACGGGCAACTCGGCACCGCTCTGTCATCCACTGCTCGCCGTGAACATCGCCATCGGGCAATCCACTTGGGCCTCGCAACGCGTCAAGGCGAATCTCTTCTACCGCGGGCTCGTGCTGCGTCGTCCCGTATTCTTGGGCGACACGCTGTACACGCGCACCCGCGTAGTAGGCCTGCGACAAAACAAGCTGCAACCGGGACGCGCCGCGACGGGCATCGTTGCACTCGAAATGACCACCACCAACCAGCGTGGCGAAACCGTATTGCATTTCTGGCGCTGCCCCATGATTCCCTGTCGCGATCCGCAGGCGAGCACCGCCCATGCCGATGCGCTCGAGCAGATCGGCAAGGCGATTACGCTCGAAGATGTTACCGAGGCCATTCCGCGAGGCTGGTCCTTGGCGGCGACCCGCGAGTGGAGCGGTCGCAAAGCGGCCGATCTCGTCCCGGGTCAACGTTTCCTGATCGATGCGCGCGACACCATCACTTCAGCGCCCGAACTCGTGCGCCTCTCGCTCAACATGGCCATGGCGCATACCGACTCGCGTCTCTCCTACCTTGGTGAGCGCCTGGTATTTGGCGGCCACACGATCTTCATGGGTTTTGCACAGCTCACGCGCGCGCTGCCCAATCTGCTCGGCGTACTCGCCTGGGAGAGCTGCGATCACGTCGCACCCGTCGTCGAAAACGACCGTCTGCGCACCGAATTCACGGTGACGGACGTCCGTCCGCAAGCCGACAAGGATGGCGGCGGCGTACTGCTGCGTATCGAGGCCGAATGCTTTGCATCCCGCGGCATCCCGGAACAGGAGAACCGCGTGCTCGATTGGAAATTCTGGGCTTGGGGCGTCTGAGCGCGCTGCGCTAGTCTTTGCCGGAGTCGGCACGCGCAGCGCGCGACGACTCTCGGCGCATCGCATCGACTTCCTGCTGCAACACGCGCAGCAACCGTGCGATGTATTCGATCTGCCAGCGCCCCCGCTCTTCTGCCGCGGCTTCGTCGGGTCGGTAGGCGTCGATCTGCGCACGATCAAGCACCTCGCGTGCAGCGAGCAAGCGCTCAACAGTATCGAGGCGCTCGCGTGTGACGGCCAGTTCCCCGGCCATGGCCCACACGATCGAGAGCAGTCGATCGACGTCGGCCTCGGCAAAGAAATGGGGCCGCTTGCCACTCGCCGCCGCATTGATCAGCTGCTGTAATTCGAGATCGTTCATGCGGCGGACCCGCAGGCGTACCACATGCCGCCTCGACCATAGTCCTCGACCTCGCTCGCGACCTTCGGCATTTCGTCGTCGACTACGGCATGAATCTCCGTCTCGAAGATTGATTCCGTCGAGAAGCCTTTCTCGATGAGCAGGGTCGGCAAATGCGTCTCGTGCAGCGCACTCCAGAAGGGTTCGTTATTGTGATGACAATCCCAATCACGCAAAAACTGTTCGAAGGGCTCCATGCCGCGATACGGCGGTTGCTCGAGGTGCAGGTGCAGGCCACCTCGGCCGAGTAGACGACGTACCTCGCCGAGAATGTTGCGCAGCGCCGCGTGCGAGGTCTCGTGCAGGAACATGGTGCTGAAAATGAAATCGAAGGAGGCGTCTTCGAAAGGCAGCGATTCGACATTACCCTGACGAAAGATCAGGTTGTGCACACCCATGCCGATCGCCCTCGCATGCCCGAAACGCAGCATCGGCGCGGCCAGATCGACCCCGATCACCTCGGCCTCGGGAAAGGCCTTGGCGATCGGCACGGCGTTGTGCCCAAGGCCGCAACCGAGATCAAGGATACGGCGGGGCGCCCAGTCTGGCCGCTGCTCCCGCAGCCAGCGCACGATGCCACGACCCGCACCATCGAGATAGCGCCCAAAGAGACCGGTGGTGGTCGCGAACATGCCCGCGTCATAGTTGGCGGCAGCGGCAACGTCACCCTCAATATATTCGGCGAAGTAACTGCCAGGCATGCAGTGGTTGTCGAGCTCGCTCTGATACCGCGGCACCTCGACCGAAGTGTCGAGTTGCAGCGTTTGCGGATGGGATTCGTTGAGCGCCCTGGCGCGATCACGCAGCGACTCCATCTGTCGCAGCACGAGTGCGCGACCCGCCTGTTGACGCATCTCCATGCCGCTGCGCCGCAGCGAACTCCACATTCGGTAATAGGGATCGCGCGCCATCGCGGTGCGAATCTCGCGGCGGTCGGCAGGCGCCGCGCCATGCTCGGCGATCCATGCGGGCAGCACCCGCGCGCGATAGGCCTCGAGATTGCCCGCCACGATGCAGCCGGACATGTATTTGTTGAAGTTGGCGAGGAAGTTGAAACGGGCCGTATCGTCGTGTGTTGCGACTGGCGACATCGCATGCTGACCCGCCTGCGACCAAGGCGGCGCACAGTCGGGCCGTGTGGCGCGTTTCATGGCGCGATTGTAGCATCGGGCCCGCCATGAGCCCGACCCATACCCCGCCCCAGGACCTCACACACCGCCTCGTGGAACACGTGGTCGGCGCAAGCTTCGAGCAGCTGCCGCCGGATACGGTCGAGGCTGCCCAAATCTTCATTCTCGACTCGCTGGGGGTCGCGCTGTCGGGCACTCGAGTGCCGATGGTGCGCGAACTCGAAGCGATCGCCGACGACTGGGGCAGCGGCACTGCCGCGCGGATCTGGGGCAGCGGTCGCCGTGTACCGACGGGTACAGCCGCCTTTATCAACGGCTACCAAATTCACAATCAAGAGTGGGATTGCGTACACGAGCCCGCCGTCGTGCATCCGATGGCGGTGGTGCTCTCAACGCTCGTTGCCCATGCAGAAGCGCGTGGTGGGGTGTCCGGCCGCGAGCTGATCACGGCCTGCAGCGTGGCCGTCGATGTCGCAACCGGGATCGGTCGCGCCGCGCGTAATAAGCTGCGTTTTTTTCGGCCCGCCATGTGCGGCGCACTCGGCGCCACCGCCGGCCTCGCACACATCGAGGGTCTCGATGCCGAGACGACGCGCAGCGCGCTCGGCCTCGCCTACAGTCAGTTGTCGGGCACCATGCAAGCCCACATCGAAGGCTCGCCGGTGCTGCCGATGCAGATCGGTTTCAATACGCGGGCTGCGCTCAATGCCATCGCCATGGCGCCACGCGGTATCCGCGGTCCCCGACATTTTCTCGAGGGTCCTTTCGGTTACTTCAGTTTGATTGATCCCGACTGGGATCCCGCCGAATTCGATGCACTCGAGCAGCGCGCCGCCATCGCCGAACTCTCGCACAAGCCGTTCCCCAGCGGCCGAGCGACACACGGCGGCGTCGATGGCGTGCTCAGCCTGCAGGCCGCACACGGCTTCACCGTCGATCTCGTCAAGGAAATTCGGGTTTTTGCCCCGCCGCTCGTCATCCAGCTCGTCGATCGCGCGCCCTCGGCGACTATGGCACCCTCGTACGCGCGGCTTTGTCTGCCGTATGTTGCAGCCACCGCGCTGCTTCGCGGCAACGTCGATGTCGAGGACTTCGAGGTCAGCGCGCTTGCGGACCCCGCGCGTCTCGCGCTCGCCGCAAAAATTCGTGTGCTGCGCGATGAAAATCCCTCACTCAATGCGCTCGCGCCGCAACGTGTCGAAGTGAGCTTGCTGGATGGGCGCGAACTCGCGATCGACTTGCCGGCCGTACTCGGCGCGCCGGGCCGACCACTCGGCCGGGAACGACATCTCGTCAAGTTCCGGCGTGCCGCTGCCTCCGGCCTGCGGCCAATGCGCCTCGAGAGCGTGGAAGCTCTGATTCGCCTCGTCGATGATCTGCCGCAGCTTGACGATGTGCGCACGCTGGTCGATGCACTCATCGTCGAGCGCTGAGCCGCGAGCGCGCTCACAACGTCGAGCCGCGACTTCTTCCTTTCATCCAACGTCGATTAACACATGAGCTTCCCGCACTACTTCGAATCCTTCGACTACGCGCAAATGCTGCGCGACTTCCCGATCGGGGATGCCTTCGGCAAGGACTTTGCCAAACGCAGCCCCGAGGCGATTCGCGCTCATCAGAACAGACTCTTCATGCAGTGCATCGAGCGCGCGTGGCAGATTCCCTTCTATCAGCGGCTGTGGCGCGCGGCAGGTGTGCAACCGGGCGATGTGCGCAGTCTCGATGACATCGGCTGTCTGCCTATTTTCGGCAAGAGCGAGCTGATGAAAAGCTTGGCGGATCACCCGCCTTATGGCGACTACCACGGCTGGGATCGTTGGCCGCTGGCGGAGCGCCCGATTACCGTGGTGCACACCACAAGCGGGACCACGGGTCGACCGCAGGTTGTGCTCTTCAGCCCGAAGTCGCGCGAGGTACAGGCACTGCTCGTGGCGCGCATCTGGCGGCTGCAGGGTCTGCAGCCCGGTGACGTGATCCACTCGGTGTACGGCCACGGCATGATCAACGGCGGTCACTTCGTGCGCGAGGCGGCGCTGCACTACACCAACTGCCTGTTTCTCTCGGCAGGTACCGGCAAGGAGACACGCTCGGTCACGCAGGTGGAGTTGATGCGCGATATGCGCGTGACCGTCATGGTCGGCTTCGTCGAATACATTCGTCAGCTCGCCGAGACCGCGCGCGAGATGGGTCTTGAGCCGGGTCGCGATCTGCCCGTACGCGCAATCTTTGGTCATATCGGTCGCGAGTCACGGGCCGCCCTCTCCAAAGCCTGGGGTGGCGCCGAGGTCTACGACTGGTATGGCGTGGCCGACACCGGTCCGATTGCCGCCGAGGGACCGGATCGTGACGGCATGTACGTCATGGAAGACGCGCAGTATCTCGAAATCATTGACGAAGCGACGGGCCGTCCGGTCGAAGGCGAAACACCGGGCGACATGGTGGTCACCTCGCTCTACCGCGATGACGTCTACCCGCTGATCCGCTTCAACACGCACGATCTGTCGGCCTGGAAGCCGGGTCGCTCCGCACTCGACTTCAATCTGCGTCGCACGATCGGTGTGCTCGGTCGCAGCGACAACATGGTCAAGCTGCGCGGCATCAACGTCTATCCGCTTGCCCTCTCCGGCATCCTGCACGATCAAGCGGAGTTCGCCGGCGAATACATCTGTCGCGCGACCCGCGATGCCACCGGTCGCGACGAAATGACCGTCATCATCGAAACGCGGGGCGCCGAAGCCACACGCAACGAGGCACTACAGCGCGCCTTCGCGCAGCTGTTGACCCGTCGGGTCGGCGTCGAACTGCGGGTCGAACTCGTCGGCACCGGCGGCACCGCCGCGCTCACCCAGATCGACAGTCGGCAGAAACCTATCCGACTGATCGACGAACGCCCGAAGGGCGGTGCTTGAGTCGCGTGCCCGCAAGCGCTTGCCGCCACGCCGTCGAGACCGCGCTGCAAAAAATTGCAGCCGACGAAACGCTCAATATTTGGTCTTACCTCGCTGCCGATGAAGCGCGGCAGGCCGCGATCGACAGCGATGCCCGCTTGGCTGCGGGTTGCTCGCGCAGCGCACTGGAGGGTGCGCTCGTGGCAATCAAGGCGAACATCGCCGTAGCCGGCTGGGCGCATGACGGCGGACTGCCGGCACGTCACGGCCTCATCGCCCAGCATGACGCGCCGGTAATCGAACGACTGCGCGCCGCAGGCGCGATCCTGCTTGGTCAAACACGAATGGACGCGGGCGCGCTCGGTGCCGAGGGGCGTAGTACGGCCGGCCCGATTCGTAATCCCCATCGCCCGACACACTCGGTCGGCGGCTCAAGTGGCGGCTCGGCGGCTGCGCTCGCGGCGGGGCATTGCGAGCTCGCTCTCGGGACCGACACGATCGGCTCGGTGCGTATTCCGGCGTCCTACTGCGGCATTTCGAGCCTTAAGCCGGATCATGACGCTGTGAGCCTAGCGGGCGTGCTGCCTGTGCATCAGCGCTTTGATCACGTGGGACCCATGGCCGTGCGCGCGGCGCTGCTCGAGCCGCTGCTGCGTGTGATCGCCGATTCGCCGGGAACCCTCGTGGGCGACGCGCAGCGTCCGCCCATCGATGGGCAAAGTTTTGGCTTTCTGGCGGATATGCCTGCGCTCGGTGTCAGCGCAGTCGTCGAACAACATTATCGACGGGGACTCGATCGCCTGCGCGAACTCGGTGCGCAGCTCTTGCCAATCGAGCTTGCGGATCTTGAACCGGCCCGCGCCCGACGCGCGGTCTTTACGCTGTGCGAGCACGCCATGTGGCAACAGCACCGCGAAGCGCTTGCCAAGCAGCCGGAGTGTTATCCGCCGCAACTCACCGCGATGCTGCAGTTCGGCGGTGCGCTGACCGACGACAAGCTTGCAGAACTCACGGCGCGCGTCGAGCAATTCGCGCAAGCCACTCGCGATCGACTGCAGGGGTTACACGCTCTCGTGCTGCCGACCACACCGACCCAAGCCTTCGATTTCAGCGGCCCCACGCCGCTCGATCTCGCTGATCTGACGGGGATCGCAAGTGCCGCGGGCTTGCCTGCCGCCTCGGTGCCTTTAGCGGTCGGCGACGATCTGCCGGCGGGGCTGCAGATCATCGTCGCCGAGGGTCAGTCGCTGCTCGCCTGTCGAATCGCTACCGCCTTCGAGGGCTAGCCGAGACTCAGGTAGTGCGCCGCAATATCCTGGCGGCGCGCGATCCACACCTGATCACCGCCCTGCGTGCGCACGTGCCGCAGAAACTTCTCGAGCGCGCCGATGCGTCCCGGGCGCCCAATGATTCGCAGATGCACGCCAAGGGACATCATGCGCGGTCGGCCCGCCGACTCGGCGAGCAGCCAATCGAAGGTATCGGTGGCATACGTCAGCCAATCACGCGGCGTCAGCGAGGGCGCATTCCACATCTTCATGTCGTTGGAATCGAGTGCGTACGGCAGGACCACCATCGGCGTCGGCAGCGTACGATCCATGAAGGGCTCGTCGCGGCTGAAGTCGTCCATGTGGTAGAGGTAGCCCTCTTCCTGCAACAAACGTCGTGTCTCAGCGGTATGCAGGTAACGGGATAACCAACCGAGCGGTCGCTGCCCGGTGGTGCGCTCGATGCTTTGAGTTGCCTTGCGAATGAAGTCGCGCTCCTGCTCTTCGCTCATGCCGAGCTGATGCGCCCAGCGCCAACCATGCGCGCAGACCTCGTGCCCGCCCTCCATGATGCCCGCAGCCACCTGCGGCGCCCGCTCCAGCGCC
>JBILGD010000181.1:0-2758 GCA_044351225.1 Steroidobacteraceae bacterium
CTGCCCGGTATCGGTTTCACGCTGGCGAGCGAATACTCGGCGGGAAAGCTGACGCTGCGGATGAGCTCGTCGCGTCCCGCGGTCCGATCGAACTGCTCGCGGATCGTCAGTTCACGCAGCAAGCCACCGAAGATTTCACGATCATGCAGCTGCAGCATTCGCAGCTGCAACCAGGCATAACCACCGATGAAGGCAGCGACCATCACCGACAGCGCAAGCACACTCGCCACCAGGGCACGTCGGTCGAAAATACTGATCTGCATGGCACAAGCATGCCACGGCCGCTGGTTAAGAGCCAAAAGTGCCTTAAAATGCGGAGCGAGGACCCATGAACACGCTGCTGATCGAAGACGATGCCGTCATCGCGGCCGAGATCTCCACCGCCCTTGTCGGACGCGGGCATCTCGTAACGCACGTGACCGATGGCAAGGCCGGACTCGACGCGGCACTCAACGGACAATTCGACGTCATCATCACCGATCGCATGCTGCCTAGACTCGATGGACTACAGGTGGTGCAAGCCCTGCGCAGCGTGGGTCGGACTACGCCGATCCTAGTGCTGTCGGCACTTGAGTCGGTCGACGAGCGGGTCAAGGGACTACGCGCGGGCGGCGATGACTACCTCGGCAAACCCTTTGCCATCGAAGAGATGCTGGCGCGCGTCGAGTCCCTGGCGCGGCGTGCGAGCAGTGCATCGCTCACGATGCTGCGCGTCGAGGATCTCGAGCTCGATCTGCTGCAACGTAGCGCGATGCGCGCAGGCCGACCGATCGAACTGACCGCCCGCGAGTTTCGTCTCCTCGAATTTTTGGCGAAACACGCTGGTCAGGTGGTCACACGCACGATGCTGCTGCAGAGCGTCTGGGACATCCACTACGACCCGCAGACCAACGTGGTCGATGTGCACGTGAGCCGTCTGCGTCAGGCCGTCGATCGCGACTTCGATCGCCAACTCATCCACACCGTGCGCGGCGTGGGCTACAGCTTGCACGGCTGATGCGTCAGGCTGAAGCATCAGGCTGACGAATCACGCTGCCGAAGCGATAACGAAGCCCGTTACCGCGTCCTTCACCTCGTGCAGGCGGCCATGGAAAAAATGGTCTGCGTCGGCGAGTCGCAAGAGTTGCGGCGGCGGACCCATCGGCCTTGCGATGTCCTGCAGCCAACGACTGACCGCCTCGACATCCACCAACTCGTCGCGATCGCCCTGAATCACCAGCCAGGGACATCGCGGCGGCGCAATGGTCGAAAAATCCCAGCGACCGACCGGTGGCGCCACACTGACAAGCAGCGCGGGTTCAAGCGCGGCCTGCGCCCGCAGAGATACCCACGAACCAAAAGAAAACCCGCCGAGCCATAGCGGCAGCTGCGGCCAACGCACCCGCGCCTGGGCGACTAGCGTGAGCAGATCGCGAGTCTCGCCTTCGCCATGATCGTGCGTGCCTCCCGAGGCGCCCACACCGCGAAAATTGAAACGAATCGCAATCGCGCCGGCTTCCAGAAAGGCACGCGATACCGTGTGAATCACCTTGTTGGTGAGCGAACCACCGAACAGGGGATGCGGATGACAGCCAATCGCGATGGCACGTGGCGCCTCGACGGGATATTCGATGAGCGTCTCGATGTCGCCGGCTTCGCCGGCGAACAGAACACGCTCAGGGGCGACGATGGACGACACCGTCCTTCATCACGAAATGCACGCGCTGCATCGTCATGATGTCCGCGAGCGGATCACCGGGCACCGCCACAAGATCGGCGATCTTGCCGGTCTCGACGGTGCCGAGTCGATCATCGATCTCGAGAAACTTTGCCGTCACCGAGGTCGCCGACTTGATCGCCGCCATCGCCGGCATGCCAGCCTCGACCATCAGCACGAACTCGCGCGCGTTATCGCCATGCGCCGAGACACCCGTGTCGGTGCCAAAGAGAATTTTGACGCCGGCTTTGTACGCCTTGGCAAACGTGCCTTGGATCTGCGGACCCACCAGTGCGGCTTTGGGACGCACCAGCGTCGGGAAAAAGCCGTCTTCTTTGGAGCGGTCGAACACCCAGCGACCCGCAGTGATGGTCGGTACGTACCAGGTGCCGCGCTCTTTCATCAGGCCGATGGTCTCATCGTCCATGAACGTGCCGTGCTCGATGGTGTCGACGCCCGCGCGCACCGCACGCTTCATACCCTCGGGGCCATGCGCATGCGCTGAAACCTTGAAGCCGTAGTCACGCGCAGTCGCCACGATGGCGCGGATTTCTTCTTCGGTGAATTGTGGATTGAGGCCGTTCTTGGCGATCGACAGCACGCCACCCGTAGCCGTGATCTTGATGAGATCCGAGCCTTCTTTGTAGCGCTGTCTGACGGCCTGCGCGCCCTGCTCGGGACCGTTGATGACGCCCTGCAGCGGGCCGACCTCGGCTCCCCCCAGAAAATCAGCCCAGCCATTGGTCGGGTCTGCATGACCACCGGTCGTGGCGATGGACTTGCCTGAGGCAAAGATTCGCGGGCCCGGCAACTTGCCGGCATTGACCGCATTACGCAAGGCGATGCTCGCACGGAAGCTGTCGCCAAGATCGCGTACGGTGGTGAAACCCGCCAGCAAGGTACGCTCGGCGAACATCGCGCCATCAAGCGCCACGTCCGGCGCGTCTTTCTTGAAGCGATCGAGCTCGCTGGTGCGGCTGTACTCGCTCGTCAGATGCACGTGCATGTCCATTAGACCGGGCATCAGCGTCGATTTGCGCAGGTCGATCACGGTGTCGCCCG
>JBILGD010000099.1:0-9468 GCA_044351225.1 Steroidobacteraceae bacterium
ACGCTGCAGCGAACTGCGCGGCGTCGGCGCGGGAGCGGTCCCGGCAAGACGTGCACCGAGTGCAGAGAGGGCGGCTGTCAGCGGCGCCGTAGGCGCGAGATCGAGAAGAGGCGTGGCGGAATCGATGCTGCGACGGACGAGTTCGACATCCTCCGGTAGTTGGAAGGGATCCATAACGCCAAGGGCAGAGCCGATGTCCGGTGCCAATACCGGCGCTTTGGTCGAATAGCGATTGATGGCTACTTCGACCGAGGCACGAGAAACGCCCAACCAGTCCACCAACAAGCTGCGCAGGCGCAATCCGTTGCGCACGTCGCCGAGACTCTGCGTCAACACCACAAGTACGCGGCCCGATTCCGCCACAGCCTCGACGGAGGCCGGATCCAGCCAACGATTTGCCGCGATCACCACGAGATCGTGCTGCTCGCGCGCCAGTTTGAGCAGCATGGACAAGTCGGATCCACTGACGGCTCGCGACGGTACGCCAGTCGGCACAGCGGTCAGCAGCCGCAGCCCGCTCGAATGACGTGCGGCGTAACCCTCCAGTGCCAACGCATCCAGTGTTGTCAATTGGCCGAGTGCATCCGCCAGCGATCGGCTCGATTTCAGGCCAAGCATCGCGGTGATCGGTGCGTAGATCAGGTCGAGGTCGATCAGCAGTACCGACTTCGCGGCACTCACTGCAGCAAGATGAGCCAGGTTGCAAGCGATAAAGGATGCACCTACGCCGCCGGACCCACCGAGCACCGAGATCACCTCGGTACCGCGACTCTTGGCCACGCCGTCATCTTCGCGCAAGGCACGTCTGACCGCCGCATGCAATTCTTCGGTCGTCGGCGCGACGGGCAGTAGATCAGCCACACCGATCCTCACAAGAAGCCGCGTCGCTTCGGGCGAAGTTATCTCGCCGCAAACGAGGATTCGCGGACGCTGCTCGGCGGACAGACCCGCGATCGCATCGAGCGCAGCGAGCTGCGGTCCGCGCAAGCATAAGATAACTAGATCCGACTGCGCCAAGACATGCGGTAAGTTGCCATTCAAAGATTCGCCTAGACGCAGGGTAGCGAGCGTGAAGTCGATGCTGTCGCGCAACTGATCCTCGATGCGACGCAAGTCTTCCTCCGCCGAACCAATGATGACGATGTTCTTCAGCATGGGGTGACTGCTCCGGGTGAAACGCCGAGACTCTCCGCGGGGGCTGTGGCGCTCAGATTCGTTGGCGCAAAGACACCAGAAATGAAGGGTGCAAGTAGTGGCACCTCGACCCCCTCGAGGCTCACGCGCACGAAGCGGATCGACGTAAATCCGGCTACGAGATCGGCGACGATGGCGCCGTCGGAGTCGAGATAGCGGATACGTACGTTGGCCGGTGTCGCACCGGGAATGGCCGCCGCAGAGAGCGCCGGGTCCGCGAAGATCGCCGCTGCCGCAGGCAGCGGATCACCGACAGGACACACTGCAGCGAGGCGCGCGGCGCGGCGCACGCCCTCTTCCAGCGTCATACGCAGATACACGATGCGCGACAGATCGATGACAAAGACAATTGTCGCCAGCAGGGCGGCGCCAACGATGGCGAACTCCACCGCGGTAGTACCGCGGCTGCGACGTCGATCAAGGATTTTCACAGAGCCCTCAACGTGGTCTGCGGACGAAGGGTGATTGCATCAACGGCGATATCACCGCCGAAGCCGAACATCGGCAGCACTTCACCGACGATCGGCTGATAGGGATAAGTCACCTGCACACGGACGGTACCGGCAGTATTGACGCTGACCGTGACGTCACTCGCACTCAAGCCCGGTACCGCTGGTGCTCCCGCCGCGATGGGCGCACCGAAAACCACCAGATTCCGCGCCTCCGACAGCAATTGACTAGAGAGCGACGGGATGCCTGTCGTACCCGTCAACGCGTTCTCGGCAACGTGACGTGCCGCAGCATGAACCCGATGGGAGAGGCGCGAGTATTGAATGAACGCGCGGCCCAACTCACCGACTGCCAGTAACAAAATAAAAAGCAGAGGCAGGACGATGGCGGTTTCCACCACCGCGATACCGCGGGTACGCGACTTCAGCCTCACGAGTCGTTGCTCCCGGGATCGCGGAGCAACTGGATGACATACGGCCCGCCCGTGCCGCCACCCGAACCGGGCCGTCCCGCCGCCTCGCAGTCCGTCAAGAATTCACCGAACAGGGTCGACTCGCCACCACCGTCAGTCATGCGTTGTGACAGAAAAAAACAGCCTGCGCCTATAATCGGCAGCGCATTCGTATCGATGGGGGCGATGCAGTTTGCGATCGGTACGGCAACCTCGCGACGCAGCAGCGCGCCGCGTCCAGGTGCTGGCAGGGGCGCGATGTCATAGGCACTCGGCCCTTGTGCCAGACGAGCCAGATACGACTGCCGAAGATTGGTGGCACCATCCGACCCCACGATCTGACTGCCTTCGGTGATGATGGTCGAGCCTTGTCGGATGACCCCGGCTTTGTCGACCGTCAGCAGCGGGCTTGGCTCGACAATCAATACATCGGGTGGAAATTGCGCTGGATCGAGCTGGCCTGACGGTTTGTACTCGTCAAAGCGTGCGTTCACGCCTTGGGCGACCGGACCTGTATTCGCGCCGGGCTTGATACGTACCGTGGGATCGGGCGGCCCGCTGCTTGAGATCAATCGGCACTCGGCAAAGCCTCCCGCAAAAGTTTGACGCAACTTCAGGGTTCCATCGTCCTGATTCGGATCATCCGGACGCAGCAGATGAAAATCACCGAAGTTGGTACCGTCGCTTTCGTTCTTTCTGCCCTTCAGCACATACACATTGCCCGGCGTGAAGCCGTAGTAAGGCGGCGTATTGCTGCCACAGACGGCCACCGGCAAGAGGCTGCAAAGCTCGGCGACCGACGCACTCGGTCCTGCGATCGCACTTGCGGTGACCTCCAGGGTGCCGAAACCCAACACCCGCGAGAGGCTCGCGCCCGTCTCGAGTCCGGCGATACGTACGCGTACGTAGCGCGCCGGCGTCGAACCGGAAACGAAAGGCACCGCCGAAGCCGAGTACTCACAGCTGATGGAAGGAGGGCTTGCGTCACTTAATTCGCGGAAGTCCTCCGCGTTGGCGTCCATTATTTCTAATGCCGCATCACACGCAGCGCTCGGCTCGCCCACCTGATCGAGACGCTTCGCCGCCGAGAGCGCCATCGCGTCTACCGTGGCCTGCAAGCGCGCCTTCATGTAGCCGAGATGACTCGCGTCCAGCGCGAGTCCGACGACCCCGAGCAAGGCTGCACCGGCGATCACCAGCAGCAGCATCGCCGCACCACGTTGTCGCTTTACCGAACGCATCGATCACTTCCCGGACATTCCGCCCAGCAGGACATCGAAGAGTCCCGGGCGGGATGTCGCTCCACCTGCGGCACCGCGCTCGCGCAGCGTCTTCACAGCACTTGCAGCAACCTCGGGGTCGGTACCTTGCGGCGTTGCCGTACCATGACGACCGCTGGCAAAGGGATCGTCGGTCTGTGCCACAACAATGGTCCGCAGACTGCTGCCGTCAGCCAGATTGTCGGCCGTGCTGGCACACGCACCGAGCGAGGCGGCCGCGAGCAAGGTCATCGACAGCAGGTAATTTTTGATATGGCATTGACGATCAAGATTCATGGCGCGTTCTCCTGGTTGGTACTCTCGGCAGCCGCCGGACCGTTGCTTGCGGGTGTAGTCGGCTCCGGCGCAAACAATCGACCAAGCATGTAGAAGTCCCAGTCGGTCGGTTCCCGATAGCGATCGGTCGGCAACTCAAGACGTTTTGGATCGATGGGGCGCGCAAGTCGCGGCGTGACCAGAATCACGAGCTCGGTAGTACCCTCGCGATAATCCTGGCTGCGAAAAAGCGCGCCGAGTACTGGCATGGAACCGAGTCCCGGAAACTTGGTCACCAAGGACCGCAGGTTGTCGCTGAAGAGTCCTGCAAGCGCGATCGTCTGCCCATCGGCTAATTCGACGGTGCCGGTCGCGGAGCGACGCGTCAACGAAGGCACGATGAAAGAGGCGTTGGTCTGACTCGGATTGATGAGCACGCTTGTGACGTTCGATAACTCGCTGACGGAGATATCGAGCTTTGCGTTGATGCGATCCCCCGCGAGCACTACCGGCAAGACTTTCAGCTGAATGCCAAAGTCCTTGAACGCGATGGTGACGCTGCGATCACCCTGGGGAATCGGAATGGGGAACTCGCCACCCGAGAGGAAGGTCGCCTCCTGCCCCGTTAGCGTTGTCAGGGTCGGCTCGGCCAGGATCTTTGCGAGACCCTGCTCCTTGGCAGCGTCCAGCACCAAATTGAAAATGAAGCTCTCCGAGAAATAGCTGGTGAAAATTCCCTGATTGCTGATTACCGTTTCGTTGGGCGCGAACTCATCGAGCACGGGCGCCAGAATCGAACTGCCTCTCGAGTCGAGTGTTGGGGCTCGCAGCTGCGAGGTGCCGAACGTTGCATCCGGAAACGCTGCGCCGCCGTTCACGCCGCCGCCGCTCCAACTCCCGCGCACCCCGAACGCGTTGAAGCGGGCATTCATGCGCTTGAGCTCGGAGCGTGCGATCTCGGCGACTTTCACCTCGATCATCACCTGCTGTGCACCGGCAACCTGCAGAAGATTGATGACCTCACCGCTACCCCGTGCTGACTCGCGACGCGACCCGGCAGCTGCCGGTCCGCCCTCGCCCTCATGCATCGGACCGCGCGGCAGATAACCCTCGGCGAGACGAATCGCGGTCGTCATCGCGGTAGCGCTTGGCACGCTGCCGGAGAGAACGATCGAGCGCTGCGCCGAGGTCACCTCTATGTTGTGGGAAGGGATCAAACGGAACAGCCGCGACTTAAGTCCCTCGAGATCATGCGTAACCTCCACCTCGATCGACGAACGCGCGCCGCTTTCGCGGTCCCAGACCACAATGTTCGTCACACCAATATCCTTGCCGAGCACGTAGTACTCCGTGGGCCCCAGCACCACGACGTCAGCAACGTCCGGATTGGCGACCGACATCCGCTTGACCGGACGATCGAGGGTGAACGTGCGCGACTGCGCAACGGTGATAGCGAGCTTCTTGTCCGCCGGATCCGCATGCACCAGCAGCGGGAAAACACTCAAGCACAACAATAGAAAAGACAGTCCTTGCTTCGACATCGGTAACTCCTCGTTAATTGGTACGCTAATCGACGACGCGCTGCGTGACGGACGTGCCGCGAATCAGCGTGACCACGGGTTTCGGCGGCTTTGTCGCTGCGCTGTTCGATGACGTTCCACGCACCGTGATCGTCGGCATCCCGGCCGCAATGACGAGTGGAGTACGCGATTGAATCTCCTCGGTGTCGAGCGGATCGGCGAGCGCCCGATTCATCGGATTGCGCAACGCCAACTGAATGGACCCACGCTGCTTGGATGCCGCAATCGCCTCGGCGTCTTTCGGCGTCACCTCCAGCGTGACGGCGCGCGACAGGATCGGTCCGTCACTTCCCGGATCGGAGCGTTGATCGACGGCAAGCACACGGACGTCTCGGACGATCGTACTGGCCTGTGGCGATGTGCCGTCATTGAACGCGGCGATGACATCGACGCGATTCTCGGGGAGTATGAAACCGCCGACACCGATCACGTCATCCACCCGAACGGTCACGGCTCGCATGTCCCTCGCAACCACCGCAGCGAGTGCGCTCCCGCCCGAATATTTCGACAAGCGGCGCGCGATCAGCATCTCACCGGAGACAAAGGGAGATCGGGACACCTGACCGACAACAGCCGCGATATCACGGTATGCATCGGCCGGTACCCCGTCCGACGCCGCCCTGACGATCTTGAGATCCGCCACCTCGATACGCTTGCCCATCGGCACATCGCGCGCTGCCACGACGGCATTCGCGAGTCCCGTGCCAGTCGAATCGACGGTCGCGACACGAGATTGCATCCAACGTGTGGCGAGCGCCGCAGCAATCGCGGCAAATACCAGGGCAATGGCAATGAGCCAAAGATTTTTTCTAGTCTCGTAAAGCATGAAGACCTCTAGGGAAACCAAACCGCAACCGCAGTGCCGCCTGCGATGGCCACGGCGTAGGGAAGGTGGGTAACGTCACGGGAGAACATCAGATAGCCGGCGCCCAGCAGCGCACCACAGACTGCAATCGCCGCCAGCGCCACCAGCAACTCGGCCAGCGTCAACCAGAACGCGCCGGCAGCGATCAACTTCACATCGCCGCCGGCCAGTCCGCGCAACAAATAAATCGGCGTACACGCTAGTGTGGCAATACCGGCCGAGAGACAGCTCCGCCCCACCCCCTGCAAACCCGCATCGAACAAAGCCACGAGGAGGCCCGTCGCAGCGATCACCGCCACGAGCGGATTCGGAATCCATCGATAACGTAGATCAAGCAGCGCAGCGAGCGTCATGGCGGGCATGAGCGCAACAAGCTGCAGTGCGGCGGACGAAAACAGGGCGCTTGAAGACATGGAGCACCAGGAAGGACGCAGGCCGGAACGGCGTGAAGACGATGCCGTCCGGTCTGCGCCTGTGAGGTTTTACGGCGGGCGTTACAGAGCGTTTGCCAGGGTCTCAAGGCGAATAGCCGCCTCGGTACCGATGGTGGTGAACACCGCGATCAGACCAACGGTTACCAAGCCCGCCACAACGGCGTATTCGACCGCCGCGAGACCGCGCTCATCGCGCAGGAACTTAACAAGGAACGACTTCATGAATTTCTCCTTTATGCGTTTCACTCAAGTTGTCGGCGAGGACATCCCGTCGACGGCGAAACTCTAGGCGAGGAGAGGATTCCACCGTTGCGCGACGACGCACGAACCTGCGACATATTTTTCGGTGCTTCCGGCCACCGACTTCTTTGGTCTTTGCAGCGACACTCAAAAGGTCTTCGCAAGCAAGCCCAACACTCTGAACAGGAGACTTTCCATGAAGAAGCTAGCCATTAATGACCAATTGACTGACCTCGAAGATGTCGTCCGCAGTTTCATGCGTCGACCTTTCGCTTTCGATTCACAGCTCCCTGAAATCCGCATGGATGTTCGCGAAGGCGACGATGCGTACATGATTCAGGCGGAAATCCCCGGTGCCCGAAAGGAAGACGTGAAAATCGACATTGATGACAACTACGTGTCGATCGCTGCGCAGATCGGCAAACAGAGCGAGCGTCGCAATGGCGATCGCTGGATCTGCAGCGAGCGTTACTCCGGTTCGCTGTCGCGTGCGATGACCTTGTCGCATGATGTCGACCCGACCAAGGCGAGCGCCTCGTACGAAAACGGTGTTCTCGAACTTACGCTCCCAAAGAAATCGCGTACTGCAGCGCGCACGCTGGAATTACGTTGATAAAAAAGGGGCGGACACCGCTAGGAGACCGCCCCAAGTCCGCAAGCCTGAGGGAGTCAGGCTTTTTGGGGGGGGATGGGGTGGCCGTGGCGCCGCGGAAGACGGCCCGCCCGGCGTCTTCGGGACCGGGCGGGCCGTCCATCGCGATCTTCGCCTGACCCACCTTCGATGAAATCATCGCCGATGAACCCACGAATGATGCGCGACGGGAAAATGTTAAGCGTCGTTTTTCATGCAGGTCGGTGTCCCAGCACACGAAGTTCAAATACTTGCGAGAAGTCATCCTGTCGAGATGATGTTATGAGGACTGTCGAACCATCGACGGTCGTTGCGCACACGCAACGTATCGGCGAATGAAAATGCGGGGTTACGTACACTTCGCGCGATTATTTTGAGTAACTTACGTAATTTGAGCGGACAATGACTTGTGGAACGCGAAAACCGATCTCGGAGACGTCATGAAAACTTTGATCATGCAAAATCTTTTTCTTGCGGAGCTGCCCTTGCCGGTTCGCGAGGCGCTCAGCCCCTTTCTTGAAATGATCGAAGTCCACAAAAGCAGTATCACGAGCGGAGCAGGGTTGCGCGAAGACTTCATCTACTTTCCGCTCAACTGCTTGTGCTCCATTGATCTGCGCATGACGGACGGCTTCCATGCCCACCTCGCGCTGCTTGGCTTCCGCGAAGCGGCGGGGCTGCATCGGTATGCCTATCCGCCACTGCCTGGCACGACTCGAGTACTGGCCGGCGGTTACGCCCTGCAGATGCCGCTGGCCGCCTTCGAGAAGCAATTTGTGAAGACACCGGAGCTGCAGCGTGCGATTCAAGGCTCGATGGCTAGGATGATGCGTACACTCGGACACGCGACCGCGTGCAACCTGCACCACTCGCTGCAGAAACGCCTGTCGCGTTGGCTGCTCTGTGCAGCAGACGCCACGGCGCACCGTCACTTCGAATTCACGCATGAGGAACTCGCATCGATACTCGGCGTACGCCGCGAAGCCGTGACCGAGGCGCTTGCACGCTTGAGCATCGCGGGAGCCGTCGAAACCAGCCGTGGCAAGATCGCCATCAAGGACGAAGCGTTACTGCGCGATTCCGCCTGCGATTGCCATGAGGTGCCGGCCACGCGGCTGCATTCGACGACGCAAGCGGGCGGAGAGCGTTGGGGCGCAATCCCCGCTTCTCTCTAAAAAGTCAGGCTTCGCTCAAGGCACCGGAAAACCGACGGAGCAAGGGCCTCGCGAGATACGCCATGAGTGTATGTTCGCCGGTCTTGACCATGACCGAGCACAGCATTCCCGGTTGCAATTGCACATCGCCAAGACGCGCCCGCTCGCTCGCCGGGATTGCAACCCTCAGCATGTAATAGGATGCGCCCGAGCGTTCATCGGTCATGACGTCTGCAGAGACGACTTTTACTTCGCCAGTAACTAACGGACGCATCGCAAGATTCATATACGCATCGAAATGCAGGTCCGCTGGGAGGCCTGGTCTCACCCGATCGACGAAGCGCGGATCGAGTCGCGCCTCGACGACGAGCTCATCACCATCGGGGACGATATCCATCACCCGATCGCCAGCACGAACGACGCCCCCGACCGTGGTGACCGCAAGATCGACGACCGTACCTGACACGGGCGCACGGATCGACAAACGCGAATGCGTATCGCGCAGCGCCGCAACCTTCTCGGCAAGCATTGCGCTCTCGCGACGCGCATCGGACATCAATGCTTCAAGTTGGCGTCGATGGTCGACTCGATATTGACTCTCGCGTAATCGCAACTCCGCAAGTTGCGCCTGCGTCGCGGTGATCGAGGCGAGATCCTCGCCCTGACGGCTCTGGGTCTCGGCCAATTGACGCTCGACTTCGAGCGCTTGATTACGCGACACGTAGCCTTGCTCGCGCAACGCAGCAGCAGCTGTCATCTGCTCGCTCAAAAGACTGACCTGTCGCTCGCGTCCGCTGCGCAAGGCATCAAGGCTGCGCAACTGCTGCTCAAGGCCTGCTTGCGAGCCACGCATGATGCCGATCTCTCCCGCAAAGGCTGCGCGCCGGGTACGGAAGGTTTCCTGCTCAGCGGCGATGATCGAACTGACCGCGGG
>JBILGD010000182.1:0-2712 GCA_044351225.1 Steroidobacteraceae bacterium
CGGCGACGCCATCGAGCATTTTGACCATGGCACGCAGGCTGTTGCCGTGCGCTGCCACGAGCACATTGCGTCCCGCGGCGAGCTCCGGCGCAATGCGCGTTTGCCAGAAGGGCTGCACGCGTGCGAGCGTCTCTTTCAAAGATTCGGCTGCCGGCAGCAGTGCCGGATCGATGCCGGCGTAGCGCACATCGAAGCGCGGGTGTCGCGGGTCGTCGGCGGTCAGCGCAGGCGGCGGAATGTCGTAGCTGCGGCGCCAGATCTTGACCTGTGCCTCGCCATGCCGCGCGACGGTCTCGGCTTTGTTGAGCCCCTGCAGTGCGCCGTAATGCCGCTCGTTGAGTCGCCAGCTGCGCTCGACCGGAATCCACATCCGATCCATCTCATCGAGCATGATCCACAGCGTGCGAATCGCTCGCTTGAGCATCGAGGTGAAGGCGATGTCGACGCTGATCCCCGCGCGCAGCAGTTCGCGACCGGCGTTCGCCGCTTCGATGCGTCCCTGCGCCGAGAGGTCGACATCATGCCAACCGGTGAACAGGTTCTCTACGTTCCAGATACTTTGGCCGTGACGGACGAGCACGAGTTTGCCGGGCACGATGTTCGATCTCCGTTGAGGTTGCGGACTGCAAGTCGGCGCCGCGCCGCGAATGCTAACACGCCCGTGGCAGGCGGATTCGCACGCGCAGGCCGCAGGGCAGCGCGTTTTCGGCGGTGATGCGGCCCCCGTGCGCCTCGAACACGCGTCGGGCGATGGCGAGACCGAGACCGGTGCCGCGATTGTCATTGGCGTCCGTGGCCAAGCGGACGTAGGGTTCGAAGATGCGCTCGAGCATCTCGGGCGGCACGCCGGCCCCGCGATCTTCGATGATCACAGTCAGGGTCGTGTCGTCGCCGCTCGCCTCGAGCAGTACGTCGCTGCCCATCGGCGCATGACGGATCGCGTTGCGCAACACGTTCTCGAGACCACTGCGCAAAAGCTGCGGATCCCCGACGACATCGAGTCGATCGTCGGCAGTGAGCGCGAGGCGCAGATCACGCGTCGCCGCCTCGTCGCGTTCGTCGGCGACCAGCGTCGCGAGCAGCTCGTCGAGGCGCAGCAAATGTTTGGCGCGCATGGGTTCGGCCTCGAGTCGGGTGAAGCGCAGCACATCCCCGATGGCCTGATTCATGCGCTCGATTTCCATGGTGATCCGCGCGTACTCGGCTGCAGGCAAGGCTTGCTTGCGATCGGCGAGGGCGAGGGCAGCCTGCAGACGGGCAAGCGGTGAGCGCAATTCGTGCGACATGTCGCGCATCAATTGTTGACGCGAGCCGAGCAGTCTGCCGATCTGCGTCGCCATCGCATCCACATCGCGAGCGAGCACGCCGAGTTCGTCGGCGCGTTGACTGACAGCTGCGGGCGTACGCGTCTCGATTCGGCCGTCGGCAAGCGCGCGTACGGCGAACTGCAGCTCGGTGATGGGACGACCCAAAGTGTGGGCGATCAGCCCGGCGACCACGGCGATCACGATCAACGCGGCTGCCAAGAGCACGGCCACGGTTGCCGCGCTCCCCCAGGGTGCGATGCGTTCCGGCAAAAGCAGGAAGGCATAGCGTGAACCGTCCGCATCGATCAGCAGCGGTGCGAGGCGGATGGGCTCGAAGTTTGCCGCGTCATCGCGCGCCGCGAGCACGAAGCGTTGCACGAAGCGCCGATAACTGACAGGCAGGGTCTTGCCGGCAAGATCGCGACCTTGCGCATCGAGCACGTAGAGCGCCACACCCTCCGGAACCGTGCCTGGAGCGTTCATCCAGCGACGCAGTGCCGTCGTGCCACCCTCCGCGAGTACCTGTGCGGCTTCCTGACCGAGCGCGCCCTCGCGCGCCTGCAGATAACTTTCAAGCTGGCGCGAAGCCACCAGTACGAGGCTCAAGAGTCCGAGCAGCACGAAGCCCGCGATGGCCGCGCCGATATAGAGCGCCATCCGCAGGTACAGTCGGGAGAGTCGCGGGGGTGTCATGGAGCGATGTCGAGTACGTAGCCGTGGCCACGCAGGCCGCGGATTTCCGCGCCCCGCGCGCCAGCGTCGGCGAGCTTGCGCCGCAACTTGCTGATCAAAGTATCGATACTGCGATCGTACGCCTCGAGTGGCCGATCAAGGGCGAGCTGCGTGAGTTCCGTTCGGGCAAGCACTTCGCCGCGACGCTGCAGCAGCGTTTCGAGAATGCGCCACTCGGCGGCGGTGAGATGTACTGGCAAATCCTGTACCCGCAGCTCGCGTCTTTTGAGGTTCAACTGCAGATTGCCGATCAGTAAGGATGTGGTCGGGAACGGTTCATTGACCGAGCCGCCGTGGGCCGCAGTACTGCGTTTGAGTACGGCGCCGATTCGAGCCGCGAGTTCCAGCGGGTTGAAGGGCTTGGGCAGGTAGTCGTCGGCTCCCGCCAGCAGGCCCGCGATCCGATCCTGTTCTTCGCCCCGAGCCGTGAGCATGATGACCGGTACGGCATGCGTCGCACGCAGCCGTCGCAGTGTGTCGAGTCCATCGATCCCGGGCAGGCCGATGTCGAGCACCACAAGATCGACAGGCAGGGTGGCGAGTCGTTCGAGTGCTGCCTCGCCGCTGCCCACGGTGGTGACCCGGTGGCCTTGCAAATGCAGGTACTCGGCGAGCATGTACGCGAGCTCGCGATCATCCTCGACCAGCAGCAGCTGCGCGTGGGTCCCCGTAG
>JBILGD010000100.1:0-9372 GCA_044351225.1 Steroidobacteraceae bacterium
AGCACTGCGCCACGGGCCAGCATCGTTTCGACATGGGCGCGCAGCGCCTGGGCCGCCTCGGCGGTAATCACCGGTCCGACATCCGTCGAGAGGGTCGTCGGCTCACCGACCTCCAGGGTGTCGATGGTACCGCAGAGCATCTCGAGGATGCGCGGCGCACAGTCACGCTGCAGGCAGAGCAGTCGCAGCGCCGAGCAGCGCTGGCCCGCGCTGCCGAACGCCGAGGTGATCGCATCATCGACGACCTGTTCGGGTAGCGCGGTGCTATCAACGATCATGGCGTTGATGCCGCCCGTTTCAGCGATCAATGGCAGGATGGCGCCGTCTCTTTCGGCCAGTCGTCGCTGCAGCCAGCGCGCCGTGCTCGTCGATCCAGTGAAAACGACGCCCGCGAGCGCGCGCTCGGCGAGAGCGGCTTCGCCGAACTCGCGACCGACCATCGGCAACACCTGCAGCACTTCGCGCGGCACGCCCGCCTGATACAGCAGCGCTGAAAAGGCGAGTGCGATACGCGGCGTCGTCTCGGCGGGTTTGGCGACCACGGTGTTGCCGGTAACGAGCGCTGCCACGATCTGTCCGGCAAAAATCGCCAACGGAAAATTCCATGGACTGATGCAGGCAAATACGCCACGGGCGACGTGATGCAATTCGTTGGTCTCGCCCGTCGGACCAACGAGGCGTGCCGGGGAGGTTTGCAGGCGTCGCGCCTCGGCGGCGTAGTAGCGACAAAAGTCCGCCGTCTCGCGCAGCTCTGCGATGGCATCTCCCAGCGTCTTGCCGGCTTCGTGCGCCAGCAAGACCATGAATTCGTCGCTGCGGGCTTCGAGCAAGTCGGCGGCGCATTCGAGACAACCGGCGCGCTCCTCGACGGGGCGTCGCTGCCATGCTGCGAACGAAGCGTTTGCGCTCGCAAAAGCCTCCCTCACCGTTGCAGCGGTGGCAAACGTGGGCAGGGGTGCCAAGGTAGCGCTTTGCAAGGCCTCGCGCTGTGCTTCGAGAACCTCCTGACGACCGAGGTCTCGCCCGCTGGAGTTTCGTCGCGCCGTGCCAAAGAGATTGATCGGCAACGGAATTCGCGGGTGGGTAATGGCCTCGGCGCGACGCCAATGCTCGACTTCGCGCACCGGATCGACGACGACCTCATCGATAGGCACGCGCTCATCCATGAATCGATTGACGAAGGACGTATTGGCGCCGTTTTCCAGCAGTCGACGCACGAGATAGGCGAGCAGATCGGCATGCGGCCCAACTGGGGCGTATACCCGCACCGGTGGGAAATCATTGATCAGCCGCTGCGCCTCGTCATAGAGCAACGCACCCATGCCGTGCAGGCGCTGGAACTCGAGCGCGGAGGCCGACGACATCGACTCGCGCAGTGCGAGCACGGCGCCGATGGTGTGCGCATTGTGCGTGGCGAACTGCGGGCTGATGAGCGGCGCCGCCTCGAGCAGTCGCCGCGCGCAAGCGAGATAGGCGAGGTCAGTCGAACACTTGCGGGTATAGACGGGGTAGGCCTCAAGTCCGCGCTCCTGGGCGCGCTTGATTTCGCTATCCCAGTAGGCGCCTTTGACAAGCCGTATCGTCATCGGCCGACGCAGTTGGCGCACCATGGCGGTCAGATGGGTAAGCACCGCGGGGGCGCGGCGACCGTAAGCCTGCACCGCAAGTCCGAGACCCGGCCAGTCTCGAGTCTGCGGGTCGCGTGCCAGCGCCTCGATCAGTTCGAGCGAGAGTTCGAGGCGATCCTGCTCTTCGGCATCGATCGTCAGGCCGAGTCCGTGGCGTGCGGCAAGGCGGGCAAGCTCCATCGCACGCGGCAGCAGTCGCGCGAGCGTGCGTTCACGATGCATCAAAGAATATCGCGGGTCGAGCGCAGAAAGCTTGATGGAAATAGCCTGATCGCGACCCTGCGCAGCGATCGCTTCGATGGCCTGCGCATAGGCCGCCGTATACCGCTCGGCATCGGCGTCCGTGCGCGCACCTTCACCCAGCATGTCGAAAGAGGCGAGGGCGAGCGCGGGCTCGCGCTGGCCACGCGCCAGCGCCTCGTGGATATCGCGGCCCACCACGAACTCACCGCCGATGATCTGCATGGCACGTCGCAAGGCATTGCGTACGAGCGGCTCCGTCGCGCGCTGCGTGAGGTTGCGCAACCAGCCACCGGTGTCGCTGACAATTTCACCCGGCAGATCGACCAGTCGCCCGGTGAGCATGAGCCCCCAGGTCGAGGCGTTCACAAACAGCGAGTTCGAACGGCCCGCATGCGCCTCCCACTGACCGCTCGCGAGTTTTTCGGCGATCAGCCGGTCAGCCGTGTCGTCGTCCGGGATGCGCAGCAACGCTTCGGCGAGGCACATGAGGGCGATGCCCTCTTGATTCGAGAGGCCAAATTCCTGCAGGAAAGCGTCCAGATAGGGCCGTTCGCCGGCGCGGCTACGGGCGCCCTCGACGAGTCCCCGGGCTGTTCGTAGGGCGGATGCACGTTCGGGCTCCGAGAGTGCTGGCAGCAGGGCCAGCACATCGGTCGCCTCGTCGCGCAAGGGCGGGGAATGAAAGGTCATATATCCATTATGTGATGCAGCGCCCGCTCCGGTACAATCGACCGTATTGTTTCCTTGAAAGGTGAGCGATGCAGTCTCTCGGACCCCCGCAGGCAGACCCCTCCACGACCACGAGTCGCAAGGCTTTGCTGATCGCCTTCGAGAATTCGGGTTATCTCCAACCTTGGATGGCGTTCATCATCGACGTCGCCGTGTTTGCGGGCGGTCTCGCGCTCGTACTCATCGACGGCTCGCTCTGGCTCAAGTTTCTGGGTTCGGTGATGGTGACGGTCGGCATCGTGCGCTTGTTCCTCATCGGCCATGACGCCTGTCACGGTTCCTTTTTCAAGAGCTCCTTGCTCAACGATATCGTCGGCCGCATTGCCTTCCTGCCGTCGATGACTGCCTTCAGTCTCTGGGACGTCGGACACAACGTCGCGCACCACGGCTTCAATAACCTCAAGGGCCGCGATCAAGTCTGGGCGCCGTTCTCCAAAGAAGAGTTCGACGCGCTGCCGGGCTATCGACGAGTGCTCGAGCGCATCTATCGCAGCGGCGCGGGTTGGGGTCTCTATTATTTTCTTGAGCTGTGGTGGAAGAAACTCTATTTCGCCACCAAGCGTCAGATCGGCGCGAGCCGCGCCAAGTATCACTGGGACAGCGCGCTCGTCACGCTCGCTATGGTCGCGTGGATCGCGCTGGTCGCCGTGGTGGCGCGCAGCACCGAGCAGAATTTCTGGCTGCTGTTGGCGCTCGGCGTGCTGATTCCCTTCGCGCTCTGGAACGTGATCATGGGCTTCGTGGTATTCGTGCACCACACTCATCCGGCCATCGCGTGGTTCCAAAAGCGCCAAGAGTGGCAAAAATATCGTGCGTACCTCACCGCGACCGTGCAGGTGCGTCTGCCTTTCGGCATCGATCGGGTGATGCACAACATCATGGAGCACAACGCGCATCACCTGAACCCGCGTATTCCGATGTATTCGCTGCGCCGCGCACAGGCCGTGCTGACCGAGCACTTCAACGATCAGTTCCAGGTCTATCGCATGAACTGGAAGACCTATCGTGAGTGCGTACGCAGCTGCAAGCTCTATGACTTTGCCAATCATGCATGGCTCGACTTCCGCGGTCGCGTCACCTCACAGGTCAAACTGGTAGCGCCGGCAGGCTGATCGCAGTCGGGGGCGCGATGCCCTAATCGGCAAGCACGCGATCGCCGACGGTGAGCCAATCGCCGATGCCGTGGGCCACGCGGGCGTTCTGTCCAAACGTCACGCCCCGCAAGTTCTCGTCGTAGCGGAATTCCTGCAGCGCTGGCAGCGGGCTCAAGCCCTGGCGACCGGTCTCCTGAACGATACCGGTCATCACGCAACGCGTGCAGGGCTTGACGAGCCGCAGGTGTACGTCACCGATGCGCAGGACACGCAGACGATCCTCTTCCCAAGGCGCCGCGCCCTCGAGCACCAGATTCGGCCGAAAGCGATTCATGGGTAGCGCCTCGGACAGACGATGATTCAGATCCTCCAATGAGGCGAGCGTACAGATCAGCAGCGGATAGCCATCGGGAAAATTATCCGACCCCGCAGCGACGATTCGCGCAGGTTCACCGAGCACGCGAGTCGCGAAATCCGCCGCGATTTCCCCAGCATCGATGGCATCGATGTCGCGCTTCCAGACCGTGACGCGACGGCTCTCGCCAGCCGTGGGTGAAAGGACCTCCGGCGTCGTCAGTTGCAACGTGCCGGCATGAGGGTGAGTCAGGGTGACGCCGCCATCGGCCGGCATGGCGGTGAGGCGTGCGAGCAGTGGGTGACTTCGCTGCGTCACGAAGCGGCCTGATGCCGTGATGAACATCCACTCGCGATCACCAAGCAACCCGCGCGGGCCCACCCGCGCGGTATCGACATCGACGACTCGCGCCGATTTGAGCGGATAGACGTGCAATGAATGAATGCGTAGTTCGCGACTCACGCCGTGATCATAGCGCCGGTGGACGAGGCGCGAAGGTCCATCGACAATCGAGGGCATGAATCGCGTGTTGCAACCGTTGCAGGAACTTCAGTTCGAGGCTAGCGTTCTCGAGGCGCTGCCGGGTGATGCGCTCGAGGATCAGCGGCCGCGTCAGGTTCCGAACGTGGCGTACAGCAGGGTGATGCCGACGCCGGTTGCGGCGCCGCAGCTGCTCGCCTGGAGTGACGATCTCGCGCAGGAGCTCGGCATCGAGCGGCCATCGAGGACGGGTAGGGCGGTCGATATTCTGGCAGGCAATGCACTCGCGCCCGGGATGCGGCCCTATGCGGCACGCTATGGCGGTCATCAGTTCGGTAACTGGGCGGGGCAGCTCGGCGATGGACGGGCAATCACTTTGGGCGAGCTCCTGACGCGCACGGCCGGGCGACAGGAGTTGCAGCTGAAAGGCGCGGGCATGACGCCGTATTCACGCCACGCCGATGGTCGCGCCGTGCTGCGGTCCTCGTTGCGTGAATTTCTTTGTAGCGAGGCCATGCATGCGCTTGGCGTGCCGAGCACGCGGGCGCTGTCGCTGGTGACGACCGGCGAGACGGTGATGCGTGACATGTTCTATGACGGCAATCCGCAACATGAGCTCGGTGCAATCGTCTGTCGGGTGGCGCCGAGCTTCATTCGCTTCGGCAACTTCGAGATCCATGCGGCCAGCGACGAGCACGAGCTGTTGCGCCGGCTCGCCGATCACGTGATTCGCGCGCACTACCCGCAGTTCGAGCTGTCGCACCCCGGCGTTTATGCGGCGTGGTTCACCGAAGTGTGTCGACGCACCGCGGTCATGATCGCGCACTGGATGCGCGTCGGTTTCGTGCACGGTGTCATGAACACCGACAACATGTCGATTCTCGGTTTGACGATCGACTACGGCCCATACGGTTGGCTCGAGGGCTACGACCCCGACTGGACCCCCAACACCACCGATGCCGGAGGGCGACGTTACGCCTACGGCCGACAGCCGCAGATCGGCATGTGGAATCTCGCCCGACTCGCCGGTGCACTCATGCCGCTCGTCGGCGAGCAGGCGGCTCTGCAAGCTGCGCTCGAGCAATACCGCGATACCTACATGGCAACGTGGCGGGGCATGTTGGCTGCCAAGCTCGGTCTTGAGGCGCTCGGTCGCGAGGGTGATGAGGCGCTGGTCGATGAGCTGTTTTCTTTGCTCTCGGCGGTCGAGACCGACATGCCGATTTTCTTCCGCGAGCTGTCGAGTCTGCTCGTCACGACCGACGCTGCGCCGGCGCAGGCGAGTGGTGGATCCGACCCGTCTTTGCCATCACCGCTCGCGGCAGCGCTTTACGAGGGTGCGGCACTGTCGGCGGAGCAACTCGATCGTTGGCGGAGGTGGTTCGATCAGTGGCAGGCGCGCAGTGCGGTCTCAGGGCTGACCGCGGTGCAGCGGCGCGCGCGCATGGATGCAGTGAATCCACGTTATCTGCCCCGCAATTATTTGGCCCAGCAGGCCATCGATGCAGCGACCGAAGGCGACGTGAAACCGTTGGATGACTTGCTCGCTGTCATGCGCCGACCCTATGAAAATCAACCGGGGTGCGAGGCCTACGCCGCGCGTCGTCCCGAATGGGCGCGACACCGCGCCGGGTGCTCCGCGCTCTCCTGCAGTTCCTGATCAAGTTTGCCGCCGTGTGGCGGCAGCGCCCGGCGTTCGATTGACGCTCCGGCGGGGCGGGCGTAACCTCCCCTCCGTTCGTGAGGTGCCTGCGGTGCGGTGGTCGCGCCGCGGGTGAAACGGGAAGTCGGTGAGCGCAGTCCATGCGCGATTCCGGCACTGCCCCCGCAACGGTAAGCGAGGCAGGGTGGTCATCAGCCACTGGGTCCACTGCAATGGTGGAACCGGGAAGGCGACCGCCCCAGCGCGAAGGAACGCGCCACTCGCAAGTCCGGAGACCGGCCTCGCGACATCCATGGCGCGCTCGGGTGGAAGCGCGGAAGGAGTGGGCATGCGTTTCCTTTTTTGGTCCGTTGCTGCGGCATCCGCGGTCGTACTTTCGCCCGTGATTTCCGCGGTGTCGCCCGCCGTCGATGACGATCCGTACGTCATCACCGCCACGCGCACCCTGCAAAAACTCGAAGACACGCTCTCGTCGGTGACCGTCATCGAGCGCGCCGAGATCGAGCGCGCGCAGGCGCGCACGCTCGATGAGTTGCTGGCCGGCGTGGCGGGGATCGCAATCGCGCGTCAGGGTGGTGTCGGGCAGCCGACCTCGGTGTATCTGCGGGGCGGTGAATCGGATCACGTGTTGTGGGTGATCGACGGCGTGCGCATCGGTTCGGTGACCACGGGAATTCCCGCGTTGCAGGATCTGCCGCTCGATACGGTCGAGCGCATCGAAATCGTGCGCGGTGCGCGCTCGAGTCTTTACGGCCCCGATGCCATGGGCGGAGTCATCCAGATTTTCACGCGTCGCGGTGCCGCGGCCGGTACGACCGCGCGCATCACCGCAGGGTCCAATGGCACGCGTCAACTCGGCGCAGGACTTGGCTTGGGTTCCGCCAACACCTGGGTCGACCTGCAGCTCGCGCACCTCGAGACCGATGGTATCAACGCCTGTCTCGGGCTGCCGTTCCCGCCGGGCGGGGGTTGCTTTACCGCCGAGCCCGATCGCGATCCCTACCGCAACACCAGCGTCAATCTCGCTGCCGGACATCGGTTCGCCGGGGGTGCTGCGCTTGAGGTGTTCGTGCAGCGTGCGGATGCGCGGGTGTCATTCGACTCGTCGTTCCTCAATCAATCCGATCTGATCAATCAGGCGGCAGGACTCAAGTGGTCCAGCCAACCCGCGACCGGCTGGCGCAGCACGGTGACGCTCGGTCGCTCGCAGGATGAGTCCACGAGTTTTCGGTCGGGCAGTACGACGCGCAGCATTTTCGATTCGTCGCGTGATTCGCTTACGTGGCAGAACGAGTTGCGCGGGCTCGGCGGCGAAGTCATGTTGGGAGTCGACCTGCTGCGCGATCGCGTCGATCGCAGCAGCATCGGCTACACCCGCAGCGTGCGCGACAATCGCGCAATTTTTGCCCAGTACGCCCTCGGGAAGGGCGCGCAGAGTGTTGCCGTCGCGACACGTCTTGATGACAACGAACAATTCGGCTCGAACGCCACGGGCAGTCTCGCCTGGGGGTGGCGAGGCGCGGACGGCCTGCAGGTCTACGCGAATATCGGTAATGCGTTCAAGGCACCTTCGTTCAATGAGCTCTATTACCCGGGGTTCAGCAACCCTAACTTGTCACCGGAAAAAGCACTGACTGGCGAAGTCGGCGTGAAGCAGCGCCGCGGCGCCGGTGTATGGTCATTGAGCGCCTATCGCAGCGAGGTTGACGACCTCATCGCCTTTGATGTCGCGACTTTCCTGCCGCAAAACGTCGCCGAGGCACGATTGTTCGGCCTCGAGGGGTCGGCGCAGTGGCAGCGGGGCGCTTGGCGTTGGTCGCAATCGCTGGCCTGGTTGTCGGCCGAGGATCGCAGCCCGGGAGTCGTCGTCTCACGGGAGTTGCCACGACGTCCGCAATGGTCGGGTCGCTCGTCCATCGAGTGGAGTGAGGGGCGATGGCAACTCGGCGCCGCTGTGCAGTTCACGGGTCGAAGGTATGATGACTTGGCCAACACGCGCGAGCTCGGCGGTTTTGCCGTGGTCGATCTGACGGCTGGCTGGCAGGTCTCCGCTGCGTTCGAGCTGCAATGGCGCCTCGCCAATGCGTTCGATCGTCGCTACGAGACGGCCACGCTGTATCCGGCGCTTGGCCGGGAGTTTTTCGTCACGCTGCGCCATCGGGCGCCGCGCTGACTGGCTGGCAAGGTTTTTTGGATTTCGGGAGTGGAACAATGTCTGCAGAACAATCATTGAACAACCAAAGATTCTGGACGGTCGCTGCGGTGCTGGCCCTTGTGATGGCGTTCACGCGCCTCGGGCACTTCGGCGAATATGGCGGCCCGCTCGATGCATCGTGGGCGGTGTTTTTCCTCGCCGGAATGTGGCTGCAGGACCTGCGTCTCTTTCCGGCGTTCTTCGTGCTCGGTTGGGTGATTGATCTTGCGGCCTTCGCGCTCGGCACGCCGACCGATTGCTACTCGATCGCCTACCTCTTCCTGATCCCGGCGTATGGCTCGCTGTGGGTAGCGGGTCGCTGGGCGAGCGTGGGCGGCTACGGTCGCATCGCGATCGCCGTGCTTGCCGGTGCCACGACGACCTTCGCGTGCGCGAATCTCGGCATGTTCTGGCTTGCGCCATCACCGAGCGCACCGACGTTCACTGCCTTCGCTGGCGCCGTGGCCGGCTATTTCCCGGGTTATTTGCTGACGATGTCGGTGTACGTCGCGGTCGGGCTGATCGCCGATGCCGCACTGCGCCTGCGCACCGCAACACGCGCGTCCTGACACGCGCCCCGCAAAAAAGCAGGCCGGGTGGGAGTGCGCGACAGACGGACTCCCACCCGGCTCTTTTTATTGCCGCGTCCTCACTCGCCCCAAGGCAAGGTGGTCGAGATCGAGAAGAACAGCTTTTGTTCCGAGGTGAACACATCCCCCTCGGTGACTTGCGCGGACTGCAGATCACTGCCGTCGATCCATTTCAGCGCCAGTGAGAAATTGCCGATGTCCTTGGCGATGCCGATCGAGTAATCAAAATATTCGCTGCCCTTCCAGTAATCGCCAAAGCTGTAGCCGCTATGCAGCGTCAAGCTGAAATCATTGGGTAGCGGCAGCGCGCCATTCAGTTCGAAGTAAGAGGCGGCATCGCCGGTGTTGCTGAAATCCCAGGCGTGCCAGACCTTGGCGGTCAGCGCCTTGTAGCTG
>JBILGD010000183.1:0-2687 GCA_044351225.1 Steroidobacteraceae bacterium
GTGGTTGACGCTGCGCATTTCGCAGGTGAGTTCGCCGTAGGGGCCGCTCGCCTCGCGTCGCGCGAAACCGGTCATGCTGCTGATCATCGAAAAGACACCTGCGAGGAGTATTGCGGAAAAGGAGCCGAGGCCGTGCGCCATCGTCGGCCGGGGTGTATAAAGCGCGCAGTTTATCCCAACGAAATTCCACCGAACGGTATCGAACATGTCTGCACGTCCGAGCGGGCGCCGCCCCGATGAATTGCGCCGCGTCGCCTTCCAGCGTCGCTTCACCCGTCACGCCGAGGGTTCGGTGCTGGTCGAGTTCGGCGACACCCGCGTGCTGTGCACGGCGAGCATCGAAGAGGGCGTGCCGGGATTCCTGCGCGGCCGAGGTCAGGGTTGGGTGACGGCGGAATACGGCATGTTGCCGCGCGCCACGCATACACGTTCGCCGCGCGAGGCGGCCAAGGGCAAGCAGTCCGGCCGTACCCAGGAGATCCAGCGGCTGATCGGTCGCAGTCTGCGCGCCGTCATGGACATGAGCGCGCTCGGCGAGCGCACTGTGACGCTCGATTGCGACGTGCTGCAGGCCGACGGCGGCACACGCACGGCGGCGATCACCGGCAGCTACGTGGCACTGGTCGATGCCTGCAACGCCCTTATCCAGCGCGGCGCGCTCGCCGCTTCGCCGTTGCACGGTCAGGTTGCGGCAGTTTCGGTCGGCATCTGCGCGGGTGTACCGGTGCTCGATCTCGATTACGCCGAGGACTCGCAGGCCGAGACCGATATGAACATCGTCATGAAAGACGGCGGCGCGTTCGTCGAGGTGCAGGGCACGGCCGAGGGGCATGCCTTCAGACGCAGCGAGCTTGATGCGATGCTCGCGCTCGCGGCGAGCGGTATCGAGCAGCTGCATGCACTGCAGCGCGAAGCACTGGCGCAGACCGATGCGCTGGCGCAGCGCGTGGCATCGGCGCCGCGCAGTCGCTGAATGCGCGTCGTCCTCGCTACGGGCAACGCCGGCAAGATTCGCGAGTTTGGCGAACTGCTCGCGCCGCTCGGTTTCGAGTTCGTACCGCAGGCCGAGTTCGGTATCGAACCTCCCGAAGAAACCGGCGAGACTTTCGAAGCCAACGCCATCCTCAAGGCGCGTCACGCCGCCGCGCGCAGCGGCTTGCCGGCGATGGCCGATGATTCCGGCCTCGAGGTCGATGCACTCGGCGGCGCTCCCGGCGTGCGCTCCGCGCGTTATGCGGGCGAGGCTGCGGGTGATCTCGCCAATCTCAACAAATTGCTGCAGGCGCTTGCGGCCGTGCCGCCGAGTGCACGCAACGCGCGTTTCCGCTGTGTGATCGCCCTCGTGCAGTCGGCTGACGACCCTGCACCCATGCTCGGTCGCGGCCGTTGGGAGGGACGTATTCTGGAGTCGGCACGCGGCGCGGGCGGCTTCGGTTATGACCCCGTGTTCGCGCCGCAAGGCGAGACGCGCAGCGTCGCTCAACTGCCCGCTGCGGAGAAACACGCACAGAGTCATCGTGGTGCCGCCTTGCGCGATCTGCTCGCGCAATACGCTGCGATGTCTCGCGGTGCCACGCGGTGAGTGCCAAGCGGTGACATGAGCGAGCTCATCCCGCTCGGACTCTATTTGCATTTTCCGTGGTGCGTCAGCAAATGCCCGTACTGCGATTTCAACTCGCACGCGTTGCGCGAGGGCGTGGCGGGTCGCGACACGGTGCCAGAAGCCGCCTACATCGAGTCGTTGCAGGCCGATCTCGAGCATCAGCTCGAGACGCAGGCGGCGTTGATCGGGGCGCGTCGCATCGCGACGGTCTTCATGGGTGGCGGCACGCCGAGCCTGTTTTCGCCGGCGGCGATCGATCGTGTGCTCGAGTTCGTACGACGCCGTATCGGTCTCGAGCCGCAGGCCGAGATCACGCTCGAGGCGAATCCGGGCACGATCGAGCGCGGTCGCTTTGCCGAGTACGCGGCAGCGGGGGTCAACCGCGTGTCGCTCGGTGCGCAAAGTTTTGATACCGCCGCCCTGCAGGCGCTCGGCCGCATCCACTCGCCTGACGATACGCAGCGCGCGACGGCGGAGTTGCACGCTGCGGGTCTTGCCAATTTCAATCTTGATCTGATGTACGGTTTGCCGGCGCAGGATCGTGCGCGGGCGTTGCAGGATGTGGCGATGGCCATCGCACTCGAGCCTGCGCAGATTTCCCACTATCACCTGACGCTCGAGCCGGGCACGCCGTTCGCGGCGCGTCCGCCCGCGCACTTGCCGGATGACGAGTCGACCGAGACGATGCTCGAGGCGACGAGCGCGGCGCTTGCGGAGGCCGGGTATGCGCGGTACGAGGTGTCGGCCTATGCGCGTGCCGGACGACGCTGCGCGCACAATCTTCTCTACTGGCAGTTCGGCGACTATCTGGGCGTCGGCGCCGGTGCTCACGGCAAGTTGAGCGGCATCGATACGAGCGGCACGAATGCGAGCGACGGCTTGACCATTCGGCGCAGCACGCAGCCGCGCGAACCGCGCCGCTATCAGCGCGATCCGCGGGGCGGGCTCCTCTGGTGCGACGTTGCCGTGGCCGAGCGGCCGTTCGAGTTCATGTTGAATGCAATGCGCTTGGCGGAGGGTTTCGATGGCCGCTTGTTCGAGGCTCGCACGGGTGTGCGCTGGTCGACGGTTGAACCCACACTGC
>JBILGD010000101.1:0-9188 GCA_044351225.1 Steroidobacteraceae bacterium
ATCACCAGATGGATGCCGGCATGCCCGAGTCGTTCAACGTGCTCGTGAAGGAGATCCGCTCCCTCGCGATCAACGTCGAACTGGAACAGGATTGAGGTGCACTCATGAAAGACCTTCTCAAAATCTTCAAGCAGAACGCACCCGTCGAACACTTCGACTCGATCAAAATCGGCCTCGCATCGCCGGAAATGATCAAGTCCTGGTCTTTCGGCGAAGTGAAGAAGCCCGAGACCATCAACTACCGCACCTTCAAGCCGGAGCGTGATGGCCTCTTCTGCGCCAAGATCTTCGGACCCGTGAAGGACTACGAGTGCCTTTGCGGCAAGTACAAGCGACTGAAGCACCGCGGCGTCGTCTGCGAAAAGTGCGGCGTCGAGGTCACGCAGTCCAAGGTACGTCGCGATCGCATGGGCCACATCGAGCTCGCCTCGCCCGTGGCGCACATCTGGTTCCTCAAGTCCCTGCCGTCGCGCATCGGACTGATGCTCGACATGACGCTGCGCGAAATCGAGCGCGTGCTTTATTTCGAAGCCTTCGTGGTCATCGATCCGGGCATGACGCCGATGCAGCGCGGTCAGCTGCTCACCGACGAGATGTATCTCGCAGCGATCGAACAGCACGGTGACGAATTTGATGCACGCATGGGCGCCGAGGCAGTCCACGAGTTGCTGCGCTCGCTCGACCTGCAGGCCGAGGTGGGCAAGGCTCGCGAGGACATGGCGAACACCGCCTCCGAGACCAAGCTCAAGCGTCTCTCGAAGCGCCTGAAGCTGATCGAGTCGTTCATCGAATCGGGCAATCGCCCCGAGTGGATGGTGATGACCATCCTGCCGGTGCTGCCGCCCGATCTGCGTCCGCTCGTGCCGCTCGATGGCGGGCGTTTCGCGACGTCGGATCTGAACGATCTTTATCGTCGTGTGATCAACCGCAACAACCGTTTGCGTCGGCTGCTCGAACTCAACGCGCCCGACATCATCGTGCGCAACGAAAAGCGCATGCTGCAGGAAGCGGTCGATGCGCTGCTCGACAACGGCCGTCGCGGCCGTGCGATCACCGGCACCAACAAGCGCCCGCTCAAGTCGCTCGCCGACATGATCAAGGGCAAGCAGGGTCGCTTCCGTCAAAACCTGCTCGGCAAGCGCGTCGATTACTCGGGCCGCTCGGTCATCGTGGTTGGTCCGACGCTGCGCCTGCACCAGTGCGGTTTGCCGAAGAAAATGGCGCTTGAGCTCTTCAAGCCGTTCATTTTCCACAAGCTGCAGTTACGTGGTGATGCCTCGACCATCAAGGCGGCCAAGCGTCTCGTGGAGCGCGAGGGCCCGGAGGTCTGGGACATCCTCTCCGAGGTGATCCGCGAGCATCCGGTGCTGCTCAACCGCGCGCCGACGCTGCACCGTCTCGGCATTCAGGCGTTCGAGCCCGTGCTGATCGAAGGCAAGGCAATCCAGCTGCACCCGCTCGTCTGTACCGCGTTCAACGCGGACTTCGACGGTGACCAGATGGCCGTGCACGTGCCGCTGTCGCTCGAAGCGCAGCTCGAGGCGCGGGCGCTCATGATGTCCTCGAACAACATCCTCTCGCCGGCCAACGGTGATCCGATCATCGTGCCGTCGCAGGACGTCGTGCTCGGTCTCTATTACATGACCCGCGAGCGCATCGGCGCCGCCGGCGAGCACATGATGTTCTCCGACGTCGGCGAAGTGCATCGGGCCTACGAGACCCGGCAGGTTCATCTGCAGGCGCGTATCAGCGTGCGCATCAACGAAAAGATCCTCGAGGACGGCGAGATGAAGCCGCGCCGTCGGTTGGTCAAGACCACCGTCGGTCGCGCTTTGCTCTCCGAGATCATCCCGGACGGCCTGTCTTTCGACATCGTCAATCAGGACATGACCAAGAAGGCGATCTCGGCGACCATCAACGCCTGCTACCGCCAGCTCGGCCTCAAAGACACCGTGATCTTCGCCGATCGACTGATGTACACGGGTTTCCACTATGCGACCCGCGCCTCGGTGTCCTTCGGTGTCGATGACATCGTCATCCCCGAGCAGAAGACCAAGATCGTGGCCGCCGCCGATCGCGAGGTCAAAGAAATCCAGGATCAGTATTCCTCGGGTCTCGTGACCAATGGCGAGCGCTACAACAAGGTGGTCGATATCTGGTCGCGCGCCAACGATCAAGTCGCCAAGGCGATGATGGAAAAGCTCGGCTCGGAAGAAGCTACCGACTCGAGGGGCCAGAAGCACCGTCAAAAGTCTTTCAACTCCATCTTCATGATGGCCGACTCGGGTGCCCGCGGTAGCGCGGCACAGATCCGTCAGCTCGCCGGCATGCGCGGCCTCATGGCCAAGCCGGACGGCTCGATCATCGAGACACCGATCACGGCAAACTTCCGTGAAGGCCTGAACGTTCTGCAGTACTTCATCTCGACGCACGGCGCCCGCAAGGGTCTCGCCGACACGGCGCTCAAGACCGCGAACTCCGGTTATCTGACCCGTCGATTGGTCGACGTGGCGCAGGACCTCGTGGTCAATGAGGTCGATTGCGGTACGACCAATGGTCTGACCGTGACGCCGCTCGTCGAAGGCGGCGACGTCGTTGAAGGCCTCGGCGAGCGCGTGCTCGGTCGTGTGGTCGTCGAAGATGTACTCAAGCCGGGTGGCAAGGGCGCGGTGCTGCTCGAGGCGGGAACGCTGATCGATGAGCATCTGGTACGACTGCTCGAACAGCAGGGCGTCGATCAGGTCAAGGTCCGTTCGCCCATCACCTGCGATACCCGCTATGGTGTGTGCTCGATGTGCTACGGGCGTGATCTCGCTCGCGGTCGCATCATCAACATCGGCGAGGCGGTCGGCGTGATGGCCGCACAATCGATCGGTGAGCCGGGCACGCAGCTGACCATGCGTACCTTCCACATCGGTGGCGCGGCGTCGCGTGCCGCAGCAGCCTCGAGCGTCGAAGTGCGCAACAAGGGAACGCTGCGGTTCCATAACGTCAAGACCGTGGCCCACGAAAAAGGCCACCTTGTCGCCGTCTCCCGCTCCGGCGAGATCGGCGTGGTCGACGAGTTCGGTCGCGAGCGCGAGCGCTACAAGATTCCCTACGGCGCGCAGATCAATGTCGTCGAGGGAACGCACGTCGCCGCGGGGCAGACCGTGGCAACCTGGGATCCGCACACCCATCCCGTCGTCAGCGAAGTGGCCGGTTTGCTGCGCTTCCAGGATTTCATCGATGGCCTCACCGTGACGCGACAGGTGGACGAAGTCACCGGTCTCTCCTCGGTGGTCGTGATGGACGGTACCAAGCAGCGTGGCGGCAAAGAATTGCGTCCGACCATCAAGCTGGTCAACGCCAAGGGCAAGGAAGTGCCTTTCGCCAACACCGAGATTCCGGCGGTCTACACGCTGCCGGCGGGCGCGCTCATCAGTCTCGATGACGGTGCCAAGGTGTCGGTGGGCGATGTCATCGCGCGCATACCACAAGAATCTTCCAAGACTCGCGACATCACCGGCGGTCTGCCGCGTGTGGCGGACCTGTTCGAGGCTCGCAAGCCGAAGGATCAGGCGATCCTCGCCGAGAAGAGCGGTACCGTGAGCTTCGGCAAGGAGACCAAGGGCAAGCGCCGTCTCGTCATCACCGAAGAAACCGGCGAGAAGTACGAGGAGCTCATTCCGAAGTGGCGTCAGCTCAACGTCTTCGAAGGTGAGCAGGTCACCCGTGGCGAAGTTATCGCCGACGGTGAGCCGAACCCGCATGACATCCTGCGTCTGCAGGGCGTCGAGGCGCTCGCCAACTATCTCGTTCGCGAGATTCAGGACGTCTATCGTCTGCAGGGCGTGAAGATCAACGACAAGCACATCGAGGTGATCATTCGCCAGATGTTGCGCAAGGCCGAGGTCACGGGCGTGGGCGAAACGCCGCTGCTCAAGGGCGAACAACTCGACCGCTCGCGTGCACTCGACATCAACGATCGCATGGGTGGCGAGGGCAAGCAGTTGGCGACGCTTGCGCCGGTGCTGCTCGGCATCACCAAGGCGTCGCTCGCCACCGAGTCGTTCATCTCCGCGGCCTCCTTCCAGGAGACCACCCGCGTGCTCACCGAGGCGGCGGTTCGCGGCCTGAAGGACGAGTTGCGCGGACTCAAGGAAAACGTCATCGTGGGTCGTCTCATCCCCGCCGGCACGGGCTTTGCCGCGCACTCGCATCGTCGTCGCAAGACGGGCGATGCGCCGGTGGGCAGCTTCATGGATGTTGGCGTATCCTCCGGCGGAGAGTCGGATGAACCTGCGGTGGGCGAGGAAGAAAGCGCTGCCGGTTGAGGTAGATGGACGAAGAAATCCCGAATGATGCCGCAGATGACGAAGGTCTCGACCTGTCGGGCGATGACCTTCGTCAGTCTGCTGCCGGGCACCCCACCCCCGTTCGCGTCTTGCTGCGGGGACTCGAACTCATCCAAGCCCTCAACCAGCACGGTCCGCTGACCACGGCGGCACTCAGCCAAAAGCTTCGACTCGCACGGACCACGGTTAACCGTTGCCTTGCAACCCTCGAGGCTTCGGGCTACGTGGAGCGATTGCCGACGCGACGCTATGCGCTCACGGCACGTGCGCTCACGCTCAGTCATGGCTTTGATGCCGCCACGGAGCGCCTCGAGCCGGTGCGTGTGGCGATGCACGCCCTCGCAACGCGGGTGCAGTGGCCGATGAGTCTCATGCGTCTGCAGTTCCCGCAGATGCATATCGAAGACTCCACCGATCGCGAGAGCGGTTTTGCCGTCGAATATTTCGAGCGCGGCATGCAGGTTCCCGTGCTGACCACCGCCTCGGGACGGGCAATGCTCGCGTTTTCCGGCTCGCGGATCCGCGACACGTTGGTCGAATTACTTTGGCCGCAGCGATCGGAAGAGACCTATGCCACGTGGCCTGACCGCACGGCCTTCGAGCGCGAGATGGGACTGACCCGGGAGCGCGGGTTTGCGCGGTGTACCCGTCCCTTGCGGCTCACCGAACAAGGCAGCCTCGCCGTGCCGATTCTGGTCGAGGGCGAACCCGTTGCCGCGCTGGCTGTGCGTTTTGCTCTCTCGGCCGTCTCGTTCGAAGAAGCGCGCAAGCGTCTCTTGCCGTCACTGCTGGAGATCGCGGTCGGTCGCGGAGCCTGAGGCGCGGTGTCCGAGGCACTGCTCCAATTGCTGCCTTGGATCCTCGGTGCCGCAGCAGGTGTCGGCCTCGGCGTGCTGTATGCGCGCCAGAAACCCTCGCCACGGCTACTCGAGGAGATCGCCGGTCTGCAACAACGACTGCTCGCGCTCACCGCCGAGAATGCCGCATTGCAGGCCAATCTGGCGCGCGAACAGGAAATCTCCCGCGAGAAACTCGCCACCATCGAAGCGGCCCGTGAGCAGCTCGCCAATGCGTTCAAGGCGCTCTCTGCCGAAGCGTTGCGCTCCAACAATCAACAATTTCTCGATCTGGCGCGTACGCAACTCGAGACCTTTCAGACCCAGGCACGCAGCGATCTCGAAGCACGTCAAAGAAAAATCGACGATGTCCTCAAGCCGATTCAGGACACGCTCGGCAAGTTCGACGTACAGGTACGCGATCTTGAGACCGCGCGCGCGGTGGCCTATCAGTCGCTGACCGAGCAGGTGCAGCTCTTGATGCGCGAACAGGTTGCGCTGCGCGGCGAGACCTCCAATCTCGTCGGTGCACTCAAGCAGCCGACGGTGCGCGGTCGCTGGGGCGAGATCCAACTGCGCCGCGTGGTCGAGCTCGCCGGCATGCTGGCGCATTGCGATTTTGTCGAGCAGCAGTCGATCGCGGCTGAAGAGGGTCGGCTGCGACCCGATCTGATCGTCAAGCTGCCGGGCGGACGCAACGTGATCGTCGACTCAAAAGTCCCGCTCGCAGGTTATCTCGCGGCGCTCGAGGCGCGTGACGACGCCACCCGGACGCTGCGCCTTCAGGAACATGCGAAGGCAGTCAAAGCCCATGTCACAGCCTTGTCGCGCAAGGGTTACGCCGCGGAGCTGCGCGGCAGCGCCGAATTCGTCGTATTGTTTCTGCCAGGCGAGGTGTTCTTCAGCGCGGCGCTGGAGCAAGACCCCGAGCTGATCGAAATCGGTGTCGACCAAGGCGTGATGATTGCCACCCCGACCTCGCTGATCGCGCTGCTACGCGCGGTGGCCTACGGATGGCGCCAGGAGGAGATTGCGCGCAACGCCGAGAAGATCAGCACGCTCGGCAAGGACCTCTACGATCGGCTCTCCACCATGGGCGAGCATTGGGCGCGGGTGGGCAAAAACCTCTCGCAAGCGGTCGAGGGCTACAACGCGGCGATCGGCTCGCTTGAGAGCCGAGTCATGGTGACGGCGCGACGTTTGCGGGATCTCGATCCGGCGCTCGATGCGGCGGCACTTGAAGCGGTTGCGCCCGTCGAGGTCATCCCGCGGTTGCCGCGGGAGGAGCCCACGTCATCAGCGCGCCTTCCGTCCGCCTGAGATCGCCTCTGACGGAACCGCGAAGACTCGCGAGAGGCCGCGACCGCGCGGGTCTGCTGCTGCCGTGACTCGACCGTTGGCGTCGACGTCAATGAGTTGCATGTCACCGAATTCCCAGGGGCTCTCGCGAACCTCATAGCCGAGTGACTGCAGCCCTGTGAGCGTATCGGCATCGCCGAGTTTGCAGCAACGGCTGTGCACGATCAGGTTCGGCGGTAACAGTTGATGGTGAAAGCGCGAGGCGCCCACAGCGGCCGCCGTATCCATGCCGAAGTCGATTCGATTGATGATCGTCTGGAACACGGCGGTGAAGATCGTCGAGCCGCCGGGTGTGCCGACGATCATGCGCACCTGACCGTTGCGCAACAGCAGACTCGGCGTCATCGATGAGAGCATGCGCTTGCCCGGAGCGATTTCATTGGCCTTGCCGCCCACGACCCCGAAGAGGTTCGGCACGCCGGGCTTGGTGCTGAAATCGTCCATTTCATTGTTCAGCAGAAATCCCGCACCCTCGACCACGACGCCGCTGCCAAAGCCACCGTTCAGCGTGTAGGTGAGGGCGATGGCGTTGCCGGCGGCGTCGAGTATCGAGAAGTGCGTGGTGTTGGTGCTCTCGGCGAGGCCTGGCTTCACCACCGGAAGCTGCGAGATGGTATCGACTCGCACCTCGGCGGCGCGTCGTTGCAGATAGTCCGGGTCGATCAGGCGGGTAACCGGCACCGGGACAAAATCCGGATCGCCCAGATATTCGGCGCGATCGGCGAAGACCCGCTTGCTGATTTCGGCGATGAGATGCACATAGCGCGCTGAGTTGTGCGGCAGACCGGCAAAGTCAGCCGCACGCGCATCTTTCATGCGCAGCAGTTGTACGAGTGCGATGCCACCGGAGCTGGGTGGCGGCGCCGAAACCAGCGTGAATTCGCGCCAGCTTGCGAGTAGCGGCGCCCGCCACTGCGGCCGGTAAGCGGCGAGATCCTCTCTCGTGATCAAGCCACCGCCGCGGCGCATTTCGGCGGCAATCAGTTGAGCGGTACGTCCTGCGTAGAAACCCTCGGCACCGCGCTCGGCGATGCGCTGCAGCGTGCGGGCGAGTTCGGCTTGGCGGAATGGTTTCGCCGTGCCGCCCCCTGACGTTCTGGATGCTCCAGCCGTCGCGAAATAGCGCGCGAAATTGGTCTTGCCTGCATAGTCCGGCAAAGATTCTTTGATGATCTCGACCAAGGCCGGTTCGGGGACGAAGCCTTCGCGGGCGAGTCGGATCGCTGGTTGCACGAGCTCGCGCCAAGGCCGGCTTCCGTAGCGCTGATGCAGTGCCCAAAGGCCTGCGACCGTACCTGGAACGCCGGCGGCGCGATGGCCGATCAACGAAGCGCCAGCTATCGGTTTGCCCGTGGCATCGAGATACATATCACGCGTGGCCGCCTGCGGGGCGACCTCGCGAAAGTCGAGAAAACGCAGGTCTTCGCCGAACTTGAGGGTCACGAAGCCACCGCCGCCGAGATTGCCGGCCTCGGGAAAGGTCACGGCCAGCACAAAGGCCGTGGCGACGGCCGCATCGACTGCGTTACCGCCTGAGCGCAGCACGGATTCGGCGACCTCTGCCCCGTGACGATCGGGCGCCGCGACTGCCGCTGCCGCGGCCGTTGCCCGTGGCGCGAACCCGACGAGGATCCATGACAGCGTGATGAGCAGCGCGATGCGGGAGCCGTGGCGATCCGCGCAAGAACCCGAAGACGATCGAGGATATGACATACGCAAATGATCGCATGTGCGACGGCTCTCGGGCATCATCGGCCGCCGGAGCCGCAGCGGACCCGACATCGCGGCGAAGACGGCATCGGAGAGAAGGTATGATGCGGAAACAACTTCCGGGACCATTGGCTCTGCGGTTCATGGCCGCCTGGCTATGTTTGCTCGGTTCGCCATGGGCGCTTTCCCAAGGACAGGACTCGACAGCGGGCGAGCGCCACCTGCGCGTCATGGCTGAATTGCTGCCCGGTCACTATGACAACGCGAACCAGGCCTACTTTGACGTGCGTCGCAAGTTGGCGCCCGATGACCGCCACGCCCGCGTCGCCACCACCATCACGCGCATCGATGCTCCGGCGTTCGGACGCCATGCTTTTCTTTGGGTCAATCGCACCGAGACGCCGACCGGAACAGAAGTCTCGCATCGTATTGCGACGCTCGCGGTGGGCCCAAGGTCGGATGAGGTCACGATGCGCCACTACTTGCGAATGTCCGGCGAAATCTCGCTGGCGGAGCTTGCCACGTTGCAGCCGCGCGACTTGCGTCGCACCGAGGGCTGCGATTACGTGTTCAAGCGCCGCGCCGACCATTACCGGGGCGTGCAGGGCTTGCGCAGCTGCCGCTTCGAGTGGGAAGGCCAGGACGTTCATACCGACAACGAAATCCAGCTCTCGCCAAGCAGCCTCTGGTTCTACGATCACAAATGGGTGACCAAGACCGGCGAGCGCATCACCGGCACGGCTTCGGGCGAACCCTTTTGGCTGGAGCGGGCGCGATTCTTCCACTGCTATGCCGACGTGCCCGGCGTTGGTGGCGGTGTCGATATCCCGTTCTCGCGCTACGACGATCTCGTGGTGCACGACCGTGGCGACACCCGCTGGTTCACCGCGAAAGCCGATGCAGCAAATCGGCTTCCCGAGCGACAGCTTGCCCTCAATCTGCGTGC
>JBILGD010000184.1:0-2638 GCA_044351225.1 Steroidobacteraceae bacterium
GGCTCGGCGCTGGAGGATTTCGGCCAACACATCCTGCTGACCAACTTCGGTCATTACCTCGAATTGTTCGCACGCATGACGGGCGCGGAGATTCGCGGTACGAACCGACCGATGCCGAACGCCACCGCCGACGGCATCACCATGATCAATTTCGGCATGGGCAGCGCCAATGCGGCGACGGTGATGGACCTGCTCTCGGCCATCGCCCCGAAGGCCGTGTTGCTGCTTGGCAAGTGCGGCGGGTTGAAGAAAAAGAATCAGATCGGCGATCTCGTGCTGCCGATCGCCGCCATCCGTGGCGAAGGCACCTCCGATGACTACCTGCTGCCCGAAGTTCCGGCGCTGCCCGCCTTCAGTCTGCAGCGCGCCGTATCAACCATGATCCGCGATCTCGACTTCGACTACTGGACCGGCACGGTGTACACCACCAATCGTCGGGTCTGGGAGCACGACGACGAGTTCAAGGAATATCTGCGCAAGACGCGCTGCATGGCAATCGATATGGAGACGGCGACGATCTTCGCCGCCGGCTTTGCCAACGCCATACCTTCAGGCGCGCTGTTGTTGGTGAGCGATCAGCCCATGATTCCCGAGGGCGTGAAGACCGAGGCCTCGGACAAGGTGGTGACGGATGTCTTCGTCGAGCGCCACATCCGCATCGGCATCGAGGCGTTGCGCCTCATCCGTCGCCACGGCAAGAGCGTGAAGCACCTGCGTTTCGACGAATAGCGACGCGCAGACAGCGCGGCGGACAGTGACGTCAGCGGGCGACGCGCAAGCGAACGCCGCAGCGTTTGCCGAGGTGTCGCTTCTCGAGATCCTCGCCCACCGCCTCGCCATCGGCGATGGCATCGAGATTGCGATTGGTCTCGTTGCGCAACACCACCACCATATCGGCGGTGGCGTCGAGTGCAAACGGGAACTCGTGCCAGGTGCCGATATGCATCAGGAATCCGCAATCGCCCGCGAAGCGCAAGGCCTTGATGTCGGCAAGTTCGGGTAGCGGCGCAGCACAGGGCGGTGCGAGCACCACACAATACGGCTGGTGGTTGAGCGGCAAAAACGCCTGCGTGTGCTTGAAATGCCGCTCCATCCAGATGACTTCGAGCGGTCGCGGATGGATCCGCGCCACCGAGAGGCAAGTGTCGGCATCGGAAGAGAACGCCGGCTTAGCGGCAAGCTCGACGGCATCGTCATAGAAACGAGTGCGGCTCGCGCCCTGCCCGCGCCCAAAGGCGACGAACTCGCCGAAGGGTGTAATGTTTTCGGGCGTGGCGTCCTCGAGCGGCACCTCGAGCAGACGCCAGGAGGCTGCCGGCGGAGTGCTCAGCGAAACACCTTTGCCCAGAAGGTCTTCATGTCTTCCCAGGACTGACGATCGGTCCGCTCGTCATAGGCCAGCGGCAAACCGTATTTCTTGCCCTTCTCGGTCGCTTCCGGGTTGGTGAACCCATGCTTGGCACCGGGATAGGAGTTGAAGGTGTAATCGACACCCAGCTCGTCCATTTCTTTGCGGAAGGCCTGTTGATCTTCGTTTGGCACCATGCCGTCGGCCTCACCGTGACAGATGAGCACGGCGGGCTTGAACTCGCCCTGTTTGGCCGCACGCGCCGCCTTGAGTGCACCGTGAAAACTGGCCACACCCTGTAGCGGCAAACCGATGCGGCCCATGTGCAGCGACAAGGCACCCCCCAGGCAGTAGCCCATGGCACCGATACGCTCGGGATCAACCAGCGGATGCGCGCGCAAGGTGTCGTAGGCTGCCTGCAAACGGGCGTTGAGCGCAGACATGTCGGTGAAAAGCCCGTTCATGAGCGTACCGGCCTCGGTGGCATCGGCAGCCTCGCGGCCGTCACCGTACACATCGGTCGCCATCGCGACATAACCGAGCCCGGCGAGCTCGCGTGCCCGACGTCGCAAATAGTCGTTGAGCCCCCACCATTCGGGCAGCACGATGAGACCCGGCCGCTTGCCGCTGCGCGTCGGGTCATCCGCCACATAGCTCGCGAATTCGCGGCCGGCAGCGGAATAACGAACGACCTCGGTATGGAAGTGGTCGGGCATATCGACACTCTTGCAGAAAACTGGGTAGTTGCACTTTCGCAAGTCGGTGGCCTGTTGTGCAAGTCCGATAAACCACCGATGCCATAATGCGGCTGATGGAAGATGTCTCACCGACGCAACGTCCGCACCCGCATCCGGAACGACGTATCCGCAGCTTTGTATTGCGCGCGGGTCGCATCACCGCAGCGCAGCAGCGAGCACTCGATGAACTCTGGCCGAGATACGGCCTGTCAATGCATGCCCCGCTCGCCTTGGACGAGGTGTTTGGACGCTCCTCAGCCCGCAGTCTCGAGATCGGTTTCGGCAACGGCGAGAACCTGTTCGCACTCGCGCGTGCCCATCCGCAGCGGGACTTCATCGGCGTCGAAGTACATCGCGCGGGCGTCGGCCATTTGCTGCTCGAAGCGGCGGCCGCGGACCTGCATAACCTGCGCGTGATCTGCCACGATGCCGTCGAAGTGCTGCAGCAGCACATCGCGCCGGCTGCACTCGATGAGATCCTGATTCTTTTCCCGGATCCGTGGCACAAGAAGCGGCATCACAAACGTCGACTGATTCAGGCGGACTTCGTCGA
>JBILGD010000185.1:0-2595 GCA_044351225.1 Steroidobacteraceae bacterium
CCCAGGAAAAGGTTCCGAATTAAATTTCGATATTTTTCAGTGGGTTGCGACGCAAGGTGTGGCGTCTGCGCAACAGTCAGTGGGCTTCGTCCCAGTTTTTACCCGTCCCCACTTCGACCTTGAGCGGCACCGAGAGTGCGCCCGCACCCGCGGCGATCATGCGCTCGCGTACCGCTGCGGTGACCTCCTCGACGGCGCCCTCGGGTACTTCGAGGACGAGCTCGTCGTGCACCTGCATGATCAGTCGGCCCTTGCCGCGGCCCTCGGTTTCGCACCAGGCATCGACCGCGATCATCGCAAGCTTGATCAGGTCGGCGGCCGTACCCTGCATCGGTGCGTTGATCGCGCTGCGTTCGGCGTACTGCTGCTGCGCGCGGTTGCGTGAGCGGATATCGGGCAGATAAAGCCGGCGACCGAATACGGTTTCGACGAAGCCGTGATCGCGCGCCTGCTCGCGGGTGCGATCCATGTAGGACTTCACGCCCGGATAACGCGTGAAGTAGAGATCGACATATCTTTGGGCGGCGCTGCGATCAATGCCGAGCTGCTTGGCCAGCCCGAAGGCCGACATGCCATAGATCAGCCCGAAGTTGATCGCCTTGGCCGAGCGTCGCTGTTCGGCGCTGACTTCTTCGAGCGGCACTTCGAAGACTTCGGCGGCTGTCGCCTGATGTACATCTTGGTCCGCTGCGAACGCGCCGAGCAGTCCGGCATCACCCGAGAGATGCGCCATGATCCGCAGCTCGATCTGCGAATAGTCCGCGGCGAGCAGGACTTGTCCGGGCGGTGCGATGAAGGCCTGACGGATGCGACGCCCCTCGGGGGTGCGAATCGGGATGTTCTGCAAATTGGGGTCGGTCGAAGAGAGGCGGCCTGTTTGTGCGACGGCCTGATGGTAGGAGGTGTGAACTCGCCCGGTGCGAGTATTGATCTGTGTCGGCAGTTTTTCCGCGTAAGTGCTGCGCAGCTTGGCGATGCTGCGGTAGTCGAGAATCAGCTGCGGCAGCACGTAGGCACCGGCGAGTTCTTCGAGCACATCTTCGGCGGTCGAGGGTTGTCCGGTTGGTGTCTTGCGAAGCACCGGAATCTGCATCTTCTCGAAGAGGATCTGCTGCAGTTGTTTGGGTGAATCGAGATTGAACTCGGTGCCCGCTTCGGCGTGCGCGGCCGTCTTGAGTTCCTCGGCTCGTTTGGCGAGCTCACCGCTTTGCACGCGCAGCATCTCGCGATCGATCAGCACGCCATGGCGTTCCATGCGTTGCAGCACCGGTACGAGCGGTTGTTCGAACTGCTCGTACAAACGCTTGAGCAGCGGCTCCTGATCGATGGCGGGCCACAAAGTGCGATGCAGCCGCAGGGTGACATCGGCATCTTCGGCGGCGTATTCGCCGGCGCGGGACAACTCGACCTGGGCAAACGGGATTTGTTTGACGCCCTTGCCGGCGACGTCCTCGTAGCTGATGGTCTGCACGCCGAGATAACGCAGCGCCGCAGAGTCCATGTCATGACGGGTGGCAACGCTGTTCCAGACGTAGGACTCGAGCATGGTGTCGAAGCGCATGCCGCGCAGCGTCACGCCGTGATTGGCGAGCACATGGGCGTCGTACTTGAGGTGATGCCCGAGCTTCCCGTGACTTTCGCTCTCAAGGATCGGCGCGAGTTTCTCGAGGACGTGATTGATCGATAATTGTTGCGGAGCACCGACGTAGTCGTGCGCGAGCGGCACATAGGCAGCCTCGCCGGGTTCGATACAGAAGGACACGCCGACAAGACGCGCCTCCATGTAATCGAGGCTCGTGGTCTCGGTGTCGAAGGCAAAGAGCTCTGCCTGCTGCAGTCGGGCGCACCAGTGCGCGAACGCAGGCTCGTCGAGCACAAGTTCGTAGCGCCGCGGCGCTGCGGCGATTTCGCTGCGAATTTCCAGATTGCCACTGCCGGTCGGCGGCGCTGCGTCCGCGCCGTCTGTGGCCGACTCCGCGACCTCGGTGCCACCGAGGCTGCGCAGCAGCGCCTTGAACTCGAACCGAGTGTAGAGCTGTCGCAGCGTCGATTCATCGGGTGCGCTGCGCGCAAGATCGTTCGCTTCTGCAGGCAGCTCGAGATCGCAGCGGATGGTGGCGAGTCGGCGTGAGAGTTCGAGTGTTGCGAGGCCCGCGCGCAGGTTCTCGCCCACCTTGCCACCGACTTCGGCGGCATTCGTGACAAGGTTGTCGAGTGTCGCGTACTGCCCGAGCCATTTGGCTGCGGTCTTCGGGCCGACTTTATCGATGCCCGGAATGTTGTCCGAGCTGTCGCCGACCAGCGCGAGGTAGTCGATCATCTGTTCTGGCCAGACATCGAACTTGGCCTTCACACCTTCACGATCGTAGACGCTGCCGCTCATCGTATTTACGAGAGTGATCTTTGGTCCGACGAGCTGGCACATGTCCTTGTCGCCGGTGGAGATGAGCACAATCTGGCCCGCGTCGGCGGCGCGCCTCGCGAGTGTGCCGATCACGTCATCGGCTTCGACGCCCTCGATGCGCAGCAGCGACAAGCCGAGTGCGCGCACGATCTCGAGCAGCGGGACCACCTGGGCGCGCAGATCGTCGGGCA
>JBILGD010000102.1:0-9061 GCA_044351225.1 Steroidobacteraceae bacterium
ACTCCCCTGAAGGGCCCACGAAGACTACGTGGTTGATAGGCTGGGTGTGTAAGGCCAGTAATGGCTTCAGCTAACCAGTACTAATTGCCCGTGAGGCTTGACCATATAACCTCAAGCAGTTTGCTTGCAGGATTGATCGCGATGGAGTTGATTCCATCACTCATGTGAACGCGACTGCGTCACGTCAAAAAACACCCGGATTTAAGAATTCCCTGATGGCAATAGCGAGCGGGAACCACCCGATCCCATTTCGAACTCGGAAGTGAAAACGCTCTGCGCCGATGGTAGTTTCGCCTGTTGCGACGCTAGAGTAGGTCACCGTCAGGGTCCTTATCAAAGAAAACCCCTGGTCCGCGAGGATCAGGGGTTTTTCTTTTGCGCCCGTCGCCGCGTCACCAGGCGATGCCGTAGTCCTCGCCGTGATTGCCCGAACCGCCCCAGAAAGTGCCGTGTTCGTGGTCGATCATGATCGCGTTGATCGGCCCCGCCGTGCGCGGCTGGAACTCGAGTCGGTAGCCGCGCGAGCTGAGTTCGCTGCGGATCCAGCGCGGCGTCTCGTCATCGAGCAGCATGCGTCCCGGTCCCGTTTCGTGATTGCCGAAGGAATCACGCAGCTGGAAGCTGTTCATATTGGCGGCCTCGGACGCTTGCTGCGGCGTCATGCCGAACTCGACCACGTTGAGAAAAAACTGCAGCAAATTTTGATCTTGGCTGTCGCCACCCTGTACGGCAAAGGCGAGCCACGGCTTGCCGTTCTTCAGTGCAAGACTCGGAGTCAGCGTCACCCGCGGTCGCTGGCCTGGCGCGACGACGTTGAAGGGATTCTCGGCGGGGTCGAGCACGAACGACTGCATACGCTGCGAGAGACCGATGCCGGTGTTGCCGGCGATGACCGCCGGAATCCATCCGCCACTCGGTGTGACCGACACCAGCCAGCCCTCGGCATCCGCGGCCACCACCGTGGTTGTCCCCCGCCAAAAAGCCTGCTCGGGATCATCGAGCGGATAGCTTCGCTCGGGCAACTGTGTATCGACCGTCGGCACCACCCCGCCCGGGGAATAGGGGCGATCGGCGGGCGGGGTTGGCGTTGTGTTTGGCGCTGTGTTCGGCGGCGTGGCTGACGATGTTCCGGTCTTCTCGCCTGCAGCCTTCTCGAGCAGTTGCGTAAACGGATTGCGCTCGCCCTGAAACGGGTACGGATCGCCCGGCCCGATGCGCGGATCGTTGCGTTCACCGATGAGCGCGGCGCGCTGCTTGGCGTACTCCTTCGACAGCAAACCCGGCACGGGTTCTGCCGGTGCGAACGCGGGATCGCCGTAGTAGAAATCACGATCTGCGAACGACAGGTTCATCGACTGGTAGAGCGTGTGCAGGTAACGAGCGGAGTTGTAGCCCATCGCCTTGAGGTCGAAGTTCTCGAGAATGTTGAGCGCCTGCAGCATGGCGGGGCCCTGCGTCCACACATCGAGCTTGTAGACATCGATGCCGCGATAATTCACGTGTCGCGGTTCCTCGATCTTTACTTGCCAGTTGGCAAGATCCGCGCGAGTGATGAGGCCGCCCTCAGCCTGCACCGCCGCCGCGAATTCGGCACCGATATCGCCTCGGTAGAACCGATCGTAGGCGGCCATGATGGCCTGCTTGCGTGTCGCGCCGCGCGCGAGTGCTCGTTTTTCGGCTTCGACAAGCTTGCGCAGCGTCGCGGCGAGCTCGGGCTGTCGAAAGATCTCGCCGGCGGCCGGGCCCTCGCGTCCCACTGCACCCTCATCGCGACGATGCGGCAGCATCACGCGTGCGGTGTTCGGCCACTCCTTGAGTTTTTTCTTGTTGCGTTCGATCAAGGTCGCCGTTTGTGCATCGATCGGATAGCCGTCGGCGAGCGCAATCGCCGGCGCGAGAACCTCGGCGAGCGATAGACGACCGTACTCGGCGAGCATCACGAGGATCCCGCCGGGTGTCCCGGGCGTGACCGCGGCGAGCGGGCCGAACTCAGGCGGATACTTCATACCCTTGGCTTTGAAAAATTCGGGTGTGGCGCCGGTCGGTGCGACACCGAGTGCGTTGATGGCGATGACTTTCTTCAGGCCCGGGTGCCAGATCAGTGCCTGCGTTTCGCCGCCCCAGTGCAAGACGTCCCACATGGTGGCAGTCGCCGCGATCATTGCGCAGGCGGCATCCACTGCGTTGCCACCGCGTTCGAAGATGCGTGCGCCCGCCGTCGCACCCAGCGGCTTGCCGGTGATGGCCATCCACTGGCGACCGTGCAGGGGTGGCTTCTCGGTACGGTCCTGGGCGCTGACTGATGATGCGGCGAGCAGCAGCAGAGCGGCGATGGACAGCAGGTGGACGATTCGGGATGAACTCGACATGGCGGACCTCCTCGCTCGCTTAGAATAATCGGGTTGCCCGCGAGGGTGAGGGAGATTCATCTTGGCCATCACTGCGCCCGTCATCATCGCCGGAGCCGGCCCCGTGGGTTGCACGGCGGCACTGCGTCTCGTCCAGGCAGGGATTCCCGTTGTCCTGCTCGAGGGACTTGCCGCGCTGCCCGAGACGCTGCGCGCCTCGACCTTTCATCCGCCGACCCTCGACATGCTCGAAGAGCTCGGCATGACCCAGCCACTCGAAGCGCAGGGCCTGATCTGTCCGCAATATCAATATCGCGATCGTCGAACAGGCGAGATCGCGGAGTTCGATCTTGGGCATCTCGCCGAGGACACCCGCCATCCCTATCGTCTGCAAGTCGAGCAGTGGAAGTACACGAGGCTCGTCTGGAAGGAACTGCAGACACGGTACGCCGGACTCGCCGAGTGCCACTTCAATCACGCCGTGAAAGGTGTTCATCAGAGTGCCGAGGGCGTCGAGGTCCTTGTCTGGGACAACGGTCAGGAAAAAATCCTGCGCGGTTCGTATCTGATCGCAGCCGATGGGGCGGACAGCGCAGTACGCAAGGCCGTGGCCATCGAGTTCGAGGGATTCACCTGGCCTGAGAAATTCCTCGTGGCCTCGACCACCTTTCCGCTCGAGAGCAAGTTTCATCGGCTATCGAACGTCAACTATATCGCCGATCCGGAAGAGTGGTTGGTATTGCTGCGCATCCCGACACTGTGGCGCGTGCTCATACCGACCGATCCCAAGATCGAGGACGATTCCTTGTGGCTGTCAGACCGTTGGATTCAGGATCGTCTGCACCACATGGCGCCGCATGACAGCGACTACGAGATCGTGCATCGCTCGATCTATCGGGTGCATCAGCGGGTCGCCAAAATCTGGCGTCGTGGCCGTGTGCTGCTCACGGGCGATTCTGCGCATATCAATAATCCGCTTGGCGGGATGGGCATGAACGGCGGCATCCACGATGCCTGGAACCTGGCCGACAAGCTGATTCGCATTCACCACGGCGAGCAGGCCGATCCGCTACTCGATCTCTATGAGCGCCAACGCCGCGAGATCTGTGTCCGCTTCGTTCAGGAGCACACCATCAACAACAAGAAGTTGATGGAATCGAAAGACCCGGACGTGCAGGCGAAGCGTCAGGCGGAGCTCATGCGCGCAGCCGCCGATCCCGTGCTCTCACGCGCGTTCCTGCTGAAGACCTCGATGATCCAGAGTTTGCGCGACGCTGCCACGATTCAGTGACCGTCAAAAGTCACGAGTGCCTGCACGGGCACGCCGAGTTCGCGAATGCGCGCAGCGCCCTGCAGTTCGGGCAGATCGATCACGAAGCAGGCGGCGATCACCTCGGCGCCGAGTGAGCGCAGCAGCGAGATCGCTGCCGTCGCGGTGCCGCCGGTGGCGATAAGATCGTCGACCAAGACGACTTTTTCGCCGTGAACGACAGCGTCGCGGTGAATTTCGATTTCGTCGATACCGTACTCGAGCGCGTAGCTGATGCGCACCGTATCGTGCGGCAGCTTGCCCTTCTTGCGGATCGGTACGAAGCCCGCCTGTAGTTGGTGCGCAACGGCGCCGCCCAAGATGAAGCCGCGTGCCTCGATTCCTGCGACTTTGCCGATTCCTCGCCCGAGATAGGGGGCAGCGAGATCATCGACCGCGGCGCGGAAGGCCGCGGCGTCGCCGAGCAGCGTGGTGATGTCGCGGAACTGGATGCCCGGTTTCGGGTAGTCGGGTATGGTGCGTATGGCTTGTTTCAACATGGTGAGGCCTATGATGACACCGAATCGCGCGGGCGGCGTGCAGCGTGCCGTCGAAGTATCGCGAGCCGTGCCCCGCTTGGCGCGGTGGCTGATGTGCTCAGCGTTGACGCTGACGCTCACGACTCTGACGGGATGCGCGAGCACGCTCTCGGCAAGCAAGCCGTCCGTGCCCGTGATCGGTCGCGAGCAGGTGAGTGCGACGCTGTGGATGCAGCGCGCCGCCGAGTATCGCATCGCATCGGAGCAGGTCTATCGACTCGCGACCGAGCGACTCGCGACGACCATTGCCGCGCCCGGTACTGCAGCGATCGAACAGCAAAGCCTGTCGCCGTCCGAGTTGAGCGCCTTGCCTACCGCCATCATTGTCGATCTCGATGAGACGGTACTCGACAACTCGTTCTATCAGGCGCGTCGTGCGCTCGTCGGCGGCGAGTACGACGAAGCCTCATGGCAGGCGTGGATGCAGGAGGCCTCAGCGCCTGCTCTGCCCGGTGCCGTGGAATTCCTGCAGGCCGCTGCGCGTGCGGGCCACAAGATTGTCTATGTAACCAATCGCGAGTGCCGACGTCTCGAGGCTCTGCCCGATGATCCCTGTCCGGCCCGCACCGCCACGCTGCGCAATCTCGAGGCTCTGCAATTGCCGAATGCCAACGCACCGGATGCGCTGTCCCTGCGCCTCGAGCGACCCGAGTGGGCGAGCTCCGACAAGACGCTGCGCCGTGCATGGATCGCCACGAGCCATCGTATCGTTGCGCTGGTCGGTGATGATCTGCGGGATTTTGTTGATCGACCGGTATACGAAGCGCGACGTGGCGAGCTCGCCGAACGCTTCGGCTCACGCTGGTTCCTCTTGCCCAACCCGATCTATGGCTCGTGGGAAAGGGCGATTACGGCAGGCGCTTGCGACCCGGGCATGTCGGCTGAGACCTGCGCCGCGGCCGCCACCGCGAGGCGCTATGCCGCGCTCGAGGCTGAGCCCGCGCCTAGCCCCTAGACTGCGGGCGCGGTTGGACGCGGGGACCGCGTCGAACACAGTCTTTAACGTGGACAGCGTTGACCCGGCAAGGCGAGATCGATCCACACCAGGCGGTGGTCCGAGCTTGCTGAGGCGTCATCATTGACTAGCGCAAACTCCGGGTCGTCTGGTCGCGGCCAGTACACGCCCGATGCGCAGACCTCGAGATCGGCTGAAGGCAGTACATAATCGACTCTGAGGTTGCCCACTGAGTTGCCGCGGTCAGAGAAATCGGCGGTATCGAGCGCGGCCTCGCCCGCTTGCGTCTGGTTCGCTCCGCCCTGACGACGCGCCGCCTCGACAGCGCCTTGACTGCGTGGAGCAAGTCGGCCCGTCGCGGCCTCGCGATGTACGCGGGGATGTTCGAGCAACTGGTCGATCGCGCCACGAATGCTGCCGCCATCGAGCGGATCTGCATTGAGATCCCCTGCAATGACGAACGAAGCGCCCGGTGCGAGTCCGCCGCGCTGGCCGCGATCATCGTACAGATAGGCGCTACGTGCCGGGTCGATGTAATCCGCCCAGAGGCGTATTTCGTCGTGATTGCGTCGGCCATTGCGATCTTCGGGGCCATCGAAGCCGGGCGGAGTAGGGTGGCTGACCAGCAAATGCAGGGCGCGTCCGGGCAATTGGATCACCACGTCCCAGTGACTTTTGGAGGAGAGCGGCAGTTTGGCGAGCGCGACATCGTCATACCAGCCGGGCGGCAGCAAAGCGCCCGGCATGTCACGCCAAAGAAATTTTCGGAATGTGCGTGTTGCCACGACATCGATGGGAAACCGCGAGAAAACGACCATGCCGTATTGCCCCGGGAATTGTCCGAAGCCGAGCGCGTCGTTGCCACCACCGATCTTGCCATCCCGATCGAGATCGAGTCCGCTGGGTACGCCCGTATTCGACGGGGCGATGAAGTGCTGCGGATACCTTAGCGGCGTGCCGTCTCGCTGTGCCACCTCAAGATAATTTCGCTGGAAGAGTGCAGGTGCTGCAGGGTCATAGTCGAATTCGTTGAGCAACAGGATATCGGGACGCACCTTTTGCAATACGGTGGCGATGACCTGTGGTTGCGGCGAGTCGCCCTTGGAAAGTTCTCGCGCCAGCTCGCCTTCCGCCTGGCGGTAGAGACTCACGTTCCACGCTGCAATGCGCAGCGTGCCGGGTGCGGCTGTGGCCGATGACGCATGGAACGGCGATAGCGCGCTTGTCATCAGTATCACCACCAAAGAAAAGGGGCGCCTCGCGGCGCCCCTTTGTTGCTCGTCTGCACGCATGTTGCGGCAGTCGATGACCGCTTAGAAGCGGGTCTGCAGCGAGATGCTCACGGTGCGCGGTGCGCCGAGCGTGAGGAACGGCTGGCTGGGCGAGAAACCCGCGAGCGCCGGGGTCTGCGCCACGGCGTAGGCCGTGCTGCTGATCGAGCCGAAGAACTCTTCGTCGAACAGGTTGTAGACGTTGAGCTGCACGCGCATCGACTTCACACCTTCAAACTCGAAGTTGTAGCCGGCGTCGAGGCTGAACACCTTGAAGCTGTCGACCTTGGCGTCGTTGAAATCCGTGGTGAAGCGATCATCGACGAACTTGCCCTCGATGCCGAGGTTGAAGCCGTCGAACGGACGCAGCTCCACGCGAGCGCCGAAGGTCCACTCCGGCGTCTCGACGAGACGCTTGCCTGCGGTGCGCAGCGTGCTGGCCGAGCTGACACGAAGGTCCTGCTTCAACTCGCTGTCGTTGTATGAAGCGGAGCCGTTGACCACGATCCAGTCGTTTGCCTGCCAACCGACCTGGAAGTCGGCGCCGCGCAGATCGACGTTGCCGACGTTACGATCGACCGAGTAGCCGAGATCCGGATCGAAGGACGAGACGATGCGATTCTTGAACTCCGACTGCCAGAGCGCTACCGAGGCGAGCAGTCCATCGCCACGATAACGCCAGCCGAGATCCACCGAGTTGGTGGTCTCGGGATCCGGGATGGCCTGCACGATGCTGCCATTCGCGCCGCGGCTGACGGTGTACAGGTTGTCGGTACGCGGCGCCGAAAGGCTGGACGCGTAGGACGCATACACGGTCTGCGTGTCGGTGATGGCATAGCTCAGGCCGATGTTCGGCAGGACATCATCGAACTTGAAGGTGCCGGCGAAGGGCGGAATGTACTGCGTGGTCGCACTGCCGAGCGTGACGTTGCCGTTCGGCAGGAAGCTCGCCGGACGCTGCGTGGTGCAGAGCACGTTGCCCGAGCCGTTTGCGGTGTAGCAGTACTGGTTCAGCTGACGCTCGAAGTACGGCGCACGAACGCCGATGGTGGCGACGAGCTTGTCCTCGAGGAACCGCCCGCGGTACTCGGCCGAGAACTGGTTCAGCTGAGCGATCGAGTAGCGATCGCGGGTGCGCAGGAAGCTACCGTCGGCAGTTGGTACTTTGCGGCCCTGACGACCACCAAAGAAATTCTCCGGATTGCCGTTGGCATCGAGGTAACCAAAGGCGCCGGTCTGGCGGTGCTTGCCGTAGTCAAAGGCGTAGGCGAGGCGCAGTCGCTGGGTCTCGGACACGTCCCAGATCAGTGAGGCGTTGACGCCGAAACGACGGGTGTTGGTGTTGCTCGGCGTGTAGAAGCGCACGTTGTCGAGCACGTCGCCGTCACCGTTCAGGTCGAAGCCGACGGCCGTCGAGGCGCCGACAACGCGACGATCCGCGCCCGACGGCGTCTCGTTGGCGAGCTGCGTACCGCCGCCATTGGCGAGCACGTACTGGAACGACGGGTCGATGGCGAGCCGCAGATTCTCGGTGAGGTTAAACAACGAGTTGATGCGGATGTTGCCGGTGTCCGATGGATTGACGCGCAGGCCAAAGTAATTGGTGCAGGCCGACGGATTAAGCGGATTATCGGTACCGCCTGCGAGAGTTCCGGCGTTTTCATCTTGTCGTGTGCCGTTGACACCCGGGACGCGGGTACAGGTGGCGAGGTTGTCGAAGTTGCGGCCGTTGGCGAGCCACTGCGCCTCGGTGGCGTTCCGGTAGAAGTTGTTGCGGTTGCGATTGAAATGCGCAGCGACCGCAATGAAGTCGCCATTGCCCATATCCTGGAAGAGACGAGCGTTGAACTGGCGCTTGTAGATCTCGCCCGGCCCCTTGTACTTGTCGTTGCTCGCGTGCGATGCAGTGACGTAGGCGCGGGTGCCCCAGGGGCCGATCTCGCCGGTTTCGTACATGCCGAAATAACGGCGATAGTTGTACTCGCCTGCGGCGATCGAAATCATGCCGCCTTCTTCCTTGCCGGGGCGACGCGTACGGCTGTTGATGGTGCCGCCGACGGCCGAGGCGGTCGGGCTGTCGACGTCGGTGGTGCCGAGGTTGACGTCGATCGCTTCGATGAGCTCGGGATCGATCTGCTGGTTGGTGTAGATCGCGTAGTTGCCGGTGTCGTTCAGCGGGATACCGTCGAAGGTGAGCGACACACGCGAGCCGTCGATGCCGCGCAGGCGCAGGTTACCGCCCGAGCTGCCGTACGGATCGTTATTGGTGAAGCTTACGCCTGGCACCTGGTTCAGCGATTCGAGGAAGGTCTGGCCGGGGATGTAGTTCTGGATGAAATCGCCGGTGATCGTGATGCGCGACTTGGCGGCGTTCTGTTCGGTGACAGCGCCGAGCTGCGCCACGCGGCGACCGGTGATGACGATTTCTTCGAGGCCTTCGGCGGCCGTCGTGCCCGTCGACTGCGCGAGCGCCGAGTGGCTCGTGGCAAACACGAGCAACGGACAGGTGAGAAGGACGGCGAGCGAGACGCGCGAGCGTCGCGACGCGGACACGGGCATTGCAGTGCCCGACATGGGGGTGGACATCGTTGGACTCTCCAGAGGCTGAAGTACGCGGAAAAACTTCGGGCATCCTGCCC
>JBILGD010000103.1:0-8957 GCA_044351225.1 Steroidobacteraceae bacterium
CACCGTGCACGGCGTTCAAGGGCATGTGGCTTATCCGCATTTCGCCGAAAATCCGGTCCACACGCTCGCGCCCGCACTCGCCGAGCTCACGGCCCGCACTTGGGATTCGGGCAACGAACATTTTCAGTCGACCACCTTCCAGATTTCGAATCTGAATGCGGGCACGGGTGCCCCCAACGTGATTCCGGGCGAACTGAAGGCGCGCTTCAATCTGCGCTACTCGCCCGTGCAAACGGTCGACGGACTCAAGGACATCGTCGAAACCATCCTCGGCAAACACGGGGTGCGTTATTCGCTCGAGTGGTACGTCTCGGGTGAGCCGTTCTACACCCCGCCCGGCGAACTTTCGAACGCCGCGGTCGAAGCTGTACGCGAGGTCACCGGCGCGGCGCCCAAGCTCTCTACGGGTGGCGGCACCTCGGATGGTCGCTTTATCGCGCCGATGGGCGCGCAGGTGGTCGAGATCGGTGTCACCAACGCGACCATCCACAAGGTCAACGAAGGCATACGCCTCGAAGAGATCGACCTGCTGCATCGGATCTACGCAGGCCTGCTCACCCGCCTCTTGGACTAAATGACCCTCTCGGACTGAATGGTTGAGTGCGGCCATGCCGGCCACGCGAATCAATGAAAGACGACTTCGCTCGCCGCAGCGATCAACGCGCCGAGCGTGGCTCCGGCGAGCACATCGGTCGGATAGTGCAAGCCCAGAATGACCCTTGAGGCGGCAACGAGCAGCGCGAACGGCACGAGCAGCACCGCGAGCTCCGGCACGTGCCGAATCGCGATGGCCGTGAACAGCACCGCGTGCAGCGTGTGCCCCGAAGGAAAACTGTAGCGATCGAGCGGCGGCATCGCGCACTCGATGCCGATCAAGCCAATGAAGGGGCGCTCCCGAACGAGCTTCTTCTTCAGAAACTTGTAGAGCAGGAGGCCGAAGGCACCTGCCGCCAGCATCTGCAGCGCAACCCACAGGCCCTGCTGCCATTGATCGAGCCCCATCAGCAGCGGCATCGCGGCCATCAGCAGGTACCAGATCACGCCGTCACCCAAGCGGCTCACACCGCGAAACAGCTGGCGCACGAAACGCCGGCGGCACACCGTGTTGGCGAGCAGACACAAACGTCGCTCGGCATGATCGACGCGAACGAATAGTGCGCTCATGGCATCACCTCATCGCGCGCCGCAAAAGGCGTACGCCGCGCCGTGTCCTCGGATTCGATGGTCTTTTCATAGACTTTGAGCAGCCGCTCGGCCATGTGGCGCGATGCCCAACGCCCGGCATCGATAAGGGCCTTGGCAGAAAGTTCCTGACGCAGCCCCGGCTCGCGCAGCACGCGCGCCACACCGGCGGCGAAAGCCGCTTCGTCTTCCGGAACCACCAATGCACCCTGCACGCCCGCGAGCACATCCGCGGTACCCATCACGGCGGTCGAAACGACGGGCGTACCCTGCGCCATGGCCTCGAGCAGCACGAGCCCCTGCGTTTCGGTGCGTGAGGCAAACACGAAAACGTCGGCCGCGCGATAACAGTCGAGCAGCGACGTCGTCCGCTCGAGATAGCCGACGAAATGTACGTTGTCGCGCAGTCCGAGCTCGCCGACCAAGCGGCGCAGATGCGCCTCCGCGGGTCCCTCGCCGGCGATCACCAACAGCGCCTCCGGGACGAGCGCACGCAGTCGGACCGCCATCCGCAACAGAAAATCGATGTTCTTCTCGTGCGCCACGCGCCCGACATAGAGCGCGAGCGGACGATCTACGGCGATGCCCTGCGCCTGCCGGAACCGCGTACCTTCGGCGCTCGCGAAACAGCTCGCCGGCAGACCGGTCGGCAGGATCTCGATCGGCGTGCGCACACCGTAGGCGAGCAAGGCCTCCGCCATTTGTCGCGACGGCGAGATGACGGTCTGCACATCGTGGCATTGCGACACTGTCACGCGGCGCGCCAGGGCCTTGGTGAGCGCCGCAGGCAAGGCCGGCACGTAATGATGCAGGTAGTGTTCAAAATAAGTGTGATAGGTCTCGACGAGCGGCGCGCCGAGGCGTCGCGCCAGACGTCGACCCAAATAATGGGCGATGAAGGGCGTCTGGATATGGATCAAATCGACTTCTTCGGCGCGCAAGCCCTCCGCCCATCGCATGAGCGCGGACCAGTGCATCAGGCGATCTTCGGGGTCGCGCGGCACCGCGCGCGAAGGGATGCGGATCACGCCCGGCTCGGACGCGCCATCGTGGCCCCTCGGATATTGCGGTGCCAGCAAGGTCACTTCCGCACCGAGCGCCAAAAGATCCTGCCGAAACGTCTGGATCGAAGTCGAGACGCCGTTCACGCGCGGAAAAAACACGTCGGACAGCATCAGGATACGCATGCGTTTCACGATACGTCGCCCTTGTGACAGCTGTATTGCATGCGTGGGGCATTCGCCGCCAATGTGACGGGTCGGATACGCAGCACACCCTCCAAAGATTGCGGATTTTTGACATCGCCCGCCTGCGGCACGAGTCGTCCCGACATCGACAGCAGCTCGCCGCGCTCATCAAATTGCAGGGTCGTGGGCGGCACAAAGGGTCGAAGCAGCGGCGAGGCCGCCTCGAGTCGGATTGAGGCGATGCCACCGACCGCTCCGCCCGTCGACTTCGCGCGCAGTCGCAACACCATGCCGTGATCGGCCACCAGATAATCGAACTCGGCGGTCTTGCCCGCGCGCAGGCGTGGTAGCGAACCGGCCAGGTGCGTCACCAGCGTGGGTCCCGCGATCAGCTCGCCGGCTGATCGGAGGCTGACTTGGCGAGTGTCGCTGCCCTGGCGGATGGTGAGTCGAACCCCATCGGCCTCGCGCCGCGCCACCACTTCGAGAGCGACGTTGGGGCGGTGCAATCGATAGCGCACCCAGCGTTCGCCGTCGAAAGCCAACTCTTCCTCGGCGACCACCCGGCCGTCGCTGGCGCGCCATGCACTCTGCATCGCACTACCGCAGCGCCATGCCTCGAAAGCCATCCGTGTGCCATGCCATGCTCCTTGATAAATCTCGGCTTCGCCGGTGATCACCAACGACAATACCGCGGCGCTCAACAGGCTCATGCGGCTTCCCGCACCGGACGCGCAATCTGCGTGGCATCGCCCGCCACCCAAGCCTGCGCCGCCTCTGGCGTGCTGCGGTCCCAAATGGAGAGTCTTCCGTTGCGATCTTCGACGAGCGCGGTGCAGCTCTCGACCCAATCGCCGTCGTTGCAATACAGCACGCCGTCGATGCGGGTGATCTCAGCGCGATGAATATGTCCGCAGACCACACCGTCGACACCACGCCGACGCACCTCGTGAGCCACAGCCTGCTCGAAACTCGAGATGTAGTTCACCGCGTTCTTGACCTTGTGCTTGAGGTAACTCGCCAGCGACCAGTAGTCATAGCCAAAGAAACGGCGGATGCGATTGAAGTGCCGGTTCATCTCGATCGAGAAGTCATAGGCCCGCGAACCAAGCGCCGCAAGCCAAGGACTGCATTTGACGACGCTGTCGAACTCATCGCCGTGCATTACGAGCAGACGTTCACCCTGCGCGGTGGTGTGGATGCAATCGCGTTCGATCTGCAGATTGCCGAACAATGAACCTGCGAATTCGCGAAAGTCCTCATCGTGATTCCCGGGAACGTACACGACACGCGTGCCATGCTTCGCCTTGCCAAGAATCGTGCGCAGGACGTTGTTGTGTTCCTGCGGCCAGTAGAACGACTTGCGCAGACTCCAAAGGTCGACGATGTCACCGACCAGATAGAGATTGTCGGTATGTACGTCGCGGAGGAAATCGAGCAGCGCGGTGGCATTGCAGCCGCGCGAACCAAGGTGGATGTCGGAGATGAAGACGCTGCGAACCCAATGACGCGGATTATGTGCCGGGCTCAAGGTCCATACCTGCGTAACTCAAGCTGCGCGAAGGGTGCGCGCCGCATGTGTCGCAGGGATGACGAGACGATGAAATTATTGCGACGAACGTCGCAGATTCACGAAGGCAGCCCAGGCTGCGAGCGCCAGCACACCGATCAACACCCACGCGGGCATCGCGAGCCCAAGAAAAGCCCAATCGATCTTCTGACACTCACCCGCACCGAACAGCACTTTTTGCAGCACCGTGGTGAACGGAAAGACATCGAGCATGTAATCGAGACTCGCACCACAGGCGGGTACCGAGCCGAGCGGTAAACTTTGAATATAGACGTGGCGGCCCGCCACATACGCCGGGAACGCCGCGGTCACGAGCAGCGCCACGCCCCAGCCGCGTGCACCGCGCACGGACGCCGGGTTGTGCGCCGCGGCGAGCAGAAAGATCACGCCGAGCGCACTCACGCCCACGCGCTGGAACATGCAAAGCGGACAGGGCTCGAAGCCGAGTACCCGCTCGGCGTAGATCGCGTAGCCCATCATTGCCGCACAGGCGAGCGCGCCCGCGGCATTGCCAAGGCGACGATTCACGATCGGAAGATTCACGATCCGCCGTTACGCCGGGCGAGTTCGTTCTCGACGTCCTCGAGCTTCACGTGACGGATGTCCTTGCCGTGCACCATGAACACCACGTACTCGCAGATGTTCTTGGCGTGATCGCCAATGCGCTCGAGCGCGCGTACCACCCACATGACATCGATCACGCGTCGAATGGCGCGCGGGTCTTCCATCATGAAGGTGATCGACTGGCGCTGAATGGCCTCGTATTCCTCATCGACCAACCGATCCTGACGCGCCACGCGCAGCGCCGCCTCGGGATCCATGCGCGCAAAAGCATCGAGGGAGTCGTGCACCATGTTCTGCACCACGCGACCCAGATGCTTGATCTCGCGATACTTGTCGGCGGGACGCTCCTGCGCTGCGAGCCGCGAGGCGATGTAGCCAATTTTCTCGCACTCATCGCCCATGCGCTCGAGGTCCGTGATGGCCTTGATGATGGCAACGATCAGGCGCAAATCACTCGCGGCCGGAGATCGCGTGGCCAGAATGCGCGAGCACTCCTCGTCGATCGAGACTTCCATGCGATTGACCTGAAAGTCATCGCGCGCGACGGTCTCGCCGAGGGTGCTGTCGCCCTCGACGAGCGCAGTCACCGCCTTGGCGAGCTGCTGCTCGACGAAGCCGCCCATGTTGAGCACCTGCGATCGAACGCGATCGAGGTCCTCGTTGAAACGACGCGAAATGTGCTGCGAAAGATCGCCTGATTCAGTCACGTGTCACCCCTCTTGAGCCGGAGAATAACGACTGTCGGACGGCATTGCGACAGGCTCGTGCACCAAACGCAGCGGCGGGAAATGGCAGGAGAAGGTGCTGCCACGTCCCTCTGTGCTCTCGATGCGCAACTCGGCGCCGTGCCGCTGCAGCACGTGACGCACGATGGCAAGGCCGAGCCCTGAGCCGCCCGTATCGCGCGCGCGACCAGGATCGACGCGGTAGAACCGCTCGGTGAGCCGCGGCAGATGCTCCGCGGAAATCCCACGTCCGGTATCACTGACCGAGAAATGCCCACCAAGTTCATCCACCCACCAACGCAGCACGATAGCGCCGCCCTCGGGGGTGTATTTGGCGGCGTTGTCGGCCAGATTCCAGAAGGCCGATTGAATCAGCCCCGGATCGCCCATCAAACCCTCGGGCGACTCGATGCGGATATCGACCTGGTGTGCAGCACCCCCGCGCGCAGCGAGATCTTTTTTGAGTATGGCGAGCAGTGCGCCGACATCGATCGGCTGGCCAATCACCTGCTCATCGCTAGCCTCGAGACGGGAGAGCTCGAGCAGATCCGCGACGATCGCCGTCATGCGCTCGGCCTGACGACGCATCTCGATGATCGGCGCGCGGATATCCGCCGGCATGTCGCCATCGAGTGCGAGCGTTTCGAGATACCCGGCGATGACCGTCAGGGGCGAGCGCAATTCGTGCGAGGCATTGGCGACGAAATCCTTGCGCATGGTCTCGAGATGCTCCTGACGCGTGACGTCACGCACCAGCAGAAATAGTTGACCGTCGCCGTAGGGCGCCCCCTGAAACTCAAGGCAGGTGGGATCGCCGATGCGCGGGTGAATACGCAGGCTCGTCCCAAACTCGCCCTTGTCGAGATAACGCGCGAACTCGGGGACGCGCAGCAAACTCGCCAGGTGAATGCCGAAATCGGTCTTGCGGCGCAGGCCCAGCAACTCGCCCGCCTTGCGATTGAACCAGAGAATCTCCCGCGCCGCGTTGAGCGCGATCACCCCATCGGGCATCGAGGCGGTGGAGCGCCGCAGCTCACGAAAGAGCCGCAGAATACGCTGCTTGTGAAACTGCTTGCGTCGATGCAGACGCGACACGAGCGACACCACATCGCCGAAGAGCCCGCCCGCATCCGGCGGATCGCGACGATTGCGCCGCCGCAGCCAATCCTCGAGATCGTGCAGGTTCGCGAGATGTCTTGCGAGCTCGATCGCGAGCGCCACCACCACGCCCCACCAAACGTGACCGACAAATACACCGACGAGGGCGCCGAGGCCCGCAACCAGAGCGACCCGCCAAAGGGCGAATCCCCAGTGATCCAGAGGGTTTCTCAGAAGCTCACTCCACGTGCGTCGAAAAGCGGTAACCGGCGCCACGCACCGTCTGCACCATGCGATCGTACCCGAATTCCTCGAGTGCTTTGCGCAGGCGACGGATGTGCACGTCGATCGTCCGCTCTTCCACGTAGACGTTCCCCCCCCAGATGCGATCGAGCAATTGCTCGCGCGAGTACACCCGGTCCGGGTGACTCATGAAAAATTCGAGCATGCGGTATTCGGTCGGCCCCAGCGACACCGGTCGACCGTCGGCAAGCACGCGATGCGCGACCGGATCGAGGCTCAGACCCTCGAAGCTCATCACCTCACCTTCGACCTGCGGATCGACGCGGCGCAGCACCGCATTGATGCGCGCGACGAGTTCGCGCGGCGAGAAGGGCTTGGTGACGTAATCGTCGGCACCCCCCTCGAGGCCCGCCACCTTATCGGCCTCTTCGGCTCGCGCCGTGAGCATGATGATCGGCAGGTCACGCAGGTTCGGATCGCGCTTCACTTGGCGGGTGAACTCGAGCCCGCTGAGATCGGGCAGCATCCAGTCGACGAGCACGAGGTCGGGACGTCGGTTGGCGAGTTCGGCGCGCGCGAGGCGCGCATCGGCGGCCTCGCGGACTTCGAAGCCTGCACGACGCAGCCCGAAGCCGATCATGTCACGGATGGGTTTTTCGTCTTCAACGACGAGGATCTGTTTGGCAGCCATGAGCGGGAGTCGCGATGTTCTGGTTTCAGACATATTTCAAACGACTCGTGTTGCAGGCCGATGACAGTCTGCTCAGATCGCCGGAAATGCCCCGCGGGGCGCCGGCGGAACGATGGCCACCTCGTTTCTGACATAAATCGGTAACGCAGCGGTGGCGGGCAACACCCGACCGGCGGTCACTTCGGGGACGGCGAGCGCGAGGATCTCTTCCGCCCGCGGCAAGAGGTCGTCAAAGATTTGCGTGAGCGGCGCCAGCTCGCGCAGCAGCGGATAAGCCCTGAAGCCACGTCCCGCGCCGATCCAGCGCAGCTCGCCGCGCGCCGAGTCCGCAGGGCCCACGAGCGACGGGATCACCACCTGCGCGGGCGCCTGCACGCGCTCGTCGGTGAGCGCCCTGCCCGTGCCATCGAACGCACAAGCGTAGACCTCATCCATGCGCGCATCGTTGCAAACGAGGACGTGCGACGCGTCGGGCGCGGCTCGCTGCGCGCGCAGCGCCACGGCCGCAAGCGTCGAGATCGGCACCACCGGTAGCTTCGCTCCGAAGGCGAGCCCCTGCACCACGCTCGCTGCGAGACGCACGCCGGTGAAACTGCCCGGGCCGCGCCCGAAGGCGATCGCATCAAGCTCAGACAAGACGAGCCCTGCCTCGGCGAGCAGCGCATCGATCATGGGCAGGATCAACTCCGCATGGCCGCGCGGCGCTTCTTCGTAACGCACCCGCCAGGCGCTCGGGTCACCGGCATCACCGGCGAGCAGCGCCGCAGAGCAGGCTTCGGTCGAGGTATCGAGAGCGAGGATCTTCATCGTAGTTTGCGCAGGAATCGCGTTGCATCGTCGCGTTCCTGTGTGATCGGCATCTCCGGCAGGCTGGCGCGAAAGCTGCGTCCGTAGCCTTTGGTCAGCAGGCGCGGATCCGCGATGACGATCATGCCACGATCCGTTTCGCTGCGGATGAGGCGTCCCACACCCTGTTTGAGCGCCAGCACCGCCTCGGGCAATTGGTAATCGCGAAAGGCGTTCTCGCCCTTGCGCTGCAAATACGCAATTCGCGCCTTGGTGAGCGGATCATCGGGCGAAGCGAACGGCAATTTCTCGATGACCACCAGCCTGAGCGCGCTGCCTTTCACATCCACGCCTTCCCAAAAGCTCGCCGTGCCGAGCAGCACCGCATCACCGTGCTCGCGAAACTCGCGCAGGAGTTTTTCGCGTGGCCCCTCGCCCTGCACCAGCACCGGCACCAGCGCCGCACCATCCCAGCGCGCACGCAGCAATGCGGCACCTTGCGCGAGTGCGCGGTGACTCGTGAATAAAATGAAGGCGCCGCCACCCGAAGCATCGAGCAGCGGCATCACCGCCTCGATTACGGCCTCGACATACCCTGGCGTGGTGGGTTCGGGCATGGCGCGCGGCAGATACAGCATCGCCTGCGATTCGTAATCGAAAGGGCTCGCGATGCGCAGCGTCTCGGCATCGCCGAGCCCGAGCCGCGAGGCAAAGTGGCTGAAGTCATCCCCCTCGCTACGACTCGGTACCGAGAGCGTCGCCGAGGTGAAGATCCAGGCGGCAGGCCGTGCTTCGGTGAGCGCCTTGAAACGCTCGGAGATATCGAAGGGCAGCACGCCGAGCGTGAAGCTGCGGCCATTCGATTCGCTGGTGCGCGCGCCCTCATCGTCGGTGCAGAGCGCGATACGCTC
>JBILGD010000104.1:0-8951 GCA_044351225.1 Steroidobacteraceae bacterium
AGGCAGTTCTGGTATTCGGTGATGGCCGCATCGAAGGCCTTCACGGAACGCTGACCCGCGAGCATCTGCTCGAGCGTCGAGGTGCTGCCGTCAGGGATGCTGTCGGGCGCCTTCGGATAGTTGCAGGCGGCGAAGGCCGGACCGGCACCGAGCGCGGCGATTACGGCGAGGGATAGCAGGGTCTTCATGTCGGTTTCTCCAGCGGGTCTCGTGGACGTTCGGCAATATCGCCGCGCTAGCTATCTTAAGGCGCACACGTTTCGGGTGCTAGACTCGGCGTCACGCGCCCGTAGCTCAGTTGGATAGAGCATCAGGCTTCGAACCTGAGGGTCGGGAGTTCGAATCTCTCCGGGCGCGCCAAGCTTCACGGGGTTGTGCTTGCAATGAAAGTCGCGGGGTGGTTGGCTTGGGGGCTGTTGGCGATCGCGCAGACCGCGTTTGCGTCGGAGCGCGTGTTGCATCGGGTAGGTACCGATGATCCAGCCACGATCGATCCGCAGCGCGCTTCGCTGCCGGGCGAGCAGCTCATTCTGATCGACCTCTTTATGAGTCTGACAACGCCCGGCATGGACGGGCGCCCGATCCCCGGCTCGGCCGAGTCATGGACCATCAGCCCGGACGGCAAGACCTATCTCTTCAAACTGCGTGCGAACCTGCGCTGGTCCGACGGCAAGCCCATGCCGGCCGCCGATTGGGTGTGGGCTTTTCAGCGCATGCTCGATCCCAAGACGGCGTATCCGCTCGCCTCGCGTCTCTTTCCGATCAAGAACGCGCGCGCCGTGGCGATGGGCGAGAAGCCGGTGTCGGCGCTCGGTGTCTCGGCGGTCGACGCGCGCACCCTGCGCGTCGAGCTCGAAAACCCGACGCCTTATTTTGTTGATGTGATCATGACCGCAGCGTTACCCACGCCGCGCCATGTGATCGAGAAGCACGGTGCGGCGTGGACCCGCCCGGAAAACATCGTCGGTAACGGCCCGTTCGTCCTGCAGGAGTGGCGACCGAATGGCCATGTGCGCGTCAATCGCAACCCCAACTTCTGGGGTGCGGATCGCGTCAAGCTCGATGCGGTGTACCACTATCCGCTCGGCAATCCGGTGACGATGGCGCGCCGCTTCGATGCCGGCGAACTCGATCTCGTGCTGGTGGTGCCACCGGAGCGGCTCGAGGAAATGCGCAAGCGCAATCCCAAGGTGGTGCATTTGTCGCGGGGCATTGGCAACGAGGTGATCGTTTTCAACACGCGTAGCGGGCCCACCGCCGATCGGCGCGTGCGCCGAGCGCTCTCGATGCTGATCGATCGCGATGTGGTGGCGCGCAACGTCATCGGCCTGCCGGGCGTGGGCGCCTATTCTTTGATCGCGCCCGGCGTACTCAACTACGGCGAGTCGGCCAAGCCCGACTTCGCCGCCTGGACGCCGGCCAAGCGACTCGCCGAGGCGAAGCGTTTGCTCGCCGAGGCGGGCTATGGTCCCGGTAAGCCCCTGCGCGTACGACTCGGATTTCCGAGCACCGACCTCAATCGCAAGGTGGCGGTCGCGGTCGGTGCAATGTGGGGGCAGGCCGGCGTGCGGGCCGAACTGCAACAAAAAGAAACCAAGGCGCTCGTCACCGAAGTTGGTGTCGGCGACTTCGACGCCGCACGCTTCGTTTGGGTGGCTTCGGCGAGCGATCCTTACTCTTACCTCGAGCGTCTGTTGTCGACGGGTTCGGCGGTGGGTATGAACACTTCCGGATATCGCAACCCGGCGTTCGATACCAAGCTTGCAGAGGGGTCGCGCGAGGTGGACGTCAAACGCCGCGCCGCGATCCTGCGCGAGGCCGAGGCGATGGCGCTCGCCGATCAACCTGTGGCGCCGGTTTATTTCATTGTCGGACGACGCGTGGTGGCCGAGCGGGTACGCGGTTTTGCTGATAACCCGCGCGGTCTCTACCCGAGTTGGCTGTTGAGCGTGACGCCTTGAGGCCGAGCCGGGCGCCCGGAAAAAGTCATGTTGAACTGAGGAGATGGCGCTGATGTCTGTCGCACCGATCTACGAGCCCAATCTCACCGAAAAATCCCGTCAGGACTTCGTGCTGTCGCTGAAGCGACTCGCCAATGGCGCTGCACAGCAGCGCGTTCGCGACGCCTACCGCAGGGACTTGCTGCCGCGGATCCGCGCAAAGCTCGAGCGCGAGCCGGCCTCGCGCAAGGACATCGAGGGCGAGCTCGCGCGCTCGGCCGAGTTCCGTTACTGGGCAGTGCTCACGCATCATTCGCAGAGCATGATGTGGGCAGCGATCGAGCCGACCGCGCAACGCGTCGAGCCTGTGGTGTCGAGCCGCCTCGCGGCGCTGCGTCGCGCCGAGCTCAAGGGCTCGCTCGAATTGGATCCGAATCTTGTGGTGCCGGCCCCGATCTCGAACACCGAGATTCATCGACAACCCATCGGTTATTGCGGTGTTGAGGCCGGTGACGATGTGCTGCCGGGCTTGCGCTATCTCGGTGCGGCGATGATCTACAGCGTCGGCAAGGGAAATACGCACGCGGCCACCGACGGCCGTGGCAAATTGCTGCTCGATGAGATCGCGCGCCGTCGTCCGGGGTGGCGACCGCGGCGTATTCTTGACCTCGGCTGTGGTATCGGCGTGCACGCGCAGCCGATCGCGTTGGCCTTCCCCGAGGCCGAGTATCACGCAGTCGATGTGGCCGCCGGGCTGCTGCGTTACGGCCACGTGGCCGCCGAGGCGCGTGGCGTACCGATTCATTTTCATCAGCGGGATGCCGCCGATACGCGTTTTGACGAGGCCAGTTTCGATCTCGTCATCTCCAACATCCTGTTCCACGAGACCAGTCACGAGTGGCTGCCGCGCATCCTGCGCGAGTGTCGGCGGGTGCTCGCGCCGGGCGGCTTGATGGTGCATGCCGACGTGGCGACGCAGACGAGTCGCCTCGGTCTCGATGATCAGGTGATGAACGCGTGGCAGGATCACTGGAACGGCGAACCGTTCTGGTCGGGTTTTGCCGAGAGCGACTTGCGCGCGGCAATGATTGCGGCCGGCTTTCCTGCGGAGACGGTTTTCGCCGAACACGTCAAGGGCGGCAGCGGTTTCGCCTACGTGTTCGGGGCGGCATGATCGCAAGCGCTTACCCGCATCTTTTCTCGCCCATCAACTTGCGTGGCCTGACGCTGCGCAATCGGGTCGTGCATGCGTCGATGAGCACACGCTACGTGAGCGCGGGTGAGGTCAACGAACGACTCATCGGCTATCACGTCAATCGGGCGCGCGGCGGTGCAGCGATGCTGGTGACCGAACCGCTCAATCTTTTACCCGCGCAGCGCAATCCGCAGAAAGTGAAGGTGCTCGATCCCGCCAACCGCGCGGGTCTTGCGCGCTGGGCGAGCGAGGTATCGGCCGCCGGTGCACATCTTATTGGTCAGGTGCAGGATCCGGGCCGGGGGCGCCATCAAGCGGGGCGCAACGCCGAGGCTTTCGGTCCTTCGGCGCTCCCGGATGATCTCAGTTGGACCGTCCCGGAGGCGCTCGAGACCGAAGCGGTGACGCAGCTCGTGCGCGATTTCGCCGCCGGTGCACTCGTGTTGCGCGATGCGGGTTTCGCCGGCGTGGAAATCTCTGCAGGTCACGGACATCTCTTCCATCAGTTTCTCGCGGCACGCTCGAATCATCGACAAGATCGCTATGGCGGTGATCTCGAAGGTCGCGCGCGACTGTTGACCGAGCTCTGTCTCGAGTTGCGCCGGCGTTGCGGCGAGGCGTTTCTGATCGGCGTCAAGTTGCCGGCGGAGGACGGCATGCCGCAGGGCATCGCGCCGCTTGAGGCTGAGGCGATCACTCGACTCGTGCATGCGACGGGTGTCGTCGATTACCTCACCTGGTGCCGCGGCGGTCATTCGAATTTCCTCGGCTGGCACTTGCCCGATCTGCATGGCCCGCGCGCGCCCTGGGTGGCGCGCATCGCCGAGCTTGCGCGGCATGCGCCCGGGGTGACGATTGGAGCGCTCGGCCTCATCACCGACCCCAACGAGGGCGAGCGCATCGTGCGTGACGGGCTCGCCGATCTCGTCATGCTGGGGCGACCGCTCGTGACCGATGCTGCATGGCCCGTGAAAGCCGAGCAGGGCCGCGAGGCAGAAATCCGCTACTGCGTCTCGTGCAATACGTGCTGGGGTGCGATCGTCGGCGGCAGCACGCTCGCCTGCGACAACAATCCGCGCGTCGGCGAGAGCGATGAAGCCGATTGGCGACCGGCACGCAGCTCGAAGCCGCGTCGCGTGGTGATTGTCGGTGCGGGTCCTGCAGGACTGGAGGCGGCGTGGGTTGCCGCCGCGCGAGGGCATGACGTGACTGTATTCGGCGCCGGCGCAGAAGTGGGCGGCAAGACGCGCTTGCATGCTGCGTTGCCGGGTGGTGAGAACCTGAGCAGCGTCTACGACTATCAGTACCTGCGGGCGAGAGCGTATGGGGTACGCTTCGAGCTCGGCGTATCGATCAGCGCCGAGGCGGTGAAATCTTTGGCCCCGCAGTCGGTTATTTTGGCGACGGGTGCAACGCCCGCCTGGCCCGAGTGGATGCCCGAAGAATTCCGCGATGCCGAGCTCTTCCCCGATATTCGGCTGCTGGCGCTGCAATTGCTGCAGCGGCCGGCGGCGACGGGTGCCAAGGAGGTTGGACTCGCCGTCATCTATGATCATGACCACACGGCATTCACCTATGCGACCGCGGAATTGCTGGCCCGCCGTTTCGAGCGGGTGGCCATCGTCACGCCGCGTGAGGGGATCGCTGCCGAAGAGCCGCTCGTCAATCGTCAGGGGATTCAGCAGCGACTCGCAATGCTCGGCGTACAGGTATTCGGATTCGCCGAGCCCGTGGTCGATGAGGCGATCGGCGAGGGCAGGCTCGCACTGCGCAGCACGCTGGTCGAGCGCGAGCTCGCCGTGCTCGAGGACGTCGTGCTACTCAGTCACGCGACATCGCGCGTACCGAACGATTCGCTGGCAGCGCCATTGCGGGTCGCTGGCATCGCGGTGCAGCGTATCGGCGATTGTCGGGCACCACGCTCGCTGTTGGTGGCGACGCAGGAAGGGTACCGTGCGGGGCTTGCGCTTTGAGCGGCTGGCGCCGACCGGCTCGCGGTTGACCACCCGTACCCGCGACCGACCCCGCGGGTAGGTGCGCGGATAATTCGATCGCGGCGGCGCACGACTACTTTTCCCGACAGGTCTTTGCCATGAAAAAACTCGGCGTCTTGTGGCTGGTGGTGTTCATCAGTCTGGCCGGCTTCGGTATCACCACCATCCCGTTTCCGTTCGTGGCCGAGGAGTTGGGGGCATCCGAATTCTGGCGCACCTTCGGTGGACCCGGCGTGTTCTCGCTGTTTCAGTTGATGGCGACGCCGATCTGGGGGCGATTCAGCGATATCTATGGCCGCAAGCCCATCCTCGTTTTGAGCACGGCGGGCACCATCCTCGCGTTTCTTTGGCTGGCCTATGCATCGACCCTTGAGTCGCTGCTGATCGCGCGTGCGTTCGGCGGCATCATGTCTGGCAACCTCGCCGCAGCCTTCGCGTATGCCACGGATGTCACTGATCCCAACAATCGCGCCAAGGGTCTCGGCATCGTCGCCTCGGCGTTCGGAGTCGGCTTTGCGATCGGCCCACTGATGGGCGGATTTCTCGGCGTGGTCGATGGCGTGCCAAGCATGCACTGGCCGGGTCTTGCTTCGGCGGCACTGTCGGCGGTCGCGTTCATCGGTACGATCTTCTTCCTCCCCGAAAGTCTTCCCAAAGAAATGCGGCGTGCGCGCAAGGAGAGCGTCGCGGCGGAGACGGCAGGCGGCTCTTCGCTGACGCTCTTTCGCTCCAACCCGGTGCTGCTCGGGTTCGTTTCCGCCTCCTTGATCGTGGCGATCGCGGGCGGCGTGATGCAGTCGGTGTTCCAGTTTTGGGGTCGCGATCTCTTCGATTATTCATTGCGCGATATCGGTCTGCATTTCACGGTGTTCGCGCTGCTCTCGGCAGTGGGGCAGGCGGGTTTGATCGGACCCTTGTCCAAGCGCTTCGGCGAAAAGCGCGTGGCAATCGTTTCGGCAGGCGGCGTCGCGGCTGGTTTGCTCTTGTTTGCGGTGGCGCAAAACGATGCGATGGTGTGGGCGGCGATCAGTCTGTTCGGGCTCGCCAATGGTCTTTTTCTGCCGGCGATCACCAGCCTCGTTTCCTTCGAAGCGGATCCGCGATCGCGCGGCACCGTCATGGGCATGTTCAATGCGTCGAGCAGCGCCGGGCGCATCGTCGGCCCTGCAATCTCCGGCCCGATCTATTTCAAGCTCGGACCGGCGGCGCCCTTCGTGCTCTCGGCATTGCTCACCTTGCTCGGCGTGCTCATGTTGAGCCGCGCCCGGGCCAAGTCGGCGGTCTGAGCCGATGAGCTCCGGTGCGCGCATATGAGTCTGCCACGACGCCGTTTTCTCCTCCGCGCACTCGGGGCGAGCGCCGCTCCCGCGGTGTTTGCAGTCACGGGAGGGACGCTTGCCATGGCCCGCGATGCGGCCGTCCTGCGTCGTTCGCGCGGCGGTAATCTCACGAGTCTCGATCCGCAGCGCTCGATCTCCGCGACCGATATGGAAATCGTTGCGGATTTCTTTGTGGGGCTAGTCGCGGTGGATGCGCGCGGGGGCATCGTCCCGGGTTGCGCGCGCGACTGGACAATCAGCGCCGACGGTCGTCGTTACGAGTTTCGGCTACGCCCTCAAATTCTTTGGTCGGACGGCCGCGCGCTGCGTGCAGAGGACGCGGTTTTCAGCCTGCGGCGGTTGCTCACGCCATCAACCGGGGCGCTGCTCGCGTATCGCTACGATGCCATTCGTGGCGCGCGCGCCGTGCGCGAGGGCAGGGCGGACCCGAGTACGCTTGCCGTGCGTGCTCTCGGGACCGATCGCGTCATCATCGAGCTCGAGCGCGCCGAGACTGACCTGCTGAAATTGTTGGCGGTCGCTTACCTCGTGCCCGCCCATGCCGTGACCGCCGCGGGGCGTGACTGGGCGAAGCCGCCCGGCATCGTCGTCAATGGTCCCTGGCGGCCGGTCTCGTGGGCGCAGAATGGCACGCTGGTGCTCGAGGCGAATGCCCGTTGGTTTGGCGCAGCGGCCACGCCCGTGGTGCCGCGTCTCGAATGGGTGATGGGCATCGACGATGCGGCGCGGCTGCGCGCCTTTCGCACCGGCGAGCTCGATGTCGCGCAGCTCGGCGAGCCCGCGCAATATGCGCTAGCCAAGCGGGATCTCGCGGCGCGCCTGCGGTCGGTGCCCTTTTATGGCGGTGGCTGGGTGGGTCTGAATCTACGGCGACCCGCGCTGCGCGAGCCGCGTCTGCGCGAGTTGCTGGCGCTCGCTATCGATCGGCGCGTCCTCGCCGATCGCGTGCGCGCACTCGGCGAGCGACCCTCCGAAAGTCTGGTGCCCGAGGCCGTGGGCGATTATCCGAGCCGCGCAGTATCGCCCTTCGCCGGTCTCGATCCTGCACAACGCGTCGCGGCGGCGCGAGAGCGTGCTGCCGCGCTCGGCTTGTCGCGCAAGAAGCCGCTGCAACTCGAGCTGATCTACTCGATCAACCCGCTCACCCAGCGCACTTACCTTGCGATCGACGCCATGTGGGCGCCATTCGGCGTCCGTATCTCGGCCCGCGGCCTCGAGTCGCGCGCGTACAATCTTGCGCTGAATGCCGGCGAGTTCGATCTGATGGATTACGGACCGTTCTCTGCGGTGCAGAGTGCGACCAGTTTCATTGGCCGATTCCAGAGCGGCTCTTTTCTCAATTATTCGGGGTATGCGAACGTCGAAGTTGATCGGCTGATCGCCCTTGCCGAAAGTCAGGTGGAGCCGCAGCGACGCGCCCAGCACTATCGCGAGGCCGAGGCCATCCTGCTGCGCGAGTTGCCGGTGATCCCGCTCTATTCGGGTATGGCACATCGTCTGGTGGCCGCCCGCGTGCAGGGCTGGACGGATAATCCGGGGCTCGCGCTGCCATCGCAGTATCTGTCGCTGCGGAACTGAACCGCTGATCCGCCGCTGATCCGCCGCTGATCCGGTACAGTAGGGCGCCTTCTCTTCCCTCATCCCAAGCGTCATCCGGGGGCTGCGTCATGACTCTGCTCGTCGTCGGACTCATCATATTCTTCGGTATCCATTCGGTTTCCATCGTCAACAACCCGCTGCGTGACCGTCTCGCCGCCTCGCTCGGCGTAGTACGCTGGAAAGCCCTTTATGCGCTGGTTGCGCTGGGCGGTTTTCTGCTCATGGTGGCGGGCTATTCGGCGTTGCGGCTCGAGCCGCAGCTGCTCTACGTGCCGCCTGTCGGGCTGCGACATGTCGCGGCGCTGCTCATGCTGCCGGTCTTTCCGTTGTTGCTCGCGACTTATCTACCCGGAAAAATCAGCCGCGCGGCCAAACATCCGATGCTGGTCGCCGTGAAATTCTGGGCACTCGCCCATCTGCTCGCCAACGGCATGCTGGCCGACGTGCTGCTGTTTGGCAGCTTCCTCGTCTGGGCGGTTGCCGATCGTATTTCGCTCAAGCGGCGTACCCCGCGGCCGACGCCAGCGGCGCCCGCACGCGCGATCAACGATGTGATCGTCGTGCTCGGCGGACTCGCGCTCTATGGCGCCTTTGCGATGGTGTGGCACCAGCGACTCTTCGGTGTGGCACCGTTCGGTTGATTCTTTGAGGATGACAACATGACTTCGATTCACGATTTCTCTGCTCGCGCCCTCGATGGCGTCGACCGTTCGCTCGGCGATTTCCGCGGTCAGGTGCTGCTCATCGTCAACGTGGCAAGCCGCTGCGGCTTCACGCCGCAATACACCGGGCTCGAGGCGCTGCAGCGCAAATACGCGGAGCGCGGCTTTGCGGTGCTCGGCTTTCCTTGTGACCAGTTCGGCCACCAGGAGCCCGGTAACGA
>JBILGD010000029.1:0-24934 GCA_044351225.1 Steroidobacteraceae bacterium
CGCCGCCTCGACTGGCGTCTCGACAAAGTGTCGAAGCGGCTCCACATCCTCGACGGTCTGCTGGTCGCTTATCTCAACCTCGATGAAGTGATCCGCATCATTCGTCGCGAGGACGAACCGAAGCCGGTGCTCATGAAGCGGTTCGCGCTCACCGAGATCCAGGCCGAGGCGATCCTCGAGACCAAGTTGCGGCACCTCGCTAAGCTCGAAGAAATGAAGATCCGCGGCGAGCAGGCAGAACTCGCACGCGAACGCGATGAGCTCTCGTCCATCCTCGGCAGCGAAAAACGCTTGCGCAAGCTGGTCGGCGAAGAACTCGCCGCCGACGTCGAAAAATACGGCGATCCGCGACGCTCGAAGATCGTCGAGCGAGAAGCCGCTCAAGCGATCGACGAGACCACCCTGATCGCCAACGAGCCGGTGACGGTGGTGCTCTCCGCGGGCGGCTGGGTCCGTGCGGCCAAGGGCCACGAGATCGATCCGCTTTCGCTGCAGTACAAGACGGGTGACGCGTTTCAATCGGCGGTGCGCGGCATGTCGCTGCAGCAGGCGGTATTCCTCGACACCACGGGCCGCAGTTATGGCTTGCCGGCGCATTCGCTGCCCTCGGCGCGCGGTCTCGGCGAGCCGCTGGCCGGGCGTCTCAATCCGCCCGATGGTGCCAAGTTCGCAGGCGTCATGATGGGCGACCCGGAGAGTCTGTGGCTGCTGGCCTCGGATGCCGGCTATGGCTTCACGGCGCGTCTCAAAGATTTGCTGACCGATCGCAAGGCTGGCAAGACCGTGCTCAACCCGCCCGACAACGCGTTCGCGCTGCCACCGGTGCTGGTGGCGTCCGAGAAGGCGCTGGTCTGCGTGGCGGTGGTCGATGGCGAGGGCGAAAACGGTCGATTGTTGGCGTTCCCGGTCGCAGAAGTACCCGAGATGCCGCGCGGCAAGGGCAACAAGCTCTTCAACATCCCTGCGGCACTTGCCGCCGAGCGCGCGGAAATCGTCGCGGGTGTCGCCGTCGTCGAGCCGAGTGGCTCGCTCATCGTGCACACCGGCGAGCGGGCGATGACGCTCTCCTGGGGCGATCTCAAGGACTATCGCGGCGCCCGTGCCCAGCGCGGCGCTGTGCTGCCGCGCGGTTGGCGCCGCGTCACGCGTCTTGAGGCGGTGGCGGCGTCGTGAGTGCATGAACCAAGAGATGCTGAACGTGTGCCAATCATCGCCGCTAGTCTCGGTGCTGATGCCTGTTCGCAATGCTGCGGTGTTCTTGCCTGAAGCCCTGCAGAGCGTGCTGAGTCAGACCTACACGAACCTAGAAATATTGATCATCGATGATGGTTCGACTGACCGGGGAATGCAGCGGATTGCGGCCGTTGAGGATCCTCGCATTCGTATTCTCGGGGACGAGCGTCAACGGGGCATCACCGCTCGATTGAATCAGGGCCTTGAAGCGGCGACCGGGAAGTACATCGCCCGAATGGATGCGGACGATCTGTGTGCGCCCGAGCGTCTTGAGCGTCAGGTGAGGCGAATGGAGACGGATCCGTTGATCGATGTCCTTGGAACTGCTGCTGCGTATATTGATGAGCAAGGCGAGGTTGTCGGCGCGCCAAGACCGGCGCCTAATGATGACCGTTGTATCAAGTGGAGGATGCTAACGAGTAACTGCATCATTCATCCGTCCGTCATGCTGCGTGGATCGGTCGTGAAAGAGTATCGGTACTCGGAGGATTGTGCTTACGCACAAGACTACGATCTTTGGTTAAGGCTGGCAGTGAAGGGATTTCGATTTGCCAATCTCCCTGAGGTATTGCTGCTGCAAAGACGTCACTCGACGACGGTCAGCGTTTTGCGCCGCAAGGAGCAGATTGAGTGCGCAGCAGATGCGCTTGTGGGATATTTCAAAGAAAAGTGCAGTGTTGAACTCGAATTTTCCGCAGCGCTCGGCATAATCAACCCTCCCGCGGATGTCTCGGGCGAGGCGTCCGGCCCATCACCAGTAGCTATCATCAAAGATCTGGTATCAAAAACAGTCAAGTTTCATAGCAGCCCTGAAGATAAAAAGTTCATAGACTTCATCCGCCGGGATCTTTATTTCTTCGCGCTTCGTTATTTTTATCGCTCTTTGAAAAAAGGTTTTTCCCTGTCGGCTAGCGGCGATATATCTGGTGCATTGAGGGCTATTATTGTCGCCGCCTCTGGGCGCGCTCAGACCATCAGTATATTTCGCGAAAACTTTTTTCATCGCCGTCAGTACGTCAAAGAGGCAAGAAATATATTGAAAGGTTATTCGCGGGAGAAGATGATCGTCAATCGGGGGTGAGCGTGCTTCCGGCAATCACGGTTTTAGATTGACGACCCTGAATCTCGCGTACAAGTTTGGGCGCGAGATAGCCGGGCACACGATCGCGCAGTGCATCAATCAGTGCGATGCCCGTAGCTTCGGCGACTTCGAAGTGTGCACTGCCGCGCACGCGATCGAGCAAATGCAGGTAGTACGGCAGCACGCCCTGTGTATGCAGTCGTCGCGATAGCGACTCGAGCGCGGAGATGCTGTCGTTCACGCCGCGCAACAACACGCTTTGATTGAGCAGCAGTGCGCCGGTTGTACGCAGACGCACGATCGCCTCGAGCGCATCACCCTCGAGCTCGTTCGCATGATTGACATGCAGCACGATGGTGACACGCCATGGCAGGCTGCGAATCCAGTCAATGAATCCTTGATCGACCCGCGAGGGCAGCACGATGGCATTACGCGTGTGCAGGCGCAGCGAGTCGAGATGCGGTATACCGCCGAGTTCGCGCGACAGCGCGTGCAGCCGCGCGTTGCCGATCGACAGCGGATCGCCGCCACTCAGAATCAGTTCGCGGATTGTCGAATCGGTCGCGAGTACGGCCACAGCCTCGCGCCAGCGACCGGTCTCACCTTGTTGGGCGTCATACGGGAACTCACGGCGGAAGCAATAGCGGCAATGCAGCGCGCACGCACCCGTCGTCACCAGCAAGGCGCGCCCCGGATACTTTTGCAGCAGGGCGGGCGCGCGCTGGAACGCCGACTCGCCGATCGGGTCAGCCCCAAAGTTCGGGGCTTCGAGCAACTCATCGCCGAGCGGCAAGACCTGTCGCAACAGGGGGTCGTGCGGATCGCCGGGTCGAATGCGCGCGAGGTAACTCCGCGTGACGCGCAGCGGAAAAATTTTTGCGGCGCGACGGGCGGGTTCAATCCATTGTGTGTCGAGACCGAGCAATGCAACGAGTTCGGCGGGATCGGTGATTGCCGCAGCGAATTCGCGTTGCCAGCCGATCGGCTCGGCGTCCGCCGGCGTGTCGGCGCGGGGTCTGGGTGTCGTCTCGGGCGGGGTCACAGGGTGTGATTATCGACGATCGGCGCAGAAAGAGCGCTAGCCATGCTTGTATATGACCGTAATATACAGGCATGATCGAGCTCGCGGAAATCACCGGCTTCGAATGGGACAGTGGTAATGAGCGCAAGAATGACAAGCACGGTGTGGGTCAGTTCGAGGCTGAAGAAGTCTTTTTCAATCAACCGTTGCTGGTACTTGAGGATACGAAACACTCCGACGCCGAGCCTCGTTTTCACGCGTTGGGTGTGACCCACGCCGACAGGCCGCTGCACATCACATCTACTCTGCGACAGGGCGGTACTCGCATCCGAATCATTTCCGCCCGCGACATGCATCGAAAGGAGCGAGCTATTCATGACGAGGCGAAGCAAATCGACGGCGAAAGTGCAGTCGGTCCCCAAATTCCAGAGTGAGGGCCGCGCCCGCGCATTCTGGGAAGCGCCCTCGCACGATTCCACGCGTTACCTCGACTGGTCGAAGGCGAGTCGGGCGGTTTTCCCCAACCTAAAGCCTTCGACTCGCACGATTTCGCTGCGCTTGCCTGAGCATCTGCTCGACTCGATCAAGTCGGCGGCAAACGCTCGCGACGTTCCCTACCAATCGCTGATCAAGGTTTGGTTGCAGGAAAAAGTGACGGGTCGTTGACACGCCGGTGGCGGCGAAGCAGGCCTTGCCGCTATGATACGCGGCCTTTTTCGCCCGGATGGCGCCGGGTTAACGTCGCGCACTCCGAAGTTGCGCACAGCAGTGGAACGAAGACATGGCCAGCTACAACACCAGCGAATTCAAATCCGGTCTCAAGATTCTCATCGACGGTGACCCGTACGTCATCGTCGAAAACGAGATGGTGAAGCCCGGTAAAGGCCAAGCCTTCAACCGCGTTCGCGTGCGCAATCTGCGCACGGGTCGTACGGTCGAAAAGACCTGGAAGTCGGGCGATTCGGTTGAAGCGGCCGACGTCATGGACGTCGACATGCAGTACCTCTATCAGGATGGCGACTTCTACCATTTCATGGTCCCCGAGAACTATGAACAGCACACCGCGAGCAAAGAAGCGGTGGGCGACGCTTCGCAGTGGCTGAAAGACGGTGTGGTGTGCATTGTCACCCTTTGGAATGGCGTGCCCTTGGTGGTGACGCCGCCGGCGCACATCGAAGCCACGATCGTCGAGACGGATCCCGGTGTGCGTGGTGACACCGCGACCGGCGGTCAAAAGCCCGCCAAACTCGAAACTGGCGCGGTCGTGCGAGTGCCGCTCTTCATCAACCAGGGCGAAGTCATCAAGGTCGACACGCGCACCGGCGAATACATCTCGCGCGCGAAGCAGTAATCGCTGCTACAAGAGTTCTGGTCCCGCAGGTCATCGGCCGCAAGTCAGCGGCCGCAATTCCGCGGCTGCGCCGCGCCTCAAATACGCGCGCGCTCGAAGTTCCAGGCGTGCTCGACGATCGTTTCGAGTGCGGGATAGCGCGGCTTCCATCCGAGGCGCGTTCTTGCGGCGCTCGCATCGGCAACTAATCGCGGCGGATCGCCCGCACGCCGCGCCTCTTCTTTGACGACCAGCGGGCGTCCGGTTACCCGTCGCACCGTGTCGATCACTTCGCGCACCGAAAATCCCTCGCCATTGCCAAGGTTGTAGGCCGCGCCGGGGCTGCCAGCGAGCAGCGCCTGCAACGCCAGCCAATGCGCTTCGCAGAGGTCTGCGATATGCACGTAATCGCGGATGCATGTGCCGTCCGGGGTGTCGTAATCGGTACCGAACATGGAGATCGCCGCCCGCCGACCGGAGGCCGCCTGCAAGCTGAGCGGGATCAGATGGCTCTCGGGATCATGCCGTTCGCCGAGTCGACCGCTCGGGTCGGCGCCTGCAGCGTTGAAATACCGCAGAGACACGGCGCGTAGTCCGTAGGCGTGTTCGTAATCGTGCAGGATTTCTTCGACCATCAACTTGGTACGACCGTAAGGGTTGATCGGCGCGCGCGGGTGCCGCTCGTCGATCGGCGTGTATACGGGCGTACCAAAGATTGCGGCGGTCGACGAAAAGATGAACTTGTCGATCCCCGCTGCCTGCATTGCCTCGAGCAGCGTGAGCGTATTGGCGACATTGTTTCGATAGTATTTCGACGGCAGCCTTACCGACTCACCGACCTCAATGTGCGAGGCAAAATGCATCACGGCATCGAAGCTTTGACTTGCCAGCAGCGCATCGAGAAGCGCACGGTCGGCCATATCGCCTTCGACGAAATCGCCACAGAGCACGGCGTCGCGATGACCGCTGACAAGGTTGTCGAGAGTAGTGACGTGCACGCCTTCTTCGCCGAGGCGCTTGACCATATGCGAGCCGATGTAGCCCGCGCCACCGACGACCAGAACTCTTGCGCTCATGTGAATGACGATAGCAGGGTCTCGACGATCCGCTCGAGCCCCTGTCGATCGATATCGTCGAAACGGTTGAAGCTCGGGCTGTCGAGATCGAGGACTCCTAGCAGCTCCCCGCCAGCGTGATCGCCATCGCGGTCCCGGCCAATGACCATGGGCACCACGATTTCGGCGTTGCTGGCTGAGTCACAGGCGATGTGTCCCGGGAATTCGTGGACGTTCGGCACAACCACGGTCATGCGTTGCGCCGCCGCAGTGCCGCAGACGCCGCGGCCAAGTGCGATGCGCACGCAGGCAGGCTTGCCCTGGAAGGGCCCAAGGACGAGTTCGCGGCCCGCCGCATCGAGGAGATAAAACCCCGCCCAGTTCAGATCGGGTAGTGCCTGATACAGGAGGGCTGCCGTGTTGGCGAGATTGGCGATGCGGTCATGCTCGCCTGACAGCAGCGCGCGCAACGCCTCATCGAGTTCGCGATAGGCGCGCGTCTTGCTCTCGGGGTCATTGCCGAAATCGGGTAATGCGTAGGAACCGCTCATGCAATCTCCGTGGGAAAAGCAATAACCTCGTCGATAGATGCTGCACCGCTCGCCAGCATGACAGCGCGATCGAAGCCAAGGGCGACGCCCGCACAGGCGGGCAGTCCTGATTCGAGCGCGGCCAGTAGGCGCTCGTCCAGGTCGATGCGTGGCAGACCGCGAAGCTCGCGCAGACGGTTGTCGGCCTCGAAGCGCGCGCGTTGCTCGGCGGCCGAGGCGAGTTCCTCGAAGCCATTGGCGAGTTCGATCCCTTCGGCATAGATCTCGAACCGCAGAGCGACCCGTGGATCGGCGTCATCGAGTCGAGCGAGTGCGGCTTGCGAGGCGGGGTAGTGCGTCAGCGCCAGCCACTCGTTGCGCCCGAGTGTCGGGCCGATCACGGTGCTGATCAAAAAATCCAGCAGTCCGTCACGCTCCAGTGCCTTTGCCGTTGCTGCAGCCAGTCCCTGGGCCACCGCGAGCGTCGCCAGAGTGTCGTGCGCGGCGACCAGAGGATCGATGCCGAGGGCGTCAATGAAGGCCTGCTGATAGCGCAACTCGCGCAAGAGGCGTGGCGCTTTGCCAGCGCGCAACAGCAGAGCGTCGAGCAGCAGCGTCGTTTCTTTGATTAGCGCGGTCATCGAAAAGCCGCAGCGATACCACTCGAGCAGCGTGAATTCCGGGTTGTGCAGTCGGCTGCATTCATCGGCCCGGGCTACGTGGCAAAGCTGGTAGATATCGCCGATCCCCGCAGCGAGCAGCCGCTTCATGGCGTATTCGGGCGAGGTATGCAGGTATAGGGGGTGATCGCCGAGCCGCGCGGTCACCGCGCCGAGATTCACGTCTGTGACGCCCGCGTTAACCAGCCATGGTGTGTCGACCTCGAGCACGCCGCGCAAATCAAAGAAATCGCGCATCGCCGCGAGTAGCGCGGCGCGCAGCGCGAGTCGTTCACGCGTTGCTGTAGGACGCCATTCGGTCACAACGGGCGCCGGTGACCGAGGGTCTCGCCCATGCGTACGATGCGCCCGGGCACGAAGCTCGGGCTCCACTCGATGCTGTTCTCGGGGAATAGCAGAATGACGGTCGAGCCCATGTTGAACCGTCCCATTTCTTCGCCGCGTGCCGCAGCGTAAGGTTGTCCGCCGCGTTCAACGTCCAGACGGGTGAGCACGCGCGCGCGACGCGGCGCGACCTCGCCATGCCAGACGGTTTCCATGCTGCCCACATTGAGTGCGCCGATCAGCAGCAAGGCGTGATGCAGACCTTGGTGCTCAAAGAAACAGGCGATGCGTTCATTGCGCGCAAAGAGGTTGGCGACTCCATCGGCCGTCACGCGATTTACACTGAACAGTCGGCCGGGCACGTACCACGCATCGCGCAGCGTGCCCTCCATCGCCATGTGAATACGGTGGTAGTTGTAGGGTGCGAGATAGATCGTCGCGAAGTAGCCGCGCGCGAAGCGCTGCACCCACTCTTCACGACCCGCAAGCAGCGCCGAGAGCGTGTAATGACGGCCCTTGGCCTGTAGCAATCGGTCGCCCTCGATACGGCCGATTTCGCTCACCGTGCCGTCGACGGGGCAGGCGAGGGCGAGCGGATCCGACGGCAGCGGTCGCGCATCCGGCTTGAGCGCCCGAGTAAAAAACGCGTTGAACGACTCGTAGGCCAGCGCATCCTCGAGTACGGCATCCGACAGATCGGGCTTGAAGCCGGACACGAACGCGCGCGTCAAGAGATTCTTGAACCATGGCGTCTGACTGCGCGCAGCCGCATGCACGAGGCGCGAAATGCCATGCTGGGGCAGGACATGCTGCAGCGCGATAAAGGCGCGTGCGGCCGGACTCAGCGAAGGTGTTTCGGGGGAATGGGCGGCGGATGGCACAATGTCGCTCATGGGCCAATTATCCCACACGACATCCCGCACCAGTCGACCGTCTGGTCGATCGCTCGCACAACGCCGGATCACCGCCATCGAGGCCCTGCGTCGCGGCGCAAGGCAACTGCAGCGCGCCGACGTTTTCTTCGGTCACGGCACCGATAATCCGTTCGATGATGCCGCAGCCCTGCTGCTGCATGTGCTTGAGGTCGACGGTCTCCCCGATGAGCGACTCTGGTCGCGCCGACTGACACTGCAGCAGCGGATCGCCTACGAAGCCTTGCTCGAGTTGCGTATTTCGCTGCGTTGTCCGGCCGTCTACCTGACCGGGCGAACCTGGTTTGCGGGCTTGCCGATGCGCACGGACTCGCGGGCACTCGTGCCACGCTCGCCAATCGCCGAGCTCATCGAGCGGCAGTTCCGACCGTGGATCGATCCAGCCAAAGTTCGTCACGTGCTCGACCTGTGCACGGGGGGCGGCTGCATTGCGCTCGCTTGTGCGCATTACTTGCCGGGCGTCCGTGTCGAGGGCAGTGATATCTCGCGCGAGGCTTTGACGCTGGCGCGCGAAAACGCCCGCGCGCTCGGTCTTTCGCGCCGTGTCCGCTTCATTGAATCGGATCATTTCGCGGCCCTGAGAGGCCGTCGGTACGATATCATCGTCACGAATCCGCCCTATGTCGGGGCGCGCGAGCTGCGCTCGCTGCCCCCGGAGTATCGACACGAGCCGCGCCTCGCGCTGGCCGCCGGCAAACAGGGTCTCGATTCGGTGCGCGTCATCCTGCAACAGGCGGCGCGACATCTCACCCCTGGGGGCCTTCTGGTCGTCGAGGTGGGCAACACCGAAACCCTGGTCCGCCGTCGCTGGTCACGCGTGCCGTTCACCTGGCTCGAGTTCGAGCGTGGGGGTGGCGGCGTTTTTTTATTGACTCGCGAGCAGTTGCAGCGCCATGTCCGGTAACACCATCGGCCGACTTTTTCAGGTCACGACTTTTGGCGAGAGCCACGGTCCCGCGCTCGGCTGCATCATCGACGGCTGTCCGCCCGGGCTCGAGATTTCCGAGGCAGACTTCACCCGCGACATCGATTTGCGACGCACCGGAACGTCGCATTTCGTCAGTCAGCGCAAAGAGGCGGACGCCGTGCGCATCCTCTCCGGCGTCTTCGAGGGGCGCACCACCGGTTCCTCGATCGGTCTGCTGGTCGAGAACACCGATGCGCGTTCGCGCGACTACGACAAGATCAAGGATCGGTTCCGTCCCGGTCACGCCGACTACACCTACCAACAGAAATACGGTTTTCGCGATTACCGGGGCGGCGGGCGCTCGTCGGCCCGCGAGACGGTGATGCGTGTGGCGGCAGGCGCGATCGCCCGCAAATACCTCGCCAGCCGCCTCGGCATCCACATCCACGGTTATCTCAGCAAGATCGGTACGCTCGAGATCGCCCCGGTTGCGCCCGAGACCGCGTACGACAATCCGTTCTTCTGTCCCGATCCTGCCCGTGTCAAAGAATTGGAAGATCTCATCTGGAAGATCCGCGAGGAGGGCGACTCGCTCGGGGCGCGCATCACCGTGATCGCGCAGGGCGTGCCACCCGGTCTCGGTGAGCCCGTCTTTGATCGGCTCGATGCCGATCTTGCCTACGCCATGATGGGTATCAATGCGGTCAAGGCCGTCGAGATCGGCGCCGGTGTACGGGTGGTCGAGCAGCGCGGCAGCGAGCATCGCGATGAGCTCACGCCCACGGGTTTCCTCAGTAACAACGCCGGTGGCGTGCTCGGTGGTATTTCGAGCGGGCAGGACATTATCGTGCACGCTTCGCTCAAGCCCACCTCGAGCATTCAGGTGCCGGGGCGAACCATCAATGTGGACGGCGAACCAGTCGATGTAGTGACCACGGGCCGACACGATCCCTGCGTCGGCTTGCGTGCCACGCCCATCGCCGAGGCGATGATGGCCATCGTCCTCATGGATCATTGGTTGCGACATCGGGCACAGAACGGCGACGTACGCTCGCCGACGCCCGTGATCACGGAGAAAGCGAAATGACTCGGCAGTGGAATGTAGCGGTCCTCGGCGCCACCGGACTCGTGGGTGACACCATGATCAAGGTGCTCGAGGAGCGAAAATTCCCGGTGGGCGAACTGTTTCCGCTCGCGAGCAACCGTTCGCTCGGCAAGAGCGTCGAGTTCAACGGCAAAAAATTCCCGGTACTCGACGTCGACACATTCGATTTCTCGCGGGCGCAGATCGGCTTGTTCTCTGCAGGTGGCGAGGTCTCGCGCGTTTACGCGCCCAAGGCCGCCGCCGCGGGCTGCGTGGTGATCGACAACACCTCCGAGTTTCGCTACGACGATGACATCCCGCTCGTCGTCCCCGAGGTCAATCCCGAGGCCATCGCCGAGTTTCGCAAGCGACGCATCATCGCCAACCCCAATTGCTCCACCATCCAGATGCTGGTGGCGCTCAAGCCGATTTACGACGCGGTGGGCATCGAGCGCATCAATGTCGCGACCTACCAGTCCGTTTCGGGTGCAGGCAAGGAGGCGGTTGAAGAGCTCGCAGAGCAGAGCGTGGCGCTGATGAGTGGCAAGGGTCCGGTGAAGCCCAAGGTGGTGGCCGCGCAGATCGCCTTCAACGCAGTGCCGCAAATCGACAAGTTCCAGGACAACGGCTATACCAAAGAAGAAATGAAGATGTTCTGGGAAACTCGCAAGATCTTCGCCGACGAGCGGATTCGCGTGAATGCGACTGCGGTGCGTGTGCCGGTTTTTTTCGGGCACTCCGAAGTCATCAACATCGAGACCGAGCGCAAGATCACCGTTCCCGAGGTGCGCAAGCTTCTCGAAAAAGCCCCGGGTATCAAAGTCATCGATACCCGCGCGCCAGGTGGTTATCCGACTGCAGCGGTCAACGCCGCCAACGACGATCGGGTCTTCGTGGGCCGCATTCGCGAGGATATCTCCCACGAACGTGGCCTCAATCTTTGGGTGGTGTCCGATAACATTCGCAAGGGTGCCGCGACCAACAGCGTGCAAATCGCCGAGATCCTCATTCGCGATCATCTTTGAGATCGGATCGAGATTCCGGGGGCAGTGGGGTGAGATCATGACGCAACACCAAAAAAATCCGCGCAGCGTTTTTGTGGCGCTCGCTGCGGGAGTGCTTTCTACCCTCGCAGCGCTGCCTGTCACGGCCATCGATCTCGGCGCAGCGAGTCTCAAGTCGGCGACCAATGCGCCGCTCGAAATCGACATCGCCTTGCTCGATATCGCCCCCGGCGAGCTCGAATCGCTGAAGCCCCAGCTCCCCGCCAATTCCCGCTCCGCCGAACTTGCCTCGGCCAGCATCGAACTCGTGCAGCTTGAGGGTGCGGCCCCCGTGCTGCGCTTGCGCACGCCGCAGCCAGTGAGTGCCGATGAGGTACGGTTCGTGGTGGTGGCCGATTGGGGCCGAGGCCGCAAGTTTCGCGAGTATGTTGTTTCTTTGGTGAGTGCGTCGCCGCCCGTGACGACCGATGCTGCGCCCGAGGCTGCGCCCACCATCGCGACTTCGGTGCCACCGCCGGCTGCCGCGACCGTCGAGGCCGACGCGCCATCTTCTGCCGAGACCACTTTCACGACCCGTGCCGACGGTGGCGCCGTCGCCCAAACCCGCACAGCCGAGTCGGTGGCGGGGGAGACCTCAGCACCCGCCGCAGGTCTCAAGACCACGCGTATCGTGCGTAACGGCGAAACGCTGATGTCCATTTCGCGTGAGTGGTCGGCTACAACCGGTGCCACGCTCGCACAGACCATGCTCGGGATTTTTCAGGCTAATCCGCAGGCTTTCGGTCCTCGCGGCATGAACGAATTGTTGGTGGGTTCCGAGATCGTGCTGCCGGAGCCGGCAATGCTGCTGTCGACCTCGCGCGCGGCCGCTTCGAGCGAGATCGGGCGCACGCTTGGGATCTGGCGCACGACCGGCACACCCGCCACATCAAGCGGCGCCGGGACTGCAGTTGCCCGCGAAAATTCGTCGCCCCCCGCCGTGGCGCCGGCGCCCCCGGCTGCGCTGCCGCCAGTTACCGCGCCGCCGCCCGCTGCCGTGCAGCCACCCGCGCCGCTCAGTCTCGCGCCGGTCAGTCCGCCGTCGACCGCGTCCGTCCCGTCCGCTGCCGCGCCTGCAGCCGAGGCGCCGCCCGTCCCGGAGACTCCTGAGGCAACGATTGCGCGTTTGCAAGGTGAACTTCTCGACAAGACCGAGCAGCTCGCAGCGAAGGACACCGAGGCGGCAGCGCTGCAAGCTCGCCTCGACGCCGCCGAGCGTGCGGCTGCCGTAGTCGCGGCGACTCAGAGGCCAGCGGGCGGTTGGCTCGGCGAAGTACGTCGCTGGGCGGCTCTCGCGTGGTGGACGATCCCCTTGTTATTTTTGATAAGCCTTGGTCTTTTGCTCGCCCTGCTGCGCGCTCGCCGTGCAGCCGCGGGCGACGCGTCGGCGACGGCATCGGTCGGGGATTCGATCACCCTCGAGCAGACGGGTTCAGCGCCGAGCGCCAGCATTGGCGGACCCGCCGCAGCCCGTACCGAGATGACCTTCGACCTGCCGCCCATCAAGGCCAGCCGCGCGAGTGAGGGCATGCCCGATGTCTTGCTCGGCGAGGCGCCGCGTCCGCGAACGGTGCCCGCTGCACCGCTTGCCACTATCGCGCCGGCTGCGTCTGCCGCAGCGCCCGTCGTCGATGAGTCGCTCATCGAAGATCTCGAAGGCGATCCGCCACCGGTCGACGAGGCCGGTAGCAAGATTAATCTGGCGCGTGCTTTCATCGAGATGGGGCATCACGATGCCGCCATTCTCGAGTTGCAGGCGGCGCTGCGTCTGGGTGACGAGACGCAGCGCGCCGAAGCCTTGCGTCTGCTGGATTCTTTGCCGAAGTCATGACTCGATGGGCAATGGGTGTCGAATACGACGGCACCCACTTCTGCGGCTGGCAGCAGCAACCGGGTTTGCGTACCCTCGAAGAATCTTTGACCGCTGCGATTTCTTTGGTGGCGGATCACCCGATTGAACTCGTCTGCGGCGGTCGCACCGACGCGGGTGTGCATGCGGTAGGGCAGGTGGTGCACTTCGAGACCTCGGTTATCCGCTCGGCGCGTGCCTGGGTGCTCGGCACCAATGCGCATCTCGAGCGCAAGCTGAGCGTTGCTTGGGCGCGACCCGTGCCCGATTTTTTCCATGCGCGGTTCTCTGCGCTGCGCCGACACTATCGCTACACGATCTTCAACCGCGGCCCGCGTTCCGCCTTGCACGAGGGGCGCAGTGCCTGGGTCATGGCGCCGCTCGATGTCTCGCGCATGCACGCGGGCGGGCAGCACCTCGTAGGCGAGCACGATTTCAGCGCATTCCGGGCCGCCGAGTGTCAGTCGAAATCGCCGGTGCGCCGCCTCGAAGCGCTGCAGGTCAGCCGACAAGGGCTACTCGTCCACATCGACGTCGTGGCCAACGCTTTTTTGCATCACATGGTACGCAATATCGCCGGTCTGCTGATTGAGGTGGGTCGCGGTTTGCGCCAGCCCGAGGAGGTACGCACGCTGCTGCTCGGCCGGGATCGCCGCCGCAACGCCCCGACCGCCGAGCCCCAAGGCCTCATGCTGCGGCGGATCGACTACCCGCCGGCTTTCCGTCTGCCTGTTCCGGTATAGTTCCGCGCATGGCCTGGTTCGAGAAAATCGTTCCCTCGCGCATCAAGACCGAGCGCCGTTCGCGTTCGGTTCCCGAGGGAATTTGGATCAAGTGTACGGCCTGCGATTCGCCGCTCTATCGCGCCGAGCTCGAGCGCAACCTGTTCGTCTGCCCCAAGTGCAGCCATCACATGCGCATCGGTGCACGCGATCGCTTGCAGCGCTTTCTCGATCCGGACACGGCCCGCGAAATCGGCGCCGGCATCACGCCCGAGGATCCCCTCAAATTTCGCGACAGCAAGCGCTACAAGGATCGTTTGTCGGCGGCTCAAAAAAATACCGGCGAGAAGGATGCCTTGATCGCCATGGCGGGCACCCTCGAGGGTATGCCCGTCGTCGCCTGCGCCTTCGAATTCCAGTTTCTCGGCGGCTCGATGGGCTCGGTGGTGGGCGAGCGCTTTCGGCGGGCCGTCGATCAAGCCATCGCTCAGCGTTCGCCGCTCGTGTGTTTTTCGGCGAGTGGTGGGGCGCGCATGCAGGAAGCGCTGCTGTCGCTGCTGCAGATGGCCAAGACGAGTGCCGCGCTCACTGAGCTTGCGGCCGCCCGCTTGCCCTTCATCTCGGTGCTGACCGATCCGACCACGGGCGGTGTGTCGGCGAGCCTCGCGATGCTCGGCGATCTCAACGTCGCGGAGCCGCGTGCGCTGATCGGCTTTGCCGGGCCACGAGTCATTGAACAAACCGTCCGCGAAAAACTGCCCGAAGGCTTTCAGCGTAGCGAATTTTTGCTCGAGCACGGCGTCATCGATTACATCGCCGATCGTCGCGAGCTGCGCGAGCGGCTCGCCCGCTCACTGCGCATGCTGATGCGCGCGGCGCCGGCGCCCGCTGCCGACCATGCAGCTGGCTGACTGGCTCGCCCACCAGCAGGCGCAGCATCCCAAGACCATCGAGCTCGGACTCGAGCGAGTCCGCGAGGTGGCTCAGCGCCTCGCGCTGCTGCCCTGGCCTATCCCCACGATCATCATTGGCGGGACCAATGGCAAGGGCTCGACGAGCGCATTCCTGACCGCGCTCGCACGAGCGGCGGGCTTGCGCGTGGGCACGTATACCTCACCGCATTTACAGCGCTACAACGAGCGCATCGCCATTGACGATGCACCGGTGGACGACGCGTTGCTGGTGAGTGCCTTCGAGCGCATCGAGCAGGCGCGCGAGGACGTCTCGCTGACATTCTTTGAGTACGGCACGCTCGCCGCGCTCGAGATCTTCAGGTCGCAGCGTATCGATGTCGCGCTGCTCGAGGTGGGGCTAGGCGGGCGGCTCGATGCCACCAACATCGTCGATGCCGATGTTGCGGTGCTGTGCTCCGTCGGCCTCGATCACCAGGATTGGTTAGGACCCACGGTCGAGCACATCGGCCGTGAAAAGGCAGGGATTTTTCGCGCAGAAAGACCCGTGATCCTCGGGTCTGCCGAGATGCCGGCCAGCGTGCGCACCGCGCTCGCCGAGCTACGCTGTGCGGCGTACTGGATCGACGCCGATTTCCGCATCGAGCCCGCGGGCGAGGGCGGTCGCTGGTCTTGGCGGGGCTGGGCGCAGAGCTTCGAGTCGCTGCCGCCCCCCGCGCTGCAGGGACCGATCCAACCCCGCAATGCGGCGACTGCGATCGCTGCGTTTCTCGAGTTGTTCAAGACGCGTCTGCCGCAGGCGCCCCCGATCGACGCCTCCATCGTCGCGCAAGCGCTGCAATCGGTTCGACTGCGCGGTCGTTTCCAGCGTCTCCCGCCGCGCGAGGTCGGCGAACCGGAATGGATTCTCGATGTAGCCCACAACGAGGATTCCGCCCGCATGTTGGCAGCGTCGCTGCGGGGTCTGCCACGCGCAACGCGCACGCTCGCCGTGGTGGGCGTGCTCGGGGACAAGGATGCCGACGGGATACTTCGGCAACTCGATGGCCTGATCGATCAGTGGGTGCTTTGCGGGCTCGAGGGTGCACGGGGCGGCACGCCCGAGGCGCTGCGCGCACGCTTACCCGCCGATTTGCCCTGTGTCGCGCTCGCCCCCGACGTGGCGCACGGTTGCGCCACGGCCCGTGCGCTCGCGGGTGCCGAGGATCGCGTCATGGTGTTCGGTTCATTCCACGTGGTTGGACCGGCACTCGATTGGCTTGGGATATAATTCCGGCCTTGGATACCGCGCTCAAACACCGGCTCACGGGTGCCGTGATCCTCGTGCTCCTGGCTGTGCTGCTGCTGCCCGAGTTACTGACGGGCTCCGGGCGGGCCAAGGATCCGCGCGGCCCCTCGGCGGGTCCGCCTGACAGCGCCGAGCGCAGCTTCGACATCGACCTCACGCAGGGTACGGCCGACCCGCGACTGGCGCAGCCGCCGCTCGCCGCCGAGTCCACGGCGACGCAACCGGCCGCCCCATTGAATCTGCCGGTGCCGCCGGCTGCGGTTGCGACGCCGACCCCCGCGGCACCGCTGCCCGCTGCGACAGCACCCGCCGCCGAGACGCCGCCAGCGGCCGCACCGCCGCCTGCGGCCTCAAGCGTCGACGCGTACTACGTGCAGCTCGGGGTTTTCGTGAATCGTGCGAGCGCAACCAATCTGGCCAACAAACTGAAGACCGGAAATTTCGCCGTCAAAGTCGATGAGATCCGTCGCGACAACAAGATCTTGCATCGCGTGCGCGTGGGTCCGGTTGCGGATCGCGTAGCAGCCAACGCCTTGCTCAAACGATTGGCGGACGCAGGCCATGCGGGTTCGGTGGTGAAATAGCATGACGTGGCTCGACATCGTGATCATGGTCGTGTTTCTCGTCTTCGCCGTGCTCGGTTTTGCGCGTGGACTCATCGCCGAGGTCTTCAGCCTGTTGTCCTGGGTCGCGGCGCTGTACATCGGCGCTCACTACGGCGAGATGGCGAGGCCACTGCTCGAGGGTTGGGTAACCACCGAAAAATATCAGGGGCTCATCGCCTGTCTGCTGGTGGGTATCGTGACCTTCGTGATCGTGTCGGTGATCGGTGCGCTGCTCGGCAAATCCATCAATGCATCAATCTTTGCTCCCATCAACCGCATGCTCGGTTTGCTGTTCGGCGCGGCGCGCGGCGCCATCGTGATCGCCCTGCTGACCTTGCTGGCGTTGCAGTTCGATCTCGCCGAGGCCGAGATCTGGAAGGCTTCAAAACTCAGCAACGCGGCGACGACTGCGGCGGATCTGCTCGACAGTCTGGTCGACTTCGATGCGTTGCTTCGTCAGCAAAGTATTTTTGATCGTCCGAGCATCCCTACCTGATTCATCGAGGCTGATCCCATGTGTGGCATCGCAGGCATCGTCGGCAAGAGCCCCGTCAACCAGCGTCTCTACGATGCGCTGACCGTATTGCAGCATCGCGGTCAGGACGCGGCCGGCATCGTGACCGCGGTCGATGGACTCGTCAGCATGCGCAAGGGGCAGGGCCTCGTGCGCGATGTATTCAGTCAGCAGGACATGCTCGAGTTGCGCGGCAATATCGGTATCGGTCATGTGCGCTACCCGACGGCCGGCGGTGATAACGCCTCCGAGTCGCAGCCGTTCTACGTCAACGCGCCCTACGGCATTGTGCTCGGTCATAATGGCAACCTGACCAATGCCAGTGAACTCGCTGAGGTGCTGATTCGCGAGGAGCGACGACATCTCAACACGAGCTCCGACTCCGAGGTGCTGCTCAACGTGCTCGCCTCCGAATTGCAGCGCGTCGGTACGCCACGCGTGACGGCCGCAGACGTGTTCGCGGCGGTCACGGCGCTTTATCGTCGCTGCCGCGGCGCTTACGCAGTGGTCGCGATGGTCATCGGCCATGGCATCCTCGGCTTTCGTGATCCGAACGGCATTCGGCCGCTCGTCATCGGTCAGCGCGACACCCCGAAAGGGCCCGAGTTCATGCTCGCCTCCGAGTCGGTGGCGCTCGACATGCTCGGCTTTCGTCAGGTGCGCGATATCGCGCCCGGCGAGGCAGTCTTCATCGATGAGGCAGGGCGGATGCACACGCAGCAGTGCGTCGCCACGACCCGTCAGGCACCCTGCATTTTTGAGTACGTCTATTTTTCGCGGCCCGACAGCATCATCGACAACGTGTCGGTGCAGCGCGCGCGCATGCGCATGGGCGATCGCCTCGCCGACAAGATTCGTCGCGAGCGTCCCGATCATGATATCGACGTCGTGATCCCGATTCCGGATACGAGTCGGGTGGCGGCGCTGCAGGTGGCGCAGGGGCTCGGCCTAAAGTTCCGCGAGGGCTTCATCAAGAACCGCTATATCGGCCGCACCTTCATCATGCCGGGCCAGGAAGAGCGCCAGAAATCCGTCCGATCCAAGCTCAACGCGATCGATCTCGAATTCCGCAACAAGAACGTGCTGCTGGTGGATGACTCGATCGTGCGTGGCACGACCTCGGCGCAGATCATCGATTTGGCCCGCGAGGCGGGAGCGCGCAAGGTTTATTTTGCCTCGGCAGCGCCGCCGGTCCGTCACCCGAACGTCTATGGCATCGACATGCCGGCCGCCAGCGAGCTCGTGGCCTCGGGGCGCACCGAAGAGGAGGTTCGTCAGGTGATCGGTGCCGACTGGCTGATCTATCAGGATCTCGTCGATCTCGAGCTCGCCTGCCAGCACGACGACTCGCAAGTCAAAGAATTCGACACCTCCTGCTTCTCCGGCAAGTACATTACCGCCGATGTGACCCCGGAGTTTCTGGCGCGACTGCAGCAGGAACGTTCCGATGCCGCCAAAGCCCGCAAGCGCATCGGTGCGAGTTCGCTGAAGATCGTTCGCGGCGTGTGATGTTCGGGCCGCTGCGCGCCGCTACGCCGCCGCAGTGGGTCGCCGAGGCGGTCCGCCGCTGGCCAGAGCTGCTGGTCGATCACGCCAACTGCGAGAAAAAAGCGGCCTCGACGGCGCTCGCGCTGATGTTCGCCTATCCCGAGGATCGCGCGCTTGCGACGCGTCTCTCCAAGCTGGCGCGCGAGGAGCTGCGCCACTTCGAGCAGGTCGACAAGCTGCTGCAGGAGCACGCTGTCCCGTACTTGCGTCGCAAGCCCGGTCGCTATGCTTCAGGCCTGCGCGTGGCCATGAAAACCCACGAACCGTTTCGCAAACTCGATTTATTACTCTGCGGTGCGCTCATCGAGGCGCGATCCTGCGAGCGGTTCCGGCTGCTTGCGGCCTTGCCGGCAGGCGAGGGCTTGCCGCCGCCCGTTGCCGATCTCTACGCCGGGCTACAGGCCTCGGAGGCGCGGCATTTCGAGTTGTATTTGAAGCTTGCCGAGGCCCACGCCAAGGCGCATCCGGAGTCGACCCGCGAGCGTTCCTGGCAATCGCGTCTGCAGGAACTCGCTGAGATCGAGGCGCAATTGATCGTCACGCCCGACCCCGAGTTCCGCTTTCACTCAGGGCTGCCAGACTTGCAGGGCTGAATCACCTTTCGCTGCCAGCCCTCGGCAGTGATCTCGAGGTATTCGCCCTGCGCGTCCCAGGCGGCGAGCACCACGCGTTCGGCTTCACCTAGCGCCGTCGAGTGGCGGTGCGTGCCGGGGCGGTGCGTATGACCGTGGATCATCTTGCGTACGCCACTCGCCTCGAAGGCGGCGACGACCGCGGCAGGCGTCACATCCATGATGTGATCGGCAGCCACGCGGGTATGGGCCTTGCTACCGGCGCGGGCGGCGTCGGCGAGCAGCTGACGCGCTTCGATAGGGAGGTCAAGCACGCGATCCCGAAAACGTGCATCGCGCAGCGTGCTGCGCAGTTCCTGATAGGCGTGATCACCCGTGCAGAGCAGATCGCCATGGGTGAGCAGCACGCGCTCTGTGCCAAGTGTCGCGATCACCGGATCGGGTAGCAACGTGGCGCCGCTGCGTTGCTCGAACACCGCTCCATACAGAAAATCGCGATTTCCCTGCATCACATAGAGCGCGGTACCCGAGTCGACCAGCGCGTGCAGGCCGCGGCAAATGGCATCGCGCGTGGGGTCCGGATCGTCATCACCGATCCACGACTCGAACAGATCGCCGAGGATGTGCAGCGAGGTCGCGCCGCGCGCTTCGTGGACGAGAAAATCGAGGAAATGCGTGACGGTCGCGGGCGCCGCGGCATCAAGGTGCAGATCGGAGATGAAGAGATGACGCACGCCCGGATTCTAGCCGTAAAATGCCGGCGGCCCGTCCTCACCGCACACCTCAGATGACCCCCACGACCACCACTCGTTTCGCGCCCAGCCCAACCGGCGAGCTGCACCTCGGCAACGCCCGTACCGCGCTCTTCAACTGGCTGCTGGCACATCGTGACGGCGGACGATTCCTGCTGCGCATCGAGGACACGGACGCCGAGCGCAGCAAACCCGAGTACACGACATTGCTGATGCAGGACCTGCGCTGGCTCGGGCTCGATTGGGACGGTGAGGTGATCGCGCAAAGCCGCCGTGGCGAGATCTATGACCAGGCGTTGGCGCAGCTGCAGGGTCAGGGCCGGGTCTATCCCTGCTACTGCACCCCGCTCGAGATCGAGGTCAGTCGCAAATCACAACTCGCTGCGGGGCGCCCGCCACGCTACGCCGGCACCTGTCGCAACCTCGATACGCATCAACGCGCCGCGCGATTGGCCGAGGGCCGCAGGCCGACCCTGCGTTTTCGCGTGCCCGAGTCGGGGCGTATCGAATTCATTGATCTTGTGCATGGCGAACAGCGTTTCGAGTGCGCCGATATCGGAGATTTCATCGTGCAGCGCGCCGATGGCTCGGCTGCGTTTTTCTTTTCGAACGTGCTGGATGATGCGCTGACGGGCGTCACGGTGGTCTTGCGGGGCGAGGATCATTTATCGAACACGCCGCGCCAACTGCTGATCGCGCAGGCGCTTGGTCTCGAGGCGCCCCGGTATGGTCATCTCTCGTTGATCACGAGCGGTGACGGCTCGCCGCTCTCCAAGCGTTTCGGCGCGAAATCTTTGCGCGAGTTGCGCGAACTCGGTTATCTGCCGCAGGCCATCGTCAATCACCTGTTTCGTCTCGGTCACTCGAGTGATCTGCATGCGCTCGAGAGCCCGGACAGGCTCGCCGCTGCATTCAACCCCACGCATCTCGTACGCTCGCCGGCGCGCTTCGATCCGGTGCAACTCGAGGTCTGGCAGAAACAGGCCGTGCACGCACTCACGGTCGAGCAGGCCGTTGAGTGGGTGCAGGCGTATTTACCGGCAGGACTCGAGGCGTCGGCTGCGCGGGCCTTCGTCGAGGTCGTCCGAAACAATCTCGTCCTGCCCGCCGAGATCACGCACTGGGTCAGCGTGGTGTTCGGCGACTTGCCACCGCCCGATGCCGAGGGCCTGAGCATCATCGAAGCTGCGGGCACGGAGTTCTTTGCCGCTGCCGCATCGGCCGTTCGCGAGCACGGCACCGACTGGAAAGCGGTCACGCAGGCCATCAAGACGGCGACGGGACGCAAGGGGCCGGAGCTCTTCAAGCCGCTGCGTCAGGCACTCACCGGTGCAACGCATGGCCCTGAGATGGCGCCGCTGCTCAGCTTGATCGGTGCGGCGCGCGCCGCGGCGCGATTCGAGCGGCTATCATCGCGCGCATGATTCGCATCCACAACTCGCTCACGGGCCGCAAGGAATCGCTCGCCCCGATCCGGCCTGGCGAGATCCGCATGTATCTTTGCGGCGATACGGTGTACGACTTTTGTCACATCGGCCACGCGCGCTCGAAAGTCGCTTTCGACATCGTGCGGCGTTATCTGATGCACCGTGGCTATCGTGTGATCTTTGTTCGCAACATCACCGACATCGACGACAAGATCATCCGCCGCGCCGCTGAACTCGGCGAACCGATCGGCACGTTCACCGAGCGTTTCATTGCCGCAATGCACGAGGACTACGATCGCCTCAATATTCTGCGTCCCGATCACGAGCCGCGGGCAACGCAGTACGTGCCCGGCATGATTGCGCTGACGCAGACGCTCATCGACAAGGGGCATGCTTATGTCGCGAGCGATGGCGACGTCATGTATGCGGTGGCGAGCTTTGCGCCCTATGGTCAGCTCTCGGGCAAGCGACTCGCCGATCTTCGGGCCGGTGCACGCATCGAGGTCGATGCCGCCAAGCGCGATCCGCTCGATTTCGTGCTCTGGAAGAAAGCCAAGCCGGGCGAACCCTCCTGGCAGTCGCCTTGGGGCCCCGGGCGACCGGGTTGGCACATCGAGTGCTCGGTGATGTCTGCCGAGATTCTCGGCAGTCACTTCGACATCCATGCCGGCGGCATGGACCTCAAGTTCCCGCATCACGAAAACGAGATCGCCCAGTCCTGCGCGGCGACGGGTGATCACTTCGCGCATCTCTGGATGCACAACGGCTTCGTCAATGTCGATGACGAGAAGATGTCGAAGTCGCTAGGCAATTTCTTCACGATCCGCGACGTGCTGGCCTCTGGCCATCTCCGTCATCCCGAAGTGCTGCGGTATTTTTTGACCTCCAGTCAGTACCGCGGACCGATCAACTATTCGCTCGAGCAGATCAACCAGGCCGATGCCGCGCTCGGGCGCTTGTATACCGCGCTGCGCGGTCTCGATGCGCCGCCCGTGACGGCCGCAGCGATCACCGCCGCGGCGATGGGTGCTCACGCCACCGGAGACCATGCTATCGGCGCAGAGTCCGCGGCATGGCAGGCCTTTCATGTCGCCATGGACGATGACTTCAATACGCCTGAGGCAATCGCCGTGCTGCAGAACCTGGCTGGCGAGATCAATCGCGCGCGCAGCGCCGGGCAGGAGGCTGAGGCCGCGGCGATCGCGCGCGAGTTGCGCGCCATCGGTGCCGTGCTCGGACTCCTGAGCTTGCCTGCCGAGGAGTGGTTCAGGGCTGCCAAGGCCGGAGTCACGGCGGGCGAGGGTGCTTGGGACGAGGTTCGTATCGAGGCCGCGATCACCGCGCGGCAGGCCGCTCGCAAGGCCAAAGATTTCAAGCGTTCGGACGAGATCCGTGATGAGCTCGCGGCGGCGGGTATCGTGCTCGAAGACAAGCCGGGCGGCGTGACGGTGTGGCGGCGGCAGTAAGGGTCGCGGACGCCTATTGTCGCGGCGTGGGTCTCTTTCGCGAAGTTGCGGTGGGCTCATTAACCGTGTGCGGCACTGATTTCTTCGGTGGGTCATCGAACCAGTTGGCGAGCTGCAGACCGCGAATGACGCTGAATTCGCGGACGTTGCGGGTCGCCAAGATCGATGAATGCTGCAGAGCGGTCGCTGCGATTAGCGTATCCAGTGGCCCTGTGGGTTTGCCACGCGATTCCGTTTCGACTCGAATTCGCGCGGCGATTTCGGCCGTCTTTGTCTCGAAGGGCAGAACCGTGATCCAGCGCAGCAACTCGACGAGTTTGGGCAGATGTTTGCTCGGCTGCGACAGTCTGGTGAAGCCATAGCGCAGCTCGTAGACGACGACCGCGGGTAGTGCGATTTCACCAGGACGCATGGCGAACAAATTATTGGCAACCTGTCCTTCGCCACGAAAAAAATAAGCGACGATATTGGTGTCGAGCACGATCATGGGTGGGCGGGGCGCCAAAGAATCAATCTTCAAGACTCACGCGTGGACGATCGGCCGGTTGTCGCCCGCCCGGGTCATCCGATTTTTCAGAGAGGGTGTCTGTCGGGAAGTCCGCGATACTTCCGGCGAGGTCGCGAACACTGCGTGGCCATGAGGACCTCGCGCGAATCAGATCGCTGACCCAACGGCTATACGAAACGCCAGCGTCTGCGGCGGCGCGTCGCGCCAACGCATCCGTCTCCTCGTCAAGATAGAGAGTGACTTGCGGCATACGGGCTCAATCTAAAGCAAGTATACGGGCACTTATACTTGGTTAGCGCTTCGTTCGCAACGCCGCCTCGAACGTGTTTTTCATGAGCATGGCGACCGTCATCGGCCCGACGCCGCCCGGCACGGGCGTGATCCATGCGGCGCGGCGCGCGGCCGCTTCAAACTCCACATCGCCGCAGAGCGTGCCGTCCTCGCGGCGATTGATGCCGACATCGACCACGACGGCGCCCGGACGGATCCATTCGCCGCGGATGAGACCCGGTTTGCCGGCGGCAGCCACCAGAATCTCCGCCTCGCGAACGTATTGCGCGAGATCCTCGGTGAAGCGGTGGGTGACCGTGGTGGTTGCGCCCATCAGCAGCAACTCGAGCGACATCGGGCGACCCACGATATTGGAAGCACCGACGATCACGCAATGCCGACCCTTCACCGACACGCCAATGTGCTCGAGCATGCGGATCACGCCATAGGGCGTGCAGGGCCGGATCAGTGGATTGCGCTCGACGAGTCGACCAATGTTGTACGGATGAAAACCATCGACATCTTTGCGCGGATCGATACGTTCGACCACTTCGGTCTGACGAATGTGCTCGGGCAAAGGGAGCTGCACCAAGATACCGTCGATTTCGGGATCGGCATTGAGTGCATCGATGCGAGCCAGCAACTCGATCTCGCTGGTCGATTGCGGCAGGTCGATGGCGACCGAGCGGATCCCACACTCTTCGCAGGCGGTCCGCTTATTGCGCACATAGACTTGCGAGGCGGGATTGTCGCCCACCATGACCACGGCAAGCCCAGGAGGGCGCTGCCCTAGCGCGCGCAGGCGATCGACGGCCGCACGCACCTCGTTTTTGACCTCGCGGGCGATGGCCTTGCCGTCGATCAGTCGAGCGATTTCTGGAGCTGTCATGGCCGGTTATTGTGACATGGGGTGGCTATAATCGGCCGCATGACAGCCCCGATGCAGGTCCCTTTGCTGGACCTCAAGCCCCAGTACCGGGCCCTGAAGGCCGAGATCGACGCCGCCATTGAGCGGGTCTGCGACGCCCAAGCCTTCATTCTCGGCCCCGCCGTCAAGCAGCTCGAGGCGGAGGTTGCGGCCTACAGCGGTTGCCGGTACGGCATCGGCATGTCTTCGGGGACCGATGCGCTGCTCGCGGCGCTCATGGCGCTCGAGATCGGGCCGGACGATGCTGTGGTCACGACGCCGTACACTTTTTTTGCCACTGCCGGGACCATCGCGCGCGTGGGCGCCTTGCCCTTGTTCGTCGATATCGATCCCGCGACCTTCAACCTGACTGGG
>JBILGD010000105.1:0-8800 GCA_044351225.1 Steroidobacteraceae bacterium
TCCACGAACCCGGATAGAGCTTGGCGCCGCCTAGCCCTGCATGCGTCATGGCCAGCAGGTTCACGCAGGCGCTGACGCCACTGCCACACATGGCGATCATGTCCTCAGGTTTGCGCCCCGCGAGCGTCGCAAGCCATTGCTCGCGCAGTGTGGCGGCATCGCGCAGGCGTCCGTCCTCGCGGTAGTTGCGCGCGTAGTGATGATTGACTGCGCCGGGCACGTGGCCGCCCACCGGATCCATGGCTTCGTTTTCGCCGGCGAATCGATCGGCACCGCGCGCATCGACGATGCGCGCGCCATCCTGGCGCTCGGCGCTCGGGAGGGCCTCCGGGACGGCGCGCAGGACGGCATCGGCCTCGACCACGAGATCGGCGTTCGGCCGCGCGGCGAACAGACGCGGCGCTGCCGGGGCGACGCTGGCGTCGAGTGCGTGGCCCGCCGCGACCCACGCGGCAAGCCCGCCATCAAGCACGGCGACGCGCTGATGCCCCAACCAGCGAAAAATCCACCAGGCACGGGCCGCGTAAAAACTGTTGCCCTGGTCATAGACGATGACCTGCGTGCCGCCATCGATGCCCCATTGGCTCGCGAGCGCCGCAAAGGCAGCGGGATCGGGCAGCGGATGCCGACCCGTGGTGGGGCCCGGGGGCGCAGCGAGATCCCGATCGAGGTGCGCGTAGCGGGCGCCCGGCAGGTGAGCCTCGCGGTAAAGCGCCTCACCGACCTCGGGTTTGCCGAGTTCGAAGCGGCAGTCGAGCAGCACCCAGTCGGGCGAGCCGAGATGTGCGGCCAGCGTCGAAGCGTCGATCAGTGTGGTGAAATTCATGCGCCCTCCGCGCGGTCCAGCCCGAATTCTCCGGCGTGTACGTTACCGTTACAATCCCGCGCCATGGCCATCGACCTTTGGTGGGGCAGCGGCAGCCCGTATTCGTGGCGGGTGCTGCTCGCGCTGCAACACAAGCGCCTGCCCTACGACAGTCATCTGCTGCAGCTCGCGTTTCAGGAGCAGAAATCGCCGCACATTCTGGCGATGAACCCGCGTGGGCGGCTACCGGTACTCAAGCACGACGACTATGTCGTGTTCGAATCGGTGGCGATCCTCTATTACCTCGATCGCAAATATCCCGAGCCGCCGATTTTCGGTCGTACGCCGGAAGAGGCCGCGGTGATCGTGCGCGTGATCGAGGAATTCCAGGCATACACCGAGCCTTATATCCAGGGTATCTGCCGCACCTTGCTCGGCAGCACCAATCCCGATGAGGAACCGCCGCTCGGCCGCGATGCACTGACCGATGCCATGCATGTGGTGGCTCGCGAGGCGCGCACCATCGAGATGCGTGTGTCGCGCTTCGACTGGATTGTCGGCGATGACTACAGCGCCATCGACATGGTGATTTTCCCGTGGATCCAGCTGCTGCGTCGGACGTTGTCGCGGCCCGGCGCCGAGGATCTCGCACGGCGCTTTCTGCCGATCGAGGTCAACTACCCCGCGCTCGGCCGGTGGCTCGCGCGCATCGAGGCTTTGCCGGGGTATGAGCAAACTTTCCCGCCGCATTGGCGGCCAGCCTGAGCGCGGTGCACGCCGCGTTTTTTCACCGCCCACAGCCCAGCCAAGGAGCATCATGAGCGAACACAAGGTTCACGTCGTTTTTCCGGGTCGTATCGTTTTTGTCGGTTTCGGCAGTATCGGTCAGGGCGTCTTGCCGCTGATGTTGCGGCATATCGGTACGAGCCCCGACAAGATCACCATCGTGTCGGCCGACGAGCGCGGCGCCGAAGTGGCGGTGCGCTATGGCGTGAAATTCATTGTGAACCCCATCTTGCCCGACAACCTCGAGAGCACGCTCGCGCCGCTCGTTGGCAAGGGTGATTTTCTGGTCAATGTGTCGGTCGATGTCTCGTCGATCGCGCTGATCGAGTTTTGCCAGGCGCGTGGCGCGCTGTATCTCGACACCTGCATCGAACCTTGGGCAGGCGGCTACACCGACAAGTCGGCGCCGGCTGCGCTGCGCACCAACTACGCGCTGCGCGAAAAAGCGCTGGCCCTGCGCGATGGGCGCGACGGCGGCGGCCCGACTGCAGTCCTCACGCACGGCGCGAATCCCGGCATGGTGTCGCATTTCGTCAAGCAGGCGATGCTCAACATCGCGGCGGACACCGGCATCGCAGCGGGTAATCCGCAGTCGCGCGACGATTGGGCGCGACTCGCGCATCAGCTCGGCATCAAGGTCATCCACATCGCCGAGCGCGATACGCAGGTTTCGCCGGTGCGCAAGCGTGCGGGCGAGTTCGTCAACACCTGGTCCTGCGACGGCTTCGTCAGCGAGGGTTCGCAGCCCTGCGAACTTGGCTGGGGCAGCCACGAAAAGCATTTTCCTCAGGACGGCAATCGCTATGACTTCGGCCGCGGATCCTCGATCTATCTCTCGCAGCCGGGCGCTGCCACGCGGGTGCGGACATGGACGCCGAAGGCGGGGCACTTCCATGCGTTCGCGATCACACATGGCGAGTCGATTTCGATCGCGGATTATTTGACCGTGAAGCAGGGCGGTGAGGTGGTGTACCGGCCGACGGTGCATTACGCCTACCACCCGTGTGACGATGCGGTGTTGTCGGTGCATGAGTTCGTGGGCCGCAATTTCATCATGCAGTCCGAGCAGCGCATCCTGATGAACGAGATTTCTTCGGGTGGTATCGATGAACTTGGCGTGTTGCTCGCCGGTCACTCACGCAATGCCTACTGGTACGGCTCACAATTGTCGATCGACGAGGCGCGCGAACTGTGTCCGTACAACAACGCCACCAGCCTGCAGGTGACGGTCGCCGTGCTCTCGGGCGTGATCTGGACGATGGAAAACCCCAATCGCGGCATCATCGAGCCGGACGAAATGGATTTCCGCCGCAACCTCGAAATCTGCATGCCTTATCTTGGACCGGTGGTCGGCAAGTACACCGATTGGAACCCGCTGACGGATCGCGAGCGCCTCTTCCCGGAGGACATCGATCGCACCGATCCTTGGCAGTTCAAGAACGTGCGCGTGCGCTGACGCTGCAGCGGGCGGGCTGGATCCTCACCGGGTGATGTGGTCGCCCGTCGAGTAACGAATCTCGGTGATCACCCAGCTCCGCTCGCCGTGCGGTGTGGCGACGACGAGCTCGTCATCGAGACGCTTGCCGAGCACCGCGCGAGCGAGCGGTGCGTCCATGCTGATATAGCCGGGCGCAAGATCGAACTCATCGGGACCGACAATGCGGTGACGGACCTCGTTGCCGGTGTCATCTTCGAGCGTCACCCAGGCGCCGAAGAAAACACGCTGCGGATCGGCGGGCGGACGGTCGACGACGACCATGCCCTCGAGGCGCTTGCGCAAGAAGCGGACGCGTCGGTCGATTTCGCGCAGACGACGCTTGCCGTAGGTGTACTCGGCGTTCTCGGAGCGGTCGCCCTGCGCGGCTGCCTCGCTGACCGCCTGAGTGACCTGCGGTCGCTCGATGCGCCATAGCTGGTCGAGTTCGGTCGTGAGGCGGGCATGCCCCTCAGGAGTGATGAACTTCGAGCCTGGGGTCGTGGGTGGTCGGTAGCGCGACATGGCGCGCAAGGATACCCGCGCACACCGAAACGGGTAATCTTGCGCCCCTCGGCGGCCTGTCAGCTTGGCCCAAACTTTTGCGGGAGTTGCGTTATGAGTTTGCGACGGACGATCCTTTCAACGGTGCTGGCGACGGCATTGGCCAGCGCGGTGACCGTGGCCGCTGGCGCCGGTTCGGCTGCAGACAACGTGCCGTTGCCGGCGGGTCAGACGACGCTGCGCTCCGGACTCGATCTTGAGGGTTTTGATCGCAGCGTGCGGCCGCAAGATGATCTCTACCGTTTCGCCGGCGGCACGTGGCTCGCCAAGACCGAGATTCCCGCCGATCGCTCGAACTTCGGCACCTTCAGCAAATTGGAGGACGACGCGCTTGCCACCCTGCGTGAGCTCGTCGAAGCCGCTGCCTCCGACCCGCAGCGGATCCCGGGTTCCGATTGGCAAAAGCTCGGTGATTTCCATGCCTCGATGATGGATACCGCCACCATCGAAAAGACTGGGATCACGCCGCTGGCAGCGGAGCTTGCGCGCATCGAAGCGCTGGGCGACATCGGACAGATCTTCGCGTATTTCGGTCGTGCGCAACGGATCGGTATCGCGGCGCCCGTCAATGCCTACGTCGGACAGGATCGCAAGCAGTCGACGCGCTATCTCGCGGGGCTTTCGCAGGGCGGCCTGACCATGCCCGATCGCGAGTACTACCTCGCCGAGGATGCGCGCAATGCCAAGGCGCGCGCGGATCTTCTCGTGTACGTCGAGCGCTTGTTCACGCTCGCGGACGCGCCCGATGCGGCAGCGGCTGCTGCGCGGATTCTCGCGCTCGAAACAGCGATCGCGAAGTTGCATTGGACTCGTGTGGAGAATCGCGATCCGCTCAAGACCTACAACAAGCTGACACTGACCGAGGCGGCGAGTGCCATGCCGGCTTTTGATTGGCGCGCCTTCGTCGGCGGGCTTGGCGATGAGGCTGCGGGCATCGGCGAATTCGATGTTCGTCAGCCCACCTATGTGAAGCAACTCGGCGAACTGGTGCGCGCCACCCCGGTCGCCACTTGGCGTGACTACTTCCGCTTCCGTGTGCTGGATGCCAATGCCGCATTCCTGCCCGAGGCCTATGACACCGCGCGCTTCGAGTTTCGCGAGCGTGCGTTGCGCGGCGTGCAAGCCCAGCCGCCGCGCTGGCGGCGCAGCCTCAATCTCATCGATCGCAGCATCGGCGAGATCGCCGGTCGCTTGTACGTCGAGCGTACTTTTCCGCCGGAGGCGCGCGAGCGTATCCGCGAGCTCGTCGCCAATTTGCGGGTGGCCTTCGAGCAGTCGATCGATGAGCTCGAGTGGATGGGCCCGGAGACCAAGATCGAAGCCAAGCGCAAGCTCGCGGCGTTTTCAGTCAAGGTCGGCTACCCTGAAAAATGGCGCGATTATTCCTCGCTCGAGATCAACGCCGGCGATCTGATCGGTAACCTGCGACGGGTCAATGAATTCGAGTTTCGTCGGCAGATGAACCGTCTCGGCAAACCGGTGGATCGCACCGAGTGGGGCATGACGCCGCAGACCGTCAACGCCTACTACAGCCCCCCGATGAACGAGATCGTCTTTCCGGCGGCGATCCTGCGCCCGCCATTCTTTGACCCGACCATCGATGATGCGGTCAATTACGGCGGCATCGGCGGCGTGATCGGTCACGAAATCAGCCACGGCTTCGACGACTCGGGACGCCGCTACGACGGCGAGGGGAATCTGCGCGACTGGTGGACCTTCGATGACAATGTGCGTTTTCGCGAGCGTGCCGGGCGCCTCGGGGCGCAGTACGGTCAATACAAGCCGATCGACGGTCGCTCGATCAATGGCGATCTCACCATGGGCGAGAACATCGGCGATCTGTCGGGCCTCACGGTGGCTTACCGTGCCTACATGCTCTCGCTTGGTGGCAAGCCCGCGCCGGTGATCGATGGTTTCACCGGGCCGCAGCGGTTTTTCCTCGGTTGGGCGCAGATCTGGCGGCGCAAGTACCGCGACGATGAACTGCGCGTGCGCTTGGTGACCGACTCGCACAGCCCGAGCGAGTATCGCTGCAACGGTGTGGTCACCAACATGACGGAATTTCACGACGCCTTCGCGGTCAAATCCGGCGACCGGTTGTATCGGCCGGCTGCAGAGCGCGTGAAAATCTGGTGAATACGACGAGAGGAACGAACATGAAAAAAATCCTGGCAAGTCTCGTGTTGCTCGTATCGCTCACGCTGGGCGGTTGCGGCTACAACACCATCCAGACCCAGGACGAAGCGGTGAAAGCCGCTTGGTCCGAAGTGGTGAACCAGTACCAGCGACGAGCGGATCTCATTCCGAACCTCGTCAATACGGTCAAAGGATTTGCCTCACAGGAAGAGCGCGTGCTGGTGGGCGTCACCGAGGCGCGTGCCCGCGCCACCTCCATCCAGATTACCCCTGAGGTGCTGAACGATCCGGCGGCGCTGCAGCGTTATCAAGAGGCACAGGGCGAACTGACCCGAGCGCTCAAGAGCCTTCTCATGGTCACCGAAAACTATCCGCAGCTTAAATCCGACCAGAACTTCCGCGATCTGCAGGCACAACTCGAAGGCACCGAGAATCGGATTGCCGTGGCCCGCAATCGCTACATCGCATCCGTGCAGGACTACAATGGCACGATCCGCCGGTTCCCCTCGAACCTCACGGCGATGGTGTTCAGCTACGAGGTCAAGCCCAACTTCACGGTCGAAAACGAGGCGGCGATCTCGCAGGCACCGGCGGTCGACTTCGGTACCCCAACCCCTTGAAGCTGACCGCGTGGTTCGCGGCCCTGCTGCTCTCATTGCAGTCGTGGGCCGTTGTTGCGCAGCAGGGCTTGCAGCCCGTGCCCTCGCTCGAGCGGCGCGTCACCGATCTTGCGGGTGTGCTCTCGAGCAGTGAGCAGACGACGCTCGAAGAAAAGCTCGCTGCCTTCGAGACGCGCAAAGGCGCGCAGGTCGCAGTGCTCATCGTGTCGACGACGCAGCCCGAAGAGATCGAGCAGTACTCGATCCGCGTGGTCGATGCCTGGAAGCTCGGTCGCAAGAGTATCGACGATGGTGCGCTGTTGATCGTCGCTGTCGAGGATCGGCGCTTGCGCATCGAGGTCGGTCGCGGTCTTGAGGGCGCGCTCACCGATCTCGCTTCCAACCGCATCATCCAGGAGACCATCACGCCGCGCTTTCGCGAAGGCGATTATGCGGGCGGGATTGGCGCGGGCGTGGATCGCATGATCGGGGTCATCGATGGCGAACCCCTGCCCGAACCCAAAGTCGCTTGGGAAGAAGGCAAGGGTGGCGGTTTCGGTGAAATCTTCGGCTTCCTGTTCGTCTTGTCGGTGTTCATCTCAGCGCTGCTGCACAAGATGCTCGGCCGCTTCTTCGGCTCGATGGTCACAGGTGGCGTGGCGGGCGGGCTGGCCTTGTTGATCACGGGGGCAGTCGGGCTCGCGTTGCTCGCTGCCTTCGCCAGTTTTTTCGTCGCGCTAATCTTTGGCGGCTCGTCGGCCAGCGGACTCGTCACTCGCGGGGGTCGCCATCACCGCGGTCGCGACGGTGGCTGGGGTGGTGGCTTTGGCGGTGGCGGCTTTGGTGGCGGCGGCTTTGGTGGAGGCTTTGGTGGTGGTGGTGGTGGTTTCGGAGGCGGCGGCGCTTCGGGCCGCTGGTAGATCGACATGATCAATCGCTGGTTCAAACATCTGACTGCCGCGCCGCTGGCGACCCGTCGCCGCTTCCCCGGGCATGTGCTGCAGGCCATCGAAAAAACCATCACTACGGTCGAGGCGCAGCACGCGGGCGAGATCCGCTTCGTCATCGAGACCTCGCTCGACTTTGCCGCGTTGCGTGCGGGACGTAGCCCGCGCGAGCGAGCCATCGAGGTATTCGGCCAACTTGGCGTCTGGGACACCGAGAACAACAACGGCGTACTGATTTATTTGCTCATGGCCGAGCACGACGTCGAGATTGTTGCCGATCGCGGCATTGCAGCCCGGGTCACGCCGGCGGAGTGGGAAGCGCTCTGTGGTCTGATGGAGGCACATTTCCGGGCGGGCCGGTTTCGCGAGGGTGCGATCGAGGGGGTTGAAGGCGTCGGTGCCTTGCTGGCCCGGCACTTTCCGAGCACCGGTGGCGATCGCAACGAGCAGCCGAATCGACCCGTCCTGCTGTAATCTGCACGCCCATGAGGGCGCTTTTTGTCAGTAATCTTGGGCCTTTCAAGCCCGCGGGCCGTGTTGGACGGCTGCTGCCGGTCGGGCTACTCGTAGGACTGCTCGCGCTGCTGTCCGCCTGTACCACCGTTGGGACGCGCGAGACGGCTGCTCCCCCCATCCCTGAACTGCGTTTGCCGCTCGATGAGCCGTATTCTTTGAGTACGCACCGCTTCGAGATCGAATCGCCCGAATCCGATCTCGTGGGCGAGCTGCGGGTGACGCGCGTCGGGCACGAGGACACCTTCACCGACCTCGCGCGGCGTTTCAATGTGGGGTACGAGGAACTGGTGCGTGCCAATCCAGGCATCGACCCGTGGCTCCCGGGCGAGGGGCGTGAGGTTGTGTTACCCACGCGCCATTTGCTGCCCAATGCACCGCGCGAAGGCATCGTGATCAACCTCGCGGCGATGCGTCTCTATTACTTCCCGCGGACTGCGCGCGGCGAAACGCAGGTCGTCTACACCTTCCCGATCGGCATCGGGCGGGTGGGTTGGGCAACGCCCATCGGCTCGACCTCAGTCACGCGCATGGCGAGGAATCCGACGTGGCGACCGGGTCCGGGCGTACGCCGCGAGCATGCGGAAAATGGCGAGATCCTGCCGGCCGTGGTGCCACCGGGTCCCGACAACCCCCTCGGCAGTCGCGCGCTCTACCTTGGCTGGCCGAGTTACCTCATCCATGGCACCAACAAGCCGGCGGGCGTCGGCCTGCGCTCGAGTCACGGCTGCATTCGCATGTTCCCCGAGGATGTCGAATTCCTCTACGAACTCGTACGCCCGGGTATCAAGGTGACCGTGGTGAACCAGCCGTTCGTATTCGGTTGGCATGACGGGCAACTTCTCATGCAGGCCTTCAACGTGCTCGAAGATGACCCCCGCGATTGGCAGCGTGCGCAGCGCAAGCTGTTGTCACGTTCGCTGGCCGCGCGCATCCAGAAAGAACTCAAAGCCCGGGGCGAGATCATCGATTGGGA
>JBILGD010000106.1:0-8727 GCA_044351225.1 Steroidobacteraceae bacterium
CGGGCCACGATGGCGAGCTGTGGCAGCACCAGCGCCGTGACCGGCAACACCATATGCCGAAAGTCGCCTTCACCCCAGCCGCCCACCGGCAGCAGTTTGAACATCACGCCGAAGAGCAGCGTGAGTACGGGTGCAGTGATCAAGGTGGGGACAGCGATGCCGGTCATGGCGAGCGTGCCGATGGCGTAATCGAGACCCCGGTTCCGGTTGAGTGCCGCGATGATGCCGAGCGAGGTCCCGAAAGCGGCGGCGAGCGCGAGTGCGGTGAGCCCGAGCTGCAGACTGACCGGCAACCCGATGGCGATGAGTTCGCTTACCGAGTAATCGGCGTAGCCGATCGAGGGGCCGAGATCGCCGCGCAACACACCCGTGAGGAACAACCAGAACTGCTCGATGACGGGCTTGTCGAGGTCATACGCGGCGCGCAGGTTTTCGAGTACCTCGGGTTCGAGCTGCGCATCGGCGTCGAAGGGGCCACCCGGTGCCGCGCGCATCAGAAAAAACGACAGCGTGACGATCACGAGCAGGGTCGGGATCATCACCAGCAGCCGTCGCAGCAAAAATCGGCTCATCAGCTGCGTAGGCTCAGATAGCGCGAGAGGTTGGCGCCGCGCGCGTTATCCACCCAGCCGCCGACGCGCGGACCCACCAATTTTTGACCTTCGGCGAAGAACAGAGGAATCGCCGGCATGTCGCGCATCAGCAGGGCTTCGGCCTCGGCAAGCGCCTTGGCACGCGCGAGCGGATCTGGCGTGCGATTGGCGCTGCGAAAGGCGTTGTCGTAGTCGACGTTCGAGTAGCCCGTGATCGACCCGCGAGGTTTCTGGATAAAGAGATCGAGGAAGGTGAACGGATCATCGAAAGATGAGTACCAGGCGTACAGCGAGACCTGATAGTTGCCGGCGTTGACCGAAGAAATCACCGCACCCAGATCCTTGTTGATGAGTTCGCAGTTCACCCCAACGGCGCGCCACATCGACACCATCGCGACCGCCAGCGTGCGTGTCTTGCTTTCGGTGTAGTACTGCATCGTGAAACGCAGGGGTTTGCCGGGTCCGAAGCCCGCCTGCGCGAGCAGTGCGCGAGCCTGCTTCTGGCGCTCGGCCATCGGCAGCGCCGCCCAGTCGGGTCGCAGGCTGTCGTAGCCGCCGATGCTGCTCGGCACCACGAAATACGCCGGTTCGGCGGTGTTGCGCAGGATCCTCCCCGTCAGCACATCGCGGTCGAGCGCAAGCGCGAGCGCGCGGCGTACACGCGGATCATCGAAGGGCTTCTGGCGCGTGTTGAGCGCCAGCATGGTGCTGCCGCGACCCGGCGCAGTGCGCAGCGAGCGGTTTTTCTCGCGTCGCAGTTTGTCGAGTTGTTCGGGCGGAAAGCGCTGCGTGATGTCGAGCTCGCCGGACTGGAAGCGTTTGAGGCTGGCGTTGTCGTCTTCGATGGGCAAATAGCTGATGTCGTCGATCTTGACGCTGGCAACCGAGTGGAAGTTGGCGTTGCGCTTCGCCTTGATGAAGGTATTGGGCGAATAATCGACGAGCTGGTAGGCACCGTTCGAGACGAGATTGCCTGGGCGCGTCCACTCGCGCCCGAATTTTTCGATGGCGTGTCGGGGCACGGCAACCGTGGCCACGCCGGTGAGGATCTCAAGGAATTGCGGCGCCGGGCCTTCGAGCTCGAACACCACGGTGCGCGGATCCGGCGCGCGCACGGCGAGGGTCTCGGCTGCGGCGCGTTGCGTGTTGACGGCGCGTGCACCTTTGACGATGTACAGGAACGACGCGTAACGCGCGGCGGTTTCGGGTGCGAGCAACCGCCTCATCGAATAAACGAAGTCTGCCGACGTCAGCGGCGTGCCGTCGGACCATTTGAGATTTGGCCGGAGCTTGAACGTGTAGACCGAGCGATCGGCATTGGTGCTCCAACTCTCGGCCGCACCAGGTGCCGCCTCGCCGTTGGCGTCGACGGTCACGAGGCCTTCGAATAAATCGTAGATCACCACCGAAGCGGAAGTACCGACCGCCTTGTGCGGATCGAAACTCTCCGGCTCGCTGCCAATGCCGCGTACCAGCGTGGCAGAGAGCGCGAGCGCGGGGGCTGCCGAGAGCAGAAGGGCAAAGAAAACTCTTGCAGCTTTGGCCATGCGTAGCGCTCCGTGGGTCACGGGTTGGATGATCCAGTATCCGGGCTTGCGTTGCGAACCGAATTGTTATATCGATAATACATAAGGGAGGTCACAGTTGGAAAACGGGAGCATCGAGACTTCCGCCTCGACCACCCCCGAACGCAGGGGGTTGGCGCCGCCGTTCGTCGGTTTGTTGGCGCTGTTTGTGGCGTTTTTGGGCACACCGCTCACCCACAGCCTGAGCGTCATGGGCTATCGGCTGTTTGGGCGCGAACAAAGCCACCTTGTCTTCCTGCCTCTCGGCCTGCTGGCGCTCGGGTTGCTGATTACCGCGGTCCGCAGCCGCAAGGAAAGTACCGCGACGGTGCTCGGTTATCTCTCGGCATTGCTGCTGTGGACGGGATGGGCCGCCTACGCCTTCAAATTCAACGAAATCTCGCTGCAAATGCCGATGGCGAGCCTCGAGGGTCGTCCGCGACCGATGAATCTGCTTTTCATCCAGGGTTCGATCGGGATCTGCATTCTGATCCTGCTCTATTTCGTACTCGACAAGGATACCAAGTGCAACGCCTTTCTTTGGTTGCAGCGTCGACTGCACCTGAACCTCGGGCGACCGCAATCCGGTCACGAGCGCAATTTCGGGCGTATCACTTTCATGGAAACACTGACGGTGCTGTGGTTCTGCTACGCCGCGTCCCTCTTCATGGGTGATCCACGTTTCCTCGGCTATTACCACCCGGTCACCTATGCCTTGGTCGGTGGCTTGCTGCTCTGGGGCGGTTATCTGCTCTTTCGGCTCTGCCACTTCACGCGGGTCATGGCAGCCATCCGTTACGCCATTCCGACCAAGGCGATTTTGTGGATTCCGCTCGGCGAGTTCTTTCCCCGCTGGGGCTTTTACGAAGAGATCTGGCTGGAACCGTGGAATTACTTCGGCGAGGTGATTGCGGCATTGCTGGTGTTCGTCGCGCTGGGCATCGCCGCGACACTCATCCCGCAACGCAGGGTCAAAAGTTGACAACGCGCGGGTCGCTGGCCCGTATTCAGGAGGCAAGGCTTATGAGCGAAGATAACAATACCGACGGTCATTCCCTGAAGGCGTGGCAGGCGGGCGTCGCCGCACTGGCGAGTGCGGCACTCATTGCGCCGATCGCAGCCGATCAAGCACCCGGGGCGAATGATCTCGATGAGATCGTGGTCACGGCGCGCAAGGTCGAAGAGCGCCTGATCGACGTGCCACTCAGCATCGCCGCGTTTACCGCCGAGGACATCGCGGCGGCGGGAGCCGGCAGCATTCGTGACATCGCCGAAAGTACGCCCGGGCTGTTCGTCAGCTCGTCGCAGGGCCGCAGCGGTGATCGCATCTCGATTCGCGGCATCAACACCGTCATCCCGACCCAGGGCTATGTCGGTGTCTATGTCGATGGCGTCTTCGTCGGCTCAAGCTCGGCCCAGGGCGTGGAGCTCTCGAACCTCGAGCGCGTCGAGATCCTCAAGGGTCCGCAGAGTGCGCTCTTTGGTCGTTCGACCTTGAGTGGTGCCATCAACTACATCACCCGCAAGCCGGGCCGCGAGTTCGGCGGCGAGATCGGCGTGACCTTAGGCGAATACGGTCGTGCCGAAGTATCGGGAACGATGTCCGGGCCATTGTCCGACACGCTGTCCTTCATCGTTGGCGCGCGCGGCTTCGAAGTCGACGGCATGTACAAGAACAACTATGACGGTCGATTCAACATCGGCGGCCAGCAGACGACCAACGGTACTTTCGGTTTGCGCTGGCAACCGTCGGATACCGTCAGCGTCTACCTGCGCACCGTGTATACCCGCGACAGCGATGACCAGGTGGCGGTGGCTGCGCAGAGCCCGCTCGGCAACAACTGCCTCGTGGACCCGCGCAGTGCTCGGCCGACCTTGCCGCTCTACTACTGCGGTCAATTGCGCATCTCGCCGAGCCAGATTTCTTTGGCAGCGGCCAATGCCAGCATTCCGTCGCCGTTCAACGGTCGCTACACCGCTTCCGACGGTGAGGCAGGACTCGATCGCAAGGCAACGCGGACCTCGTTGACCGTCGACTGGGATCTCGGTTTTGCCAACCTGACCTCGATTTCGGCCTATACCGACGAGAAGCAGCGCGACGGTTTCGATCTCACCTATCGTGCTGCCCTCACTTATGCCGCCGTCGTGAACTTGCCAGCGATCACCTTCGATCGGCAGTTCACTTTCGAGGACAAATCGCAGGAGCTGCGTTTGCTCGGTAATACGGAGGGGCGTTTCGGCTGGCTGGCCGGCGTTTATTACTTTGACAATTCCCGTACCGAGGTCGCCACGTATCGTTTGCCGGCGCCGGCTGCCAACGCGGGCACCTTGAGCGCGACCAACCGCGCGGTGTATGGCCGGCTCGAATACGACCTGACCGATCGACTGTCCTTGTCGGCCGAGGGGCGCTGGCAAAAGGATCGAGTGAACCTGCGTAATCCGGTCAATGGCCTCAACGCCGTGTCGGAAACCGACAGCTTCCTGCCGCGCGCCACGGTCGACTTCAAGTTGAACGACGACATGATGATCTATGCCGTCTATGCCAAGGGCAGCAAGCCGGTCACCATCAACACGGCACCCGAGTTGCCGCCGCAGTTGCGTTTCACCGAAGAAGAAGAAGCCCGCAACCTCGAAGCAGGTTTCAAGGGTCGCCTGTTCGATGGTCGACTGCAATTATTGGCCGCGTACTTCGACATCGACTGGACGAACCAGGAGTCCTCCGGCATCTGTCTGCCAGGCGAATGCGGTGGTGTGGCCACGATCACGCGTTACACCGCCAACTTCGGTCGCACGGGCATCAGTGGCTTCGAAGTCGAGGCCTCGGGTGAGCTGATTCGCGACTGGCTTACGGCGCGCATCGCGTATTCCAATGCCGATACCGAGATCGAAACGGGCCGGACCAATTCCGCCGGCGAAGCACTCGAAGGCATCCTGGCCTACGGCACCACGAAGGTGAAGCCGATCTGCGCCCGTGGCGGCGCTGCGAGCCCCTACTGTGGCACCGGCGAATCATTGCAAGGCGCTACCTTCCATGGCCTTGGCACCAACATTCCCGCACAACCCGAAACCCAGCTCTCCGGCAGCCTGACGCTGGCTCATACGCTCGGTGGCACAGGGCTGCGTTGGTCGGCGCGCGCCGATTACGTGCGACTCGGCAAGCAGTACGAAGGTTTTTACAACCTCGCTTGGGTGGGTCCGCGCGAGAACGTGAATCTGCGTCTTGCGCTCGCGGCGGAGACCTGGGATCTGACAATCTGGGGCCGCAATGTGACCGATGACGATACGCCGACCACCATCCTGCGTTCGGTGGCCTTCAGAGACGACGATGGCATGGGCCCCTACACCGCAAACTCGCGCGCGTTTGCGGGGTTCCTGCCTGATCGACGCAACTTCGGTGTGACGTTCACGAAGAGGTTCTGACCCGCCGCGAATCGTCGACAATGGCCGGATGAAAAAAGGCAAAACCAAGCCGGCAGGGGAAGCGGGCCTTCGTGGCCCGCGCTACCTCTACATCTACACGGTGATGCGCGACTGGATTTATCAAGGGCGCTACAAGCCCGGCAGCCAGTTGCCCACCGAGGACGAGCTCTGCAGCCTCTTTGGCGTGTCGCGCATCACGACGCGCAAGGCACTGGCACTGCTCGATGACGAACGGCTGATCGTTCGCAACCCGGGTCGCGGCACCTTCGTCACCGAAGATCTCGCCGATGCGCCGGTGCAGGGCGACATGGAGCAGCTGCTGCGCAAGGTGCGACGGCTGGGTTCCAACACGCGTATCTCCGACGCCGTGGTCGAAATGGTGAGCGCTGATCCGGAGACGGCGCGAGACTTGCGGCTGCCTTCGGGAAGTCGCGTGCAGCGCGCCGCGCATGTGCGCCTGCTCGATGGCAAACCGATCGGCTACTGCGAAACCTTCATCCCCAGCGACCTCAAGATCCGGTTTTCGCCGAACGAACTCAACACGCATCCGATGTTGACCCTGCTCGAACGCAAGGGCATCGACATCGGTTGGGGTGATCAGATGATCGGTGCCACCCTCGCCGATGCGCGGCTCGGACGCTTGCTCGGCGTGCCGGTGGGTGCTGCGCTCGTGAGGGTGCGGCTCGTGGTGTTTGATACGCGCCAACGGCCGGTCGAGCGTCTGCTCGCGTTCTATCGCGGCGATCATTATGACCACCATATCCGACTGACCCGAGCCGCCAGCGGCGGCGGACGATAGCGGACTTCCGTAATGCGCCAAATGTATTATTTGTAATATAAATAGCCCATGAACGCCGTGCCCTCCACCCAACGCATGCTGCCCGTGCGCGATCCGCGCAGCGGGCAGGTCGATTTGCAGATCGTTGCCGCCACAGCCGTCGATGTGGCCACCGCCGCTCGACGTTTGCGCGCGGCGCAGCCTGCATGGCGTGCGCTGAGCGCTGAAACGCGCGCCGCGATCCTGGCGCGCTGGGCCGATGCGCTCGAGGCGGCTCAGGACGAAATCGTGGCCGCTCTGTCGCGCGATACCGGACGGTTGACGGTGGCGCGTGGCGAGGTCGCGGGGGCGATCCGCAATGTGCGTCGCTGGTCGCGCGAAGCGCCGGGTCTGCTGCAGGTCGGTGAGCGCGATTCGGCTTTGTTGCCTACCGTCAAACTCGCCGGCGGCCTCGTGCCGTATCCGCTGGTCTGTGTGATCTCGCCATGGAATTTTCCGGTGACGCTGTCGCTCATCGACGCCGTGCCTGCGCTTGCGGCTGGCTGCGCCGTGCTCATCAAGCCGAGTGAAGTCACGCCTCGTTTTGTCGCGCCTTTGCAGAAGACGCTGCGCACCGTGCCCGAACTCGAGGCCGTGCTGCAGTTCGTGTTGGGTGACGGTGCGACCGGTGCGGCACTGGTCGATGTCGCCGACGCGGTCTGCTTCACGGGTAGCGTGCCCAACGGCAGGAAGGTCGCCGAAGCGGCCGCTCGGCGCTTCATTCCGGCGTTCCTTGAACTCGGTGGTAAAGATCCGGCGCTGGTGCTGCAGGGCGCTGATCTCGAGCGCGCAAGCGACGCCGTGCTGCGCGCTTCCTGCATGGCTACCGGTCAGGCCTGTTTGTCGATCGAACGTGTCTATGTCGATCGGCGGATTTTCGATGACTTCGTCGTGCAACTGGTCGACAAGGCGAGCCGGATCAGCATCAATCATCCGGACATCGCGGTTGGGCAACTCGGTCCACTGATCTTTGCTCGTCAGGCCGATATCATCGATGCTCACCTCGACGATGCACTCGCCAAAGGCGCCCGAATTCTTTGCGGCGGCAAGACGCTGAACCTCGATGGCGGACGCTGGTGTCCTGCCACGGTGGTCGTTGACGTCGATCACCGCATGGCGCTCATGACCGAAGAAACCTTTGGTCCCATCATTCCGGTGATGGCTGTCGACAATCTCGACGAGGCGATCGCTCTTGCCAATGACAGCGCCTTCGGTTTGTCAGGCGCAGTGTTTGCGGCCACGCTGGATGAAGCCCGCGCCGTCGCCGCGAGGCTCAACGTCGGTGGCATCAGCCTCAATGATGCCGGGCTGACCTACCAAACGTACGAGGCCGAAAAGAATTCGTTCGGCTTCTCGGGGCTCGGCGGTTCTCGAATGGGTCCTGGTTCCATCCTGCGTTTCGTGCGCAAGCAGGCTTATCTCATGCAGACCGGTACGCCGGCGAAGCTCTGAACATCCTTATCACGCAAGCAAAAATTCAGGGACAGGGAGTCTCACTATGCTGATCAACAATTGGTATGTGGCCGCATTGTCGAGCGAGGTGACGGCCGAAAAGCCGTTCGGTACCCGCATGCTCGGCTGCGATTTTGTGCTGTTCCGTGACCCGACGGGCAAGGCGGTGTGTCTCGCGAACACTTGCTGCCACCGTGGCGCTGCGCTCTGCAACGGTACCGTCGCGTCAGGCCATGTCGCCTGCCCGTATCACGGCTGGGAGTTCGCCAGCGATGGACGCTGCGTGAAGATTCCAGCCATGGGCGAGGATGCCGTCATCCCGAAGCGTGTGCGCATCGACTCCTATCCGACCCACGAAAAATACGGCTGGGTCTGGGTGTTCCTGGGTGACTTGCCCGAGGAAGAGCGACCACCGATTCCCGATCTGCTGCCCGAGTTCGACGATCCGGAACATTGGCGCCTCATTCCTTATCGCGCCGAGGCCACGGTGAATTGGCAGCGCTTCGAAGAAAATTCACTCGATACGGCGCACATCAATTTCGTGCATCCGACCTTCGGTACGCGCCGCGCACCGCGAGTGATGGTGGTACCGATCACGCCGACGACTTATGGCGGCAAGGTGCAGCGCACGCGGCCCGCGCCCAAGGTGGAGCAGAAGACCGGCGAGATGGCCAAGATCCTCAATGCTGACCGCGGTTTCACCAGTGTTTCGCTCGAGTTCAGTCTGATCGGCATCTGTCATCGCATCCAACCGGTCTTTCAGGAAGGCATGTCGATCATCACATTCTCGGTCAAAGTGCCGATCGATCCTTTCCACACCCGTACCTTCGGCGTACAGGCGCGCAACTTCCTGCTCGATCCGGCACAGGATGAAGAACGA
>JBILGD010000030.1:0-24519 GCA_044351225.1 Steroidobacteraceae bacterium
GCCAGCTGACCCGCATGCCGATCTATCTGCAGAGCGACTCCGCGCGCACAGCCGCCGACCTTGCCGAGATCTTCGAGGATCTGGCCGACGGGCTCGGCACCACGGGCGGATCAATCGAGATCGAGGGGCGCCCGATCGAGGTCGTGCGCGTCTGCGACAACGTCGTGTGGTTCGATTTTGCAGCGCTCTGCGAAGGCCCCCGCAGCCAGAACGACTATGTCAGCATCGCCCGCGAATTCCAGTCGGTGTTGATCTCCAGCGTTCCGGTGTTCGATCGAGACCGCGAGGATGCCGCAAGGCGCTTCATCGCCGTGGTCGATGAATTCTATGATCGCCGCGTCAATCTCGTGATGTCGGCGGCGGCCGCACCGACCCAGCTTTATCGAGGCGAGCGACTGCGCTTCGAGTTCGAGCGCACCGCGAGTCGGCTGATCGAGATGCAAAGCGAGGAGTACCTCGCGAGCGAACACCGCAGCTGAGTCAGTTGACGGTGCCGGATCCGGGTGCCTGATCGATCGCCGCACCGAACATGCGTGACACATCGACCGCATCGAACTGCCAAGGCTTGTGGCAGAACTCGCAGGTCACGGTAACCGCACCCTGCTCGGTCAAAATCGACCGTACCTCGGCCTCGCCCAGCGAGCGCAGCATGCCCCCCACGCGCTGCGCACTGCAGCGGCAGCGAAACTCGACCGCCTGAGTGTCATGCAGACGAAGATCGAGCCCCCCAAAGGCCCGACGCATCAGTTGCTCCGGAGGACGCACGAGCAATTCATCGCTCGCCACTCCGGTGAGCGCTGTCATGGCCGCGGCGAAGGTGCGATCGGCCTCGACTTCGTCACCCCCCACGCTGGGCATGCGCTGCACGAGCAAGCCGGCAACGCCGAAATCATCGGCGGCTAGCACAAGACTCGTCGGCAGCTGCTCGGAATTGGCAAAGTAATGTTCGATCGATGCCGCCAGTGACCCGCCGCTGATCGGCACGATGCCCTGATAGCGCGAGGCGCGTCGATCGGCCTCGATGGTGACCACGATACTGCCCTCGCCGGCGAGCGCGGCAAAATCGCCCTCCTCGTTCAGCGCCTCGCAGCGCTCGCGATCGAAGCGAGCCACGGCGCGGACGCGAAAGTCGTGCGTACACTGCGCGACCAGCAACCGCGCAGCACCACTGCCCTGCAACTGCAGCGTGAGCTCACCTTCGAATTTCAGCGTGGACGCCAGCAGCACGACCGCAGATACGGCCTCGCCCAGCAGACGGCGCACCGACGGCGGATACTCACCGTGCTCGCGCAGCGCGAGCCACGCCGGCCCAAGACGCACGAGCTGACCACGCACGGCCTGTTGCTCGACCGTGAATCGCTGCACAAAGTCGACAACTCGACGCGCCGACTGCGCGGACGACTGCGCTGGCGGCTGCGCGGGCGGCTGCTCGGGCGGCGTCATGGAATCGGTTGCGCGTGACTCGCCGCTCAGCCGGCGAGTTTTTTCTTGAGCAGCTCGTTGAGCTGCGCGGGATTGGCCTTGCCGCCGGTCGTCTTCATCACCTGACCGACAAAGAAACCGAACAGCTTGTCTTTGCCGGCACGATAGTCCGCCAACTGACCCGGATTTTTTGCCATGACGTCTTCGATCGCCTGTTCGATTGCACCCGTGTCGGTGATTTGTCGCAGGCCTTTTTTCTCGATGATTTCGTCGGCGCTGCCGCCCTCGGCCCACATCGCCTCGAACACGTCCTTGGCAATCTTGCCGGAGATGGTCGCATCGACGATGCGCGTGACGAGTCCCGCGAGCGCTGCAGAGTCGACCTTGGACTCGGTGATCTCGAGATTGTCCTTGTTGAGGAACGCAGCCAGATCACCCATCACCCAGTTCGCGCAGAGTTTGGGGTCGCGACCGACGCGCTGGACCACATCTTCGTAGAAGGCACCGAGTTCGCGGCTGGCAGTGAGGACGCCGGCGTCGTATTCGGAGAGCCCATAGTCGCGTACGAACCGAGCCGCCTTTTCATCGGGCAACTCGGGCAATGCTGCCTTGATGCTGGCGATGAATGACTCCTCAAGCACCACGGGCAGCAGATCGGGGTCAGGGAAGTAGCGGTAATCGTTGGCTTCTTCCTTGGAGCGCATGGAGCGCGTCTCGCCCTTGTCGGGATCGTAGAGACGTGTCTCCTGCACCACCTTGCCGCCGCTCTCGATGAGTTCGATCTGCCGCTCGATCTCGTAGTTGATCGCTTTTTCGACGAAGCGGAAGGAGTTGAGGTTTTTGATTTCGGCTCGCGTGCCAAATTTTTCGCTGCCCTTCGGGCGCACCGACACATTGGCGTCGCAGCGAAAGGATCCTTCCTGCATGTTGCCGTCGCAGATCTCGAGGTAGCGCACCAGCGTGTGCACTTTTTTCATGTAGGCGACGGCTTCTTTAGCCGAGCGCAGTTCGGGCTCGCTGACGATTTCGATGAGCGGCGTGCCGGCGCGATTGAGATCGATGCCGGTGAGCCCCGGCAGCCCTTCGTGCAGCGACTTGCCGGCGTCTTCTTCGAGGTGGGCACGGGTGATACCAACGCGCTTGCGCGTGCCGTCATCGAGCACGATATCGAGTACGCCCTTGGCGACGATCGGCAGTTCGTACTGGCTGATCTGATAACCCTTGGGCAGGTCGGGGTAAAAATAATTCTTGCGCGCAAACACCGAGTGCGGCGCGATCTGTGCGCCGATGGCGAGCCCGAAGCGCACCGCCATGCGGACGGCCTCGGCATTGAGCACCGGCAACACGCCGGGGTAGCCGAGATCGACGAGATTGGCCTGGGTGTTGGGCTCGGCGCCATAGGCCGTGGCCGAGCCGGAAAAAATCTTCGAGCGCGTGGCGAGCTGCGCGTGGATCTCGAGACCGATGACGGTTTCCCATTCCATGGCGGGTCCTCAGGCAAACGCCGCCGGCACGCGAAGGTGCCAGTCGGTTTCCTGCTGGTAGCGATGCGCCGCATTGAGCATGCGCGCCTCGGAGAAATGCGGACCGATGATCTGCAGACCGACCGGCAGACCCTCGACGAAACCGCAGGGGATGGACATCCCGGGCAAACCCGCAAGGTTGGCGCCGATGGTGTAGATGTCGTTGAGATACATGGTGATCGGATCGTCGCACTTGGCGCCGATGCGAAATGCGGGCGTCGGCGAGGTCGGCCCGAGCAGCAGATCGCACTGGGTGAACGCTCTTGCGAAATCCGCGCTGATCAACTGCCGCACGCGCTGCGCCTTCAGATAATAGGCATCGTAATAGCCGGCAGACAGCACATAGGTGCCGGTCATGATGCGACGCTTGACCTCCGCGCCGAAGCCTTCACCACGCGAACGGCAATAGAGGTCGGTCAAATTCTTTGGTGATTCGCAGCGATGACCGAAACGCACGCCATCGAAGCGCGCGAGATTCGAGGAACACTCGGCGGGTGCAACCACGTAATAGGTCGGCACGGAAAGCGGCAAGTTCGGGCAGCTGACCTCGCGCACCTTGGCACCGAGTTTTTCATAGACTGCGATGGCATCGCGTATGCGCTGCTCGCAAGCCGCATCCAGGCCTTTGTCAAAGAATTCGGTAACCAATCCGAGCGTCAGCCCCTGCAGCGAATCGCCAAGCGTGCGCGTGTAGTCGGGCACGGCCGACTCGACGCTGGTCGAATCGCGCGGATCGAACCCCGACATCGGCCCGAGCAGCAGCGCGGCGTCTTCGGCGCTCACCGTGATGAGCCCCGCCTGATCGAGGCTCGAGGCGAAGGCGATCATGCCGTAGCGGCTGCAGCGCCCATAAGTAGGTTTGATGCCGGTGACGCCGCAGAGCGCAGCGGGCTGGCGAATCGAACCGCCGGTATCGGTGGCGGTGGCCGCCGGGGCGATGCGCGCGGCGACCGCGGCGGCAGAACCACCGGAAGAACCACCGGGCACCATATCGGTGTTCCAGGGGTTACGTACCGGACCGAAGAAGCTGGTCTCGTTGGAGGAGCCCATGGCGAACTCGTCCATGTTGAGTTTGCCGAGCATCACCGTGCCCGCGGCACGTAAACCCGATACCACCGTGGCGTCGTACGGTGAGATGAAATCGGCGAGCATCTTGGAGCCGCAGGTCGTGCGCACGCCCTCTGTGCAGAAGATGTCCTTGTGGGCGATCGGTACGCCGGTCAGTGGGCCCGCACGCCCGGCAGCCCTTGCGGCATCCGCCGCTGCGGCCGCAGTCAGCGCCGACTCGGCGGTCTGGGTGATGAAGGCATTGAGCAGTGGCTGCGCACTCGCCATGCGCTCGAGGTAGGTGCGGGTGAGTTCAACGCTGGAAAACTCGCCCTCGGCGAGGCCGGCAGCCAACGCCGCGACAGTGGGGGCCGGGGCGCTCACTCGATCACCTTCGGCACCAGATACAGCCCCGCTTCGACCTTGGGGGCGTTCTGCTGGTAGAGCGCGCGTCGGTCGTTTTCGCTGACCTCGTCGGCGCGCAAGCGCTGCGCGAGCCCGGGCAGCGGATGCGCCATCGGCTCGATGCCGGCGGTCGGTGCGCGATCGAGTTCACCCACGAAGGCGAAAATGCGCGAGAGGGAATCGACGTAGACCGGGATCTCGGCCTCCGTCAGTTCGAGGCGCGCGAGGCGCGCGATGTTTTCGATGTCTGCTCGGTTGAGGCTCATGGCGCGAGGCGGTGTCCGACTGGATTGAGCTGAAAAACGGCTGTAAACCCGGCCTGAACCGGGCCCGAGATGATATCACCGTTGCCTTGTGGAAGGTCGCGCGGGTTGCTAAATTGCCAGTCTTTTCCCAGCCCTTTTCCCATCCCCTCCGAGCTCCGGCTAATTCACGATGTTCAAACGTCTGCGCGGCTATTTCTCGAGCGATATTTCGATCGATCTCGGCACGGCCAACACCCTCATCTACGTGCGCGATCGCGGCATCGTGCTCAACGAACCTTCGGTCGTGGCGGTACAGGATGACTACAGCCGCGGCGGCAAAGTCATCGTCGCTGTCGGCTCGGATGCCAAGAGCATGCTCGGTCGCACCCCGGGCAACATCACTGCAGTGCGGCCGATGAAAGACGGCGTGATCGCCGACTTCACCTACACCGAAAAGATGTTGCAGTACTTCATCGCCAAGGTGCACGACAACCGTCTGCTCAAGCCATCGCCGCGCGTACTCGTATGCGTGCCGGTCGGTTCGACGCAGGTCGAGCGGCGCGCGATCCGCGAATCGGCCGAGGGCGCGGGTGCGCGCACGGTCGCAATCGTCAGCGAACCGATGGCTGCAGCGGTGGGCGCGGGACTGCCGGTGCAAGAGGCGCGCGGCTCGATGGTGCTCGACATCGGCGGTGGTACCTCCGAAGTCGCCGTCATCTCGCTCAACGGCATCGTCTACGCGCAATCGGCACGCATCGGCGGCGATCGCTTCGACGAAGCGATCATGAGTTACGTGCGCCGCAATTACGGCATCCTCATCGGCGAAACTACCGCCGAACGCATCAAGATCGAAATCGGTTCGGCTTATCCAGGGCAGACCGTACGCGAGATCTCGGTGAAGGGACGCAACCTCTCCGAAGGTGTGCCGCGCAGCTTCACGCTCAACAGCAACGAAATTCTCGAGGCACTGCAGGAACCGCTGCAGGGCATCGTCGGTGCGGTGAAGCAGGCGCTCGAACAAACCCCGCCCGAGCTTGGCTCGGACGTGGCGGATCGCGGCATCGTGGTCACGGGCGGCGGCGCGTTGCTGCGCGACATCGACAAACTCATCACCGAGGAAACCGGTGTGCCCGTGGTGATCGCTGAAGATCCGCTCACCTGTGTGGCGCGCGGTGGAGGTCGCATCCTCGAACTGATGGACGAGCTCGGCCCCGGCAACTTCGGGCTTGAATAACCCGGCCACCAGCCGAAACATTCTGCAACGCGGCACCCCGGCGGGGCTGCGCTTCTTCGGCTACGCGCTGCTGGCGCTTGCGCTGATGTGGATCGACCAACGCAGCGGTTGGTTGAACTCCACGCGTTTTGCGCTGCAGGCCATTGCTTATCCGCTGCAGATGGCGCTCGCCTCACCCGCCAACGCCTGGCAGTGGACGCGCCAGACTTTCGAGCAACGCGCGACCTTGCAGCAGGAAAATTCCGTACTGCGTGCGCGCATCCGCGAACTCGAGCTGCTTGCCCTGCGTCGCGCCGATCTCGAACGCGAGAACCGCGAATTGCGCGACCTGCGTACTGCAGCCGCTGATGTCGCCGAGCGCTGGTTGACCGCACGCGTGATCGCCGAAGAAACCAATCGGCTGCGCCAGCGCTACACCGTCGATCGTGGCGCCATGCACGGCGTATTCAAGGGGCAAGCCGTGATCAGCGGCGGCGGCCTCGTGGGTCAGGCACTGCGCGTCGGTCCGTGGAGCAGCGAGATCATTTTGCTTGCCGATCCCGAGCACGCCGTGCCCGTGCAAATTGCGCGCACGGGGCAGCGCACACTCGCGCTCGGTACCGGTCGCGCGGGAGATTTGAGCTTGCCGCTGATGCCGCTGCAAACCGATGTCCGCGAGGGCGATCTTCTGCTCACTTCGGGCTTGGGCGGCGTGTTTCCGGCGGGATATCCGGTCGCCACCGTGCGCAGCGTCCGTCGCGACGGTGGCTCGCCGCTCGCGCAGGTACAGGCTGCGAGCGCGGCCCGACTCGATCGCGACCGCGTGGTCGCATTTCTTTGGTTTCGCGCAACGCACCCGGCGGCTCCCGCTGCAGCATCGAGCACGTCACCGAGCGCAGCAACGACGGCAGCCTCGAGCGCAGTCGATGCGAGGGTCACGCCGTGATCGCCGCATCGATGCCTCGCCGCCTGCTGCTCAGCGCCGTTGTCGCATTCGTGCTGCAGGTTGTGCCACTGCCGGTTTGGGTGGCGGCAGCTCGCCCGCCTTTTGCCGTGCTGGTCGTACTCTTCTGGTCATTGATCGCACCACGCCTCGGTGGCATCGGGCTCGGCTTCGCGGTCGGCCTCGCTCTCGATGTCTATCGTGGCGTGGCGCTCGGTCAGCACGCGCTCGCGCTCAGCTTCGTCGCCTACGTGGCCATTCGCCAGCATCTCATCATCCGCAACAAGCCAATGTTCGAGCAGACCGTATTCGTGGGGCTGCTGCTGGTGGCCTGCGAGGCGATTACCTGGGCCATAGACGGGTTCACGGGCAATACGACCGGCGGTTGGCTGCGCTGGCTGCCGGTGCTGACAGGCCCGCTGTTGTGGCCGCTTACCGCATCCTGGCAGGCGGCCGAAAACCGCGCGCGACGCTGAGCACGGGAGGCAGGCGCTTCACTCCATGGGTATCCGCGGACGCATCAAAGATTCATGGCGCGAGCAGCGGCTCTTCGAACAGCGCTCGCTCGCCGCCACGGTGATCATCGCCGTGCTGGCGACGGTGATCCTTGGGCGCCTCGTGTGGCTGCAGATCATTCAGCACGATCGCTACACCGATCTCGCCCAAGGCAATCGCGTGCGCATCGAACCGCAGCCCGCGCCGCGCGGCATCATCTACGACCGCAACGGTGTAATCCTCGCCGAAAACAAGCCGGCTTATCAGCTCGAACTCGTGCCGGAGGAAGTGGGCGATGTCGAAACCACGCTGCGCGGCCTCGTGCGCATCGGTCTGCTTGAAGCCGATGAACTCGACGATGCGCGACGCATCGTGCGCTCGCGGCGCCCGTTCGACAGCGTGCCAATCCGTCTGCGCCTCGATGAGGCGGACATGGCACGCTTTGCCGTGCACCGGTTCGACTTTCCTGGCGTCGATATCCGCACGCGGCTCGCACGCACCTACCCGCATGGCGAGCTCGCCGTCCACGCCCTCGGCTACGTCGGCACCCTCTCCGAGAGCGACCTGAAACGCATCGATCGCGAGCAGTACGCCGGTACCTCGACCATCGGCAAGATCGGCGTCGAGTTGGCCTACGAGGACGCGCTGCGTGGTCGCAACGGTCGGCGCGAAATCATGGTCAATGCGCGCGGTCGCTCGGTGGAGAAGGCGGGCGCCCTCGAGGCAGCGCTGCAGACCGTACCGGGCGATCCGGGCACCGACCTTTTTCTGACTCTCGATCTCGAAGTGCAGCGGGTCGCCGAGGAGGCGGTGCGCGATCAACGCGCCGCGATCGTCGCGCTTGACCCGAACAACGGTGACGTCATCGCACTCGTCAGTCGTCCGGGGTTCGATCCGAACCTGTTTGCCCGTGGCCTCACGCGCACCGAATTCCGCGAACTCAATGAAAATCCGGATCGCCCGCTCTTCAACCGCGCGCTGCGCGGCACCTATCCGCCAGGCTCGACCATCAAGCCCGTGGTGGCACTCGCCGGTCTGACCCATGGCGTGATCGATCCGATCACCCCGCATTATTGCGTCGGATTTTTTTCATTGCCCGGCAGCAGCCACCGCTTTCGCGACTGGCAACCGCGCGGCCATGGCGCGACGGATCTGCGCACGGCGATCGCGCAGTCCTGCGATACCTATTTCTATGACATGGCGGCCCAGCTCGGACCGCGCCGCCTGCATGACTTTCTCGCCGAATTTGGGCTCGGCGAAATCACCGGCATCGATATCGGCGGCGAGAAGGCCGGCATCCTGCCCTCGCCCGAGTGGAAAAAGCAGGCCTTTCGCAAGCGCAGCGATCAGGTTTGGTTTCCGGGCGAAACCGTGATCTTCGGCATCGGTCAGGGCTACATGACGAGCACGCCGCTGCAGTTGGCCCACATGACCGCGATTCTCGCCACACGCGGCCGCAATTTTCGTCCTCGCCTCGTGCGTGCGCTGCGCGATCCCGAGACGCAGAAGGTCACGAACCTCGCGCCCAAAGCGCTGCCGACGCCCGACGCGGGCAAGGCCGAAGATTGGGAAACCGTCGTCGATGGCATGCTGGCGGTGATGCAGGGCGGTACCGCGACGCGCTCGGCGGCGGGCGCGCCCTACACCATCGCCGGCAAGACCGGCACTGCGCAGGTATTCACGGTCGCACAGAACGCGCGCTACAACGAGGCAGCAATCGACGAGCGGCTGCGCGACCATGCCTGGTTTGTCGCGTTTGCACCTGCGGATGCGCCAAAGATTGCCGTGGCGGTCATCGTCGAAAACGGCCGTAGCGGCAGCGGGACGGCGGCACCGATCGCCCGCAGCATCATGGACGCCTATCTGCTGCGCAAGTTTCCGCGTCAGTCCGCGGTAATGACGGCGATGACTGCCACGCCGGCAGGCAGCGTCGCGAGCGGCAGCCCCGCGAGTGGCGGCGAGGAATAGCCGATGCTGCGCGAAGAGGTCGAAGATGCCACCACCCGCACGCTGACGCGCACGACGCAAGTGCTCGGCAGGTTGCGGCTCGATGGTCCGCTGCTCGCCGGGATTGCGGCAATCGCGCTTTACGGACAGTTCATCCTCTACAGTTCATCGGGAGGCGATTGGGACTCGGTGCTGCGGGGCAGCATCCGACTCGCGCTCGGTGCCGCGCTGATGCTGGCGCTGGCGCAGCTCAGGCCGAGCGCGCTGCGACGCATGACGCCGCTGCTGTACGCCGTCGGCCTTCTGCTGCTGATCGTGGTCGATGCCGTGGGTTACATCGGCAAAGGCGCACAGCGCTGGCTCGATCTCGGCTTCATCCGCTTTCAACCTTCCGAAATCATGAAGATTGCCGTGCCCATGGCTTGCGCCTGGATACTGCGCGAGCGGCCGTTGCCGCCGGACGGCCGCACGCTGCTGCTGCTCGCGGTCGTGATCCTGCTGCCGACGGCGCTGACCATCGTGCAGCCCGATCTCGGTACCGGACTGCTGATACTCACCGCAGGCTTGATCGTCGTGCTGCTGGCTGGGCTCGCCATCAAGATCATCGTCATGCTCGGCATCGCTGCGGTGGGCGCGGCTTGGGGCGGCTGGTTCCTGCTGCACGATTACCAACGCCAGCGCGTGCTGACGTTCCTAGATCCGCAAGCCGACCCGCTCGGCTCTGGTTATCACATCATCCAATCAACCATCGCGATCGGCTCGGGCGGCGTGTTTGGCAAGGGTTACCTGCAAGGCTCGCAGGGTCAGCTCGAATTTCTTCCCGAGCGCACCACCGACTTCGTGTTTGCGGTGATCGGCGAGGAACTCGGGTTGATCGGCGCGCTGATTTTGCTCGGCTTGTATCTGTTCGTGGTGTTGCGCGCGCTGTATCTCGCGACACAAATGCGCGACACCTTCGCGCGATTGCTCTCCGGCAGTCTCGCAGCGACCTTTTTTGTTTATGTGTTCATCAATGCCGGCATGGTCAGCGGACTTCTGCCGGTGGTCGGCGTACCACTACCGCTCGTCAGTTACGGCGGCACTTCGATGGTGACCCTGCTCGCTGGCTTCGGTATGCTCATGTCGTTGTACGCAAACCGGAAGCTCGCTGCCTGATGACCTACCCGCACGACGCCCCGCGCTTGTCACCTTCGTTTGCGCTGCGCCGCTCGATGGCGCCATTGCTGTCGTCATTGTTGCTGCTGTCACTCGTTGGCTGCGCGTCGGCGACAAAGAAATCATCGGCCGCAGCAACCGTCGCGCCCGGCGTCGCGGTCGCACCGATGCTGGCACCTTCCAACCCGGCACCGGCTAATTCTTCAGCGGTCGCAACCAACTCCGCTGCCGCCTCCACGGGCGTCACCGCGGCAGCAGGCACCCTGCCTGCCGAGCCCGTTCCTTTCGATCTTGCGCGCGAAGACATCCGACAATTCATCGACGAAGTCTCAGCAAAACATGGCGTGCCACAGGACGAATTGCGCGCCTTGCTCGGTACGGGTCTCTTCCAGCCGCGCATCATCGCGGCGATCTCCCGTCCCGCCGAAACCGTGCTGCAGTGGTGGGAATACAGCAACCGGCTGGTCACCGCGGAGCGTATTGCGCGCGGTGCGCAGTTTGCCCGCGAGCATCACGCCCGACTCGAAGCGGTGCGCGCCGCAACCGGCGTAGCACCCGAATACATCACGGCCATCATCGGCATCGAAACCAATTACGGGCGCAACAAGGGCTCATGGCGCGTGCTCGACGCACTCATGACGCTCGGTTTCGACTATCCACCACGCTCGCGCTTCTTCCGCGCGGAACTGGAGCAGTTCGTGCTGCTCGCGCGTGAGGAACAACTCGACCCGAGCAACACGCTCGGCTCCTACGCGGGCGCCATGGGTGCACCGCAGTTCATGCCCTCGAGCTATCGGCGCTATGCGGTGAACGGGCTGCTCGATGGCGCGGGCAATACGCGGCGTGATTTATTCGCAGACTGGGATGACGTGATCGGCAGCGTTGCCAATTATTTTGTCGCCCACGGCTGGCAACGCGACACACCGGTGTTGCTCGACGTTGCAGCACCCGTTGAAACGCTCACCGCGGTGATGCCGACACTCGACCGGCGCAATCTCGAACTGCGCGATACGGCGGCCACGGTGCGTGCACGCGGCCTCGGACTGCCGCAATCTCTCGCGGATGATACGCGTGTGATTCTGCTCCCCGCGGAGCTCGCTGACCGACCGAACGTGCGTGTCGGCCTGCGTAATTTTCATGTCATCACCCGCTACAACCGCAGCATTCTGTACGCGATGGCGGTGCACGATCTGGCAACCGCCATCGCCGCGCAACTCGAGCCGCCCGCTGCTGTCGATGCGGCGGTGGCCGGACGCTGATGTCACGCACCGCAGCCGGGTTGCTGCTGCTTCTCTGCGCGCTGCTCTCCGCCTGCGGCACGCTCCGCCCCGCTCCTGACCCTCTGCCCCCGCCGAAACCCGTCGCCGGCGCGCCGCAACCGCCGCGCGACCTCGCGTCCATCCCCGACGCCGTACCACGTCGCGAACCCTTGAGTCGCTACGGCAACCCTGAGAAATACGAGGTGTTCGGCAAGACCTACCGCGTCCAACGCAGCTCTCGAGGACATGTCGAGCGAGGTCTCGCCTCATGGTATGGACCGGGCTTTCACGCCGAGCGCACCTCGAGCGGCGAGCCCTATGACATGTATGCGATGACGGCGGCGCACAAGACCCTGCCGATTCCGGTTTATGTGCGCGTGACCAACCTCAAGAACAATCGCTCCGTGATCGTGCGAGTCAACGATCGCGGCCCGTTCGTCGGTAATCGCATCATCGATCTGTCCTACACCGCCGCCTGGAAACTCGACATGATTCGCGAGGGCACTGCGCCGGTCGAGATCCGCGTGCTCGAGCCGGGCGAAGACTGGCCGGAAGTTCGTACCGCGAGCACGACTGCGCCGACCGCGCCGTCGGCGGTCGCGAGGGTTGCTGCAGCGGCCGCCGCCGCGCTCGTGCCCGCAGCAACCGCGGCAACACGCTCATCTGGAATCGGCGTCGATGCACGGTATCTGCAGGCCGGCTCGTTCACACAACGCGCCAATGCCGAGGCGATGTTGGGCAGACTTGCCGCCGCTGGCATCCGCAGCGCGCTGATTCGCGAAGCGCGTCTCGCTGATCGTGCCGTCTTCCGCGTGCATGTGGGACCGATCGACAGCGCACTCGAAGCCGATGACATGGTCGAACGGTTGCGACTCGCGGGCATCCCCGATGCCCGCCCTGCGCACGACTGAGGCGTTTACAATACGGACGCTTTTTTCGCGCTGTTCTCCGGAGAGCCAAATCTTGTCGTCGAAGTTCCGTATCTCATCGAGTGCCTCGCAGATGATTGGTCTGTTGCTGAGCACGCTGCTGCCCGTATTGTTGATGTTCGGGTCGCTCACCACGGCGGCTCGGGCGAATGTCCCCGCAGTGCCGGCACCGCCCACGGTCGCCGCGAAATCCTGGATCCTGATCGATCACGCGACGGGCCAACGCCTCGCGGGACAAAACGAAGATCAACGCGTCGAACCGGCAAGCATCACCAAAGTCATGACCGCCTACGTCGCTTTCAAGGCGCTGGCCGAGGGTCGACTGAAGCTCGACGAGCGGATCAACATCAGCGAACGCGCATGGCGTGCCGAGGGCTCGCGGACCTTCCTGCAAGTCGGCGACAAGGTGCCCGTCGAAGTATTGCTGCAGGGCATGATCGTGCAGTCGGGCAACGATGCGGCGATTGCCATCGCCGAACGACTCGCCGGCTCCGAACAGACCTTCGGTCAACTGATGACCCAGCAGGCGCGCGCACTCGGCATGAAGAACTCGAACTTCACCAACGCGACAGGCCTGCCAGACCCCGCGCTTTACACGACGGCGCGCGACATCGCGATTCTGGCGCGCGCCTTGATTCGTGATTTCCCGCAGTATTACCGCTGGTACTCGCAGCGCGAATTCGTCTGGAACAACATCCGTCAAGGTAATCGCAACGGCCTGCTTTATCAGGATCCGAGTGTCGACGGCATCAAGACCGGTCACACCGACAGTGCGGGCTACTGCCTCGCGAGCTCTGCACAGCGCAACGGCACGCGTCTGATCTCGACCGTCTTTGGTTCTCAGTCGCCGCGAATCCGCGAGCAGGCAAGCGCCGCCCTGCTCAACTACGGGTTTGCGTTCTACGAGACGGTCACCTTGCGCAAGGCGGGCGCGATGGTCCTGCAGCCGCGCGTGTACAAGGGCGCAGAGCAGTATGTGGCCGTCGGTCCGCAAACGGATGTCACGGCGACCGTCGTCCGCGGTGCAGCCTCCAAACTGCGCGTCTCGACCGTGCTTGATGAACCGCTTATCGCCCCGCTCAAAGCGGGTCAGCGTGTCGGCGAATTGCGCGTGCAGAACGGCGACACCGTTGTCCGCCGCGTGCCACTCATCGTGACTCGCGAGTTGCCCGAGGGCGGGCTCTGGGCGCGATCACGCGACACCCTCGCACTCTGGTTCAGGTGAATCCATGGCCAATCCCTTGCCCATCTGCCATCTCGACGGACAGTGGCTGCCACTGACCGAGGCGCGCATTTCACCGCTCGATCGCAGCTTCCTCTTCGGCGACGGCGTGTACGAAGTCGTACCGGTGTTCGAGGGACGACCCTTCCGCTTTGCCGAGCATTTCGATCGACTGGCCCGCAGCTGTCGTGAGTTGCGGTTGCGCGACCCCCATGATCGCGACGGTTGGCGCGCGCTGGTGCGCGAACTGATGCAACGCAACGGAGGCGGCGACATCTACGTCTATGTGCAAATCTCGCGCGGTGCGGACACAAATCGCAGTCATGCGCCGCTGCCCAACATCCCGCCGACCGTATTTGCCTTTGCAGCGCCACTACCGCAACCGACTCCCCAACAACTCGCGAACGGTCTCGCCTGCGTGACCGCGGCCGATATCCGCTGGCTGCGCTGCGACATCAAATCGGTCGCACTACTCGGCAACGTGCTGCAGCGGCAACTGGGCTGCGATGTCGATGCCGACGAAACAATCTTGCTGCGTAACGGCGAGATGATGGAAGCGACGGCCTCGACCGTGCACATCGTCTCGAAGGGTGTGCTGATCACGCCGCCCAACTCCAACGTGATCCTGCCGGGCACGACGCGCAGCGTCGTTGAGGAACTCGCCGATCGGCTGGGCGTGCGTCGCGAAGTCCGCGCCGTCAGCGAAGCCGAGCTGCGCACGGCCGACGAAGTCTGGCTCGCGTCGGCGACCAAAACCGTGCTGCCGGTGACAAGACTCGATGGGGCTGCGGTCGGCAGCGGCGTGCCGGGTCCGCTTTGGCAGAGACTGTGGGCCGCTTTTGGCGATCTCAAGCGCGAACTCGCGCCCCAGCCCTGGTGAGCGGGTCGCCATGAGCGCCGACGCGATCGACCCGTCCGTAAGTCCGCTGCAGTTTCCGACCGACTACCCGATCAAGGTGGTGGGACGCACCGCGCGTGAGTTCCGCGCCCGCATCGACGCGGTCGTACTGCAGTACAGCCCTGGGTTGCCGCCCGAGAGAATCAGTGAACGCGGCAGTGGCGCCGGTAATTTCACCTCGATCACCTACACCATCGTCGCCGAGAGCCGCGAGCAGGTGACAACTCTGGTGGGCGCGCTGGTCGCCACCGAAGGCGTCTTGATGGTGATCTAGAGCGTCGCTCTCGGGCGATCTCGCCGCAGGCTCAGCGGCCGATGAGCGAGAGAAACTCCCGACGCGTGTCGGCATTCGTCTTGATCGAACCGCGCAACGCCGAAGTCACCGTGGCTGTGCCGGTGTGGCGCACACCGCGCGATTCCATGCACATGTGACGACACTCGATCACCACCGCCACCCCGAGCGGTTGCAGATGGGTATCGAGCGCGTCGGCAATCTGGTTGGTCAGTCGCTCCTGCACTTGCAGACGTCGCGCGAAAACCTCCACCAAACGCGAAATCTTTGAGAGCCCGAGAATCCGCCGATCGGGCACGTAGCCCACGTAAGCCTTGCCGAAGAACGGGGCCAGATGATGCTCGCACAATGAATACACCGGGATATCGCGCACGATGACCATCTCATCGACGCTCTGCGCCCCATCCTCGAAGGACTTGAGGATGTCCTCGGGTTTTTCGCGGTAGCCACGGGTGTATTCACCCCAGGCCTTGAGGAAGCGCGCCGGGGTTTCCAGCAAGCCTTCGCGATCCGGGTCCTCGCCAATGTAGCTGAGCAAGCTACGGACGATCTCGATCTCTTTCTTGGAAGGCACGGGCAGTGTCGGCACGGGGTTCGGAGGGGTCATGGCGCGTCCTCGACAACAAACGTTGCAGTTCGGTCAAAAGATCTGCGGCCACACGCATGAGGTCGGTTGGCGCACCGAGCGCTGCCAACTGAGTCATCGCGAGCCCCTCATGGCCGCAGGGGTTGATGCGCGAGAACGGCTCCAGATCCGTGGCGACATTCAGCGCAATTCCATGATAACTCGCACCGCGTCGCACTCGGATACCGATACTTGCGATTTTGCGCTCCGCCACATACACGCCGGGCGCGCCCGGCCACGTAGTGGCCGAAATTGCGTATTTTCCGAGACATGCGATGACGGATTCTTCGAGTGCGGTGACGAGATCGCGCACACCAAGACCCGCGCGACGCAAATCGATCAAAGGATAGACGACGAGTTGGCCGGGGCCGTGATACGTGACTTGTCCGCCGCGATCAACGCGCACCACCGGAATCTCACCTGGCGCAAGCACATGAGTCGGATCGGCATTCATGCCCAGCGTAAACACGGGCTCGTGTTCGAGCACCCAGATTTCATCGGGCGTCTCCGCTGTGCGCTCGTCGGTGAAGCGCTGCATCGCCTCCCAGGTCGGCTGGTAGGCGACGCGGCCGAGATTACGGACGAGGCGCGGCGCTGGCGGAGAGTACGGCATTGGCGAGAGCAGCATTATCGAGACCGGCATTGTTGCCGGCGAGGGCTTGCTCGGCGCGATAACTCGAGCGTACCAGCGGCCCCGACACGCACTCGCGAAACCCGCGGGCAAGGGCCCACTCGCGATAGCGATCGAACTCTTCCGGAGTGACAAAACGCGCCACCGGCAAATGATTCGTCGTCGGCTGCAGATACTGCCCGAGCGTCAGCAGATCGACGTCATGGGCGCGCATATCATCGAGTGCCTCGCGAATCTCGTCATCGGTTTCGCCGAGCCCCAGCATCAGACTCGTCTTGCTGAGCACTGCGGAACGATGTCGTTTGGCATGCGCGAGCACGCGCAGCGTCTGCTCGTAGCCCGCGCGCGGATCACGAACCGGGTGCGTGAGCCGACGAACAGTCTCGACGTTCTGCGCAAAGACCTCGAGTCCCGAATCGACAACCGTCTCGACGTCGGCGAGCACACCCTGAAAATCCGGCGTCAGCGCCTCGACGGCGGTCTGCGGCGAGATTTCTTTGATGGCGCGCACGGCGGCAGCAAAATGCGCCGCGCCGCCATCGGGCAAGTCGTCACGATTGACCGAAGTGAGTACCACGTATCGCAGCTTCATCAAAGCCACGGTACGCGCCGTGTTACGCGGCTCTTCGGGATCGAGCCAGCCGCGCGGATTGCCGGTGTCGACGGCACAGAAACGGCAAGCCCGCGTGCAGACCTCACCCATCAGCATGATGGTCGCCGTACCGGCATTCCAGCATTCGCCGATGTTCGGGCACTTGGCTTCTTCGCAAACCGTGGCGAGCCGATGCTCGCGCACCGTGCGCCGCACAAATTCATAGTTGCTGCCGACCGCGAGCGGCGCCTTCAGCCAGCGCGGCTTGCCGCCGGGCACGCGCGGGGGCGCGCCCGCCGTGGCCTTGATCCCATCGCGGATGGCGCTGAAGCCCTGTGCGGTCTGATATTTTTGACCACTGCGCACTGGCGGCACCGGGACGGCCACTTCCACAGCCTGCGGGGGCGACTTGCTGTCCTTGCTCATGGGGGTGAAGTGTACGCGAGGCTCGACGGTTCGCGAGGCTACCCGAGAGCCCCGCCGGCGAGCCGCTCATCGAGTTCCTGCAGTCGATCCGGAGTACCGACGTCGGACCACAAGCCCTGATAAAGCCGACCACGCAGTCGGCCGGCGGCGGCGGCCCGACGCAGTAACGGCAGCAGCGGTTGCCGGCCCGCCGCGACGCCGGCGAAAAACTCGGGCCGATACACCGCGATCCCTGAGAACGTGTAGCGCGGCGGCGCGGCGGCGCTCTCGAGCAGCGCCGGATCAGCGAGGATATCGGCCTCCGCCTCAGCCTCACGGCGTGGCAGCAACGCGAAGTCGCCGCGCGGATGTTGCGGTGGATTGGGCACGAGGATCAGACTGCCCTGCGCCGCTGCGTCGAGTCGCGGCGGACGGGCGTAGTCGAAATCCGTCCAGATGTCGCCGTTGATTACCAGAAACGGTGCGTCGCCGAGCAACGGCAGCGCCTGAATGATGCCGCCGGCGGTCTCGAGCGCGTGCTCGTGTTCATCGCTGTAGGCAATCCGAACACCGAAACGCGAGCCATCGCCAAGCGCCGCAGGAATCATCGCACCCTGCCAGGCGAGGTTGATCACCACCTCGCGAATACCCGCCCGCGAAAGCGCCAGCAGATGCCATTCAAGCAGCGAACGACCACCCACCTGCAGCAGGGGCTTCGGAGAGCGATCGGTGAGCGGCCGCATACGCTCGCCGCGACCGGCTGCAAGGATCATCGCCTTCATGTCGTGTGCGCGCGCTGACGAGCCGCGGCCAGATTCGGCACCACCCGCCGCTCGAGCCAGAGGGCAAACTCGCGCAACTCGAGGTAACGCGCCGTCGTGTCGCGCAGGTAATCGAGCGTCAAAGGCAGATCGTCGAGATAGCCAATCTTGCCGTCCCGCCACCACAAGCGGGCAAAGATTCCGAGAACCTTGACGTGGCGCTGCACGCCGATGAGATCGACCCAGCGCAGAAACTCCCGGTCACTTGGCCCGGCAAGCTCTTTGGCACCGTGCGCGATCAGCGACTCGCGATAACGACGCAACCACGTTTCCACCTGCGCCCTTGGCCACGCGATGTAGCAATCCTTGAGGATCGAGACGAGGTCGTAGCCGACCGGACCAGCCAATGCATCCTGAAAATCGATCACGCCGAGATCCCCGTCCGGCAACACCATGAGGTTGCGCGAGTGGTAGTCCCGGTGCACGAAGACGACGGGCTGCGCGAGCGCGGCCTCGATCAGCCAAAGAAAAGTCCGCTCGAGCATGGCACGCTCGGCCTCGTCGAGCGAAAGTTGCAGATGACGCGTGCAGAACCACTCCGGCATCAGCTCGAGCTCGCGGCGCAAGGCTGCCGCATCGTAGGGCGCAAGCTTCGCGGCCGACGGCCGTGCCTGCACCTGAATGTGCAGCAACGCCTGCAAGGCGGTGTCGTACAACGCGCCGACACGATCCGGCGCGCGCAACGCCGTTAGCAGCGGCGTGGAACCGAGATCCTCGAGCAGCACGAAGCCTCGCTGCAGATCGACCGCATGGACCGCTGGCACATGCACGCCCGCGGCCTGCAGGAGTGCGGCAACCTTGAGGTAGGGGCCTAGATCCTCATGCGCGGGCGGGGCGTCCATCACCACGAAACTGCCGCCGCTTTGCAGTTCGACACGAAAATAGCGGCGAAAACTGGCGTCCGCTGAGGCGACGCGGATCGAGGTGGTGGCGTAGCCGAGCTCCTGTTCGACCCAAGCTGAAAGTTGCTGCAGGCGTAGGTCCGACAAGTGCGCTGAAATCCACGGTCAGGAAGGAAGCGGCCATTATAATGGCGGCGCCCATGGCCTCGCCGCGCCGCATCTTCGCCCTACTTGCCTGCGCTGGTCTCGCGGGCGATCCGCTCGTTGCCGAAGAGCTTCCCCAGGGTTTGCGCTGCCCTGCCCCGTCCTCTGTCCGGGCTGCCCCAAACCGCGATGGCGCGTTGCCCGAAGCGGGCAAACCGCCGCCCGCTGCGCCCGCCTCCCCACTGGCCGGCAGCGATGCGCCGATCGAAGTGTCGAGTGATGCCGCGGATCTCGGCATCGACGGCGATGCCGAGCTGCGCGGTGCCGTCACGCTGCGTCAGGGCGAACGCAGCTTGAGTGCCGATCAGGTCGAATACGACGCGCAGACCGGTCGGTTTAACGTGCGCGGGTTGGTGCGTTACGCCGACCCGGCGCTGCGTGCCGAGGGTCAATCGGGAAGCTGGGATCCACAAGGCGGCGCCGCCTTCGAGGATACGGCCTTCGAGATGCCGGATCGCCCCGCGCGCGGCGCGGCACAATCGATGGAGCTGGCGATCGATGGCAAGGTGACTTTGTCGCAGGTGTGGTTCAGCACCTGCCCGGCCGAAACGCCCGATTGGCGAATCCGCGCGCGTCGCATCGAGCTCGACACGCGCACTCGCAATGGCACGGGTCGCGACGCGGCCATCGAGTTCAAGGGCGTACCCATCCTTTATTTGCCCTATCTCTCTTTTCCGCTCGGCGATCAGCGCAAGAGCGGTTTCCTGTTTCCGAACGTGGGCTACAGCACGCGCGGTGGCGTCGAGACGACACTGCCCTACTACTTCAATCTCGCCCCCAATTACGATTTGCTGCTCGAGCCAACCGTGTATGGACGGCGCGGCATCGACATCGGCGGACAGTTTCGATATCTGACGCGTCAGCATCGCGGCGAGTTGCGCGCCAACCTGCTGCCCTCCGATTCAATCCGCAATGCCGATCGCAACTGGCTGCGGCTGCGCCACCGCTCGGATCTGCCGGCGGGATGGCGCTTCGACATCGACGCACAGAGCGTGAGTGACGCCGAATATTTCGAAGATTTCGCAGCGGGCGCCGAGGGCACGAGCACTGCATTCCTGCGACGCATGGCGCGTCTCAGCTATCGCGATGATCGCTGGCAACTGCGGGCCGAGGCGGAGCAGTTCCAGACCATCGACCGCGCGCTAACTCTTCTCGATCGACCTGCGGCACGACTGCCGCGCGTGCTCGCAAGTGGCAGCGGCACACGCGAGGGCGTATTGCCGATCGACTGGAGCGTCGAGGCCGAAGTGGTAAATTTTGATCGTGATGCCGGCGTCGAAGGCTGGCGTGCCGATCTGGCGCCGCAACTCGGTCTGCGCTTCGGTGATGGCCGCTACTTCGTGCGACCTGCGGTGGGCTGGCGGCACACGCGCTATGACCTCGAAGGTGTCGCACCGGGCAGCGAGGAGCGACCCTCACGATCGCTGCCTTACGCCTCGCTCGATGCGGGTCTACGCCTCGAGCGCGAGGGCAGCGAGAGCGAGCGGCTGCGTACCACACTCGAGCCGCGACTGCTTTATCTTTGGACTCCATGGCGAGCACAAGACGCTTTGCCGATTTTCGATACCGCATTACCCGATCTCGACTTCGTGCAACTCTTCCGCAACACGCGCTACGTCGGAGTCGACCGTATCGCCGATGCCAATCATCTGAGCGCGGGCTTCACCTCGCGGATCTTCGATCGCCGCAGCGGTCGTCAGTTGCTCACCGCGACGCTCGGGCAAACCTACCGCTTCACGCCCTCGCGCGTGCGCTTGCCGGGCGAAACGACGAGCGCTGAGAACCGCTCGGATCTGCTCGCGCAACTCGGCATCACTGCTTGGCGCGACTGGAACGTGAGTCTCGGTCTGCAATGGGATCCCGCAGCCAGTCGGCAGCAGCGCAGCCATGCGCGCGTGCAATACCGACCGGATACCGATCGGGCGCTGAATTTCGCCTACCGGTTCCAGCGCGACCGACTCGAACAAGGCGAACTGTCCGGCGCGTGGCCCCTCGGCCAACGGTGGAACGCCTTCGGCCGCGTCGTCTACGACCTGCAGGATCGCAGTTCACTCGAGCGATTTGCCGGTCTCGAGTTCAAGGCCTGTTGCTGGCGGCTGCGCCTCGTCGGCAGACGCTTTGTCTCGAGTCGCACCGGCGAGCGCGATACCGGCGTGTACCTTCAGCTGGAACTGAATGGCCTCGCGAGTGTCGGAAGTTCGGCCGATGCTTTCCTCGACGAGGCAATTCGGGGATACTCTTCGGTCGGCCTAAGCCGCTGAGTTTTCTTCTCTTTTTCGGATTTCTTTTTTCGGATTTCGTCCATGAGCGCATCATCCCGTCCCCTGCTTCTCACCGCGCTGATCGTGCTGCTGATGTGGCCGGCCACAGGCGAGGCGCAGCGCACGCTCTCCGATCGCGGCGAGCGACTCGATCGCGTCGCAGCGGTCGTCAACGACGGCGTGGTGCTGCTCAGCGAACTCGAAGAACAGATGCTGCTGATTGCCGAGCGCCTGCAGGCTCAGGGGCTCGAGATGCCGCCTGCCAATGTGCTGCGCCAACAGGTGCTCGAGCGGCTGATCCTGCAGGAGATCCAGATGCAACGCGCGCAGCGCGCCGGCATCCGCATCAACGACGAAAACCTCAATCAGGCGCTGGCTGACGTCGCGCAGCGCAACGGCTTGTCGCTCGCCCAGTTGCCCTCTGCACTGACTCAACAGGGGATCGACTACGCCGCGTACCGCGAGAGCATCCGCCGCGAAATGACGCTGCAGGTGCTGCAGCAGCGCGATGTCATCCAACGTATCAACGTGTCGCCGCGCGAACTCGACCAATTCATCGACCGCCAAAAATCACGGCCGTCCGAACTCAACGAATACAACCTCTCGCACATCCTGATTGCCGTGCCCCAGGAATCCTCACCGGCGCAACTCGAAGAGGCTGCGCAGCGCGCCAAGGATGTGCACGGCCGTGCCACCGCCGGGGAAGACTTTGCGCGTCTCGCCGTGGCTTACTCCAATAGTCAGACCGCCCTCGAAGGCGGTTCACTCGGCTGGCGTCGTGGCCCCGAAATTCCCACCGTACTCGCAGACCTCGTGGTGGGTCTCAAGCCCGGGGAGATCAGCGCGCCGCTGCGCACCCCTACCGGCTATCACATCGTGCGTCTCAACGAAGTTCGCGGCGCCGATCTGCAAACGGTGATCGAACAGACGAACGCGCGGCATATCCTGCTCAAGCCGACCGAGATTCAGGACGACGCCACAGTGCAGCAGCGCTTGCGCGATGTCAGACAGCGCATTCTCGATGGCGAGGAGTTCGCCGTGCTCGCGAAGACCTTGTCCGAAGATGTGGGCTCGGCAGCCGAGGGCGGAGATCTGGGCTGGACGGCACCGGGAACCTTCGTCCCCGAGTTCGATGCCGCACTCGGTACGCTCGCTGTCAATGAAATCAGCGAGCCCTTCCGCACTCAGTTCGGTTGGCACATCGTGCAACTGCTCGGTCGTCGCCAATTCGACAACACCGACGAGTTGCGTCGCCAGCGTGCCTTCCTGCAGCTGCGCGAGAGCAAGGCGGACGAGGAGACCGAGCTGTGGCTGCGTCGGCTGCGCGACGAGGCGTATGTCGACGTCAAGAGCTGAACCGCGGCCGCGTATCGTCCTCACATCGGGCGAGCCTGCGGGTATCGGACCCGAGCTCTGCGCGCAGCTCACTGCGACCGATCTGCCAGACTGCGAACTCTTCTGTCTCATCGATCGTGATCTGCTGCAGGCTCGTGCCCCGAGCGGCGCGCGCCTCGAGCGCCTCGAGGTACTGCATCGTCCACTCGCCGTGCCGGCCATTGCCGGTCACCTCGATCTGCGTAACGCTCGCTATGTCGTGCGGCTGCTCGACGATGCACTCGATGCGCTGCTCGCCGGACAGTTCGACGCCATGGTTACGGCGCCCGTGCAGAAAAGTGTCATCGCTGAAGCCGGCGTGCCCTTCTCCGGTCATACCGAATATTTGGCTGCACGCTGCGGCGCCGCGAAACCCGTGATGATGCTGGTCGCGGGGAGCTTGCGTGTGGCGCTCGCCACCACGCACCTGCCGCTGCGACGAGTGCCCGAGGCGATCCATGCCGGGATGCTGCTCGAGATTCTGCGCATCATGCACGCCGACCTGCGCAACTTCTGGGGCATCGAGCGACCACGCATCGCCGTCTGCGGGCTCAATCCACATGCCGGAGAAAACGGGCTGCTCGGCGATGAAGAAATCCGCGAGATCATCCCGGCGATTCGGGCGGCGCGCGAAGCCGGTATCGATGCCTTCGGCCCACTGCCGGCGGACACCGCTTTCGTGCCGCGCGAGATGGCCAAGGCAGACGCCTTCCTCGCCATGTTTCACGATCAAGGCTTGCCGGTCCTCAAGCACGCGGGCTTCGGCCACGCGGTCAACGTGACGCTGGGCTTGCCGGTGATTCGTACCTCGGTCGATCACGGCACGGCACTTGCGCTCGCCGGTAGCGGCAAAGCGGATGTCGGTAGCCTGCGCGCCGCCGTGGAACTCGCCGTCGAGCTCGTACAGCGACGCCGCGTCGGCGTGCGCTGACGCAGCGACTCGCCCACGGATCTGCCCGCAAATGGTCTTCGCCCGCAAACGCTTCGGTCAAAACTTCCTGCACGATGCCGGCGTGATCGAACAGATCGTGCAGGCGATCGCTCCACAAGCCGATGATGCACTCGTCGAGATCGGGCCAGGGCGTGGCGCACTCACCGAACCGCTGCTCGCCGCCTGCGGTCATCTCGATGCCATCGAAATCGATCGTGATCTCGCCGCCCTGTTGCGCGAGCGTTTCGGCCATGCAGGGCTCGTGCTGCACGAAGCCGATGCGCTGGAGTTCGACTTCGCGGCGCTCGCCGCGGCCCGCGGTCGCAAGCTGCGGGTGATCGGCAACCTGCCCTACAACGTGTCGACGCCGCTGCTGTTTCACCTGCTGCAGGCACACGACAGTCTCCTCGATCTGCACATCATGCTGCAGCGCGAAGTCATCGAGCGTATCTGTGCGGCTCCCGGTAGCGGTGAGTACGGGCGACTCACCGTGATGCTGGCACCATGGGTGATCGCCGAACATTTGTTCGATGTGGGGCCCGGCGCGTTTCGACCCGCGCCCCAGGTCTGGTCGGCCGTGGCCAGACTCGACATTCGGGAGACCCCAGCCTTTGCCGTCGATCAACGCTACGCCAAGGTCGTGGCTGCGGCTTTTTCGCAGCGTCGCAAGACGCTGCGCAACGCTCTGCGCGCCCTGCTCGATGCCTCGGACATTGCAGCCTGCGGCATCGACCCCGGCGCTCGTCCCGAAACCTTGACCCCGCAGGAGTTCGGCAGACTTGCCAGCGCCCTGCCCGACCCCGTAGCGTGACGGCGACCCGCACACACCCGCGAACGG
>JBILGD010000107.1:0-8651 GCA_044351225.1 Steroidobacteraceae bacterium
ATTCAGGAAGTCATCGTGCAGAACTTTCGCGCCAAGCCGGGCACGCGCATGGCGCAGCACCCCGAGCCTTCGCTCGAGGAGTTGCAGTGGACGATCGCCGTCGCGCGGCGGATCTTCGGCGCCGGCATGTCGATTCAGGCGCCGCCCAACCTTAGCGCAGGCGCCTTGGCGGCACTGATCGACGCGGGCGTCAATGATTGGGGTGGTGTATCACCGGTGACACCTGATCATGTGAACCCCGAAGCGCCGTGGCCCGAGTTGCTCGTGCTCGCGCACGAGACGGCGACTGCCGGACGTTGGTTGACACAGCGCTTGCCCATTGTGCCGAGCTTCGCGCTCGAGGGTCGTTGGCTGGATCCGCAGCTACGCCGCAGCGTGCTGCACCGCATCGATGCGAGCGGCTATGTGCGCGAGCGTAACTGGCACGCCGGCGCAGGGGATCATCCACCTGCGAGAGAGGTGGGGCTCGTACGCAGCGGTACCGCCGTGCTCGGCTTTCGCGCGGCAGTGACCCCGCAGACGGCGGCGACGCTGCGCCAGTGTCTTGCGGGCCATACGCCCGATGAGTCGTCCATCGCCCGGCTGTTCATGGCCGATGGCGCGGACTTTCGTGCCATTGTTACCGCGGCTGATCAATTGCGCTGCGAGGTCAATGGCGAGTCGGTCAGCTACGTCGTCAACCGCAACATCAACTACACCAACATCTGCAGCTACTCCTGCGGCTTTTGCGCGTTCGCCAAAGGTCGTAGTGCGCGCGCCTTGCGCGGTCCGGGTTACAAGCTCGATCTCGAAGAAATCGCCACAAGAGTCGCCGAGGCTGCGGCGCGCGGTGCCACTGAGGTGTGTCTGCAAGGCGGCATCCACCCCTCGTTCACCGGCGAGACGTACCTCGAGATCGTACGGACAGCGAAGTCGGCTGCACCGGATATCCACGTGCATGCCTTTTCGCCGCTCGAAATCACCCATGGCGCTGCCACGCTAGGTCTCGAGGTGCGCGAGTATCTCGAGCGACTCGCGGCGGCAGGGCTGCGTAGCCTGCCAGGCACGGCGGCCGAAATTCTTTGTGACGAGGTTCGAGCCATCATCTGCCCCGACAAGCTCGATACGGCGGGCTGGCTCGGGGTAATGCGCGATGCGCATGCAGTGGGACTGCGCAGCACGGCGACCATCATGTTCGGGCATGTCGATGCACCGCGCCATTGGGCGCGCCATCTGCTGGCCATTCGCGAGTTGCAGTGCGCCACCGGTGGCTTCACCGAATTCGTTCCCTTGCCCTTCGTGCACATGGAAGCGCCGCTCTGGCGCAAGGGACTCGCGCGCAGCGGCCCGAGCTGGCGCGAGTCACTGCTGATGCATGCGGTCGCAAGGCTCGTGCTTGAACCGATGCTGCGCAACATCCAGGTGTCGTGGGTGAAGCTCGGTCAGGCGGGGGCGCTCGAGGCACTGCGGGCAGGCGCCAATGATTTGGGTGGTGTCTTGATGAACGAATCGATCACCCGCGCGGCAGGCGGCGTGAACGGGCAGGAGATGGATGCTGCGGCGATGCAGGCCGCCATCCGTTCCATCGGTCGTGAGCCCCGCCAGCGCAATACGCTCTACGGAGCGATCGAGCCCGCGCTTGAGCGGGCGCTCGCTCAGCGAAGTTTGGGGATGACGTGCTGACCAATGATATCGAGCGCCTCCATCGGCTCATCATGCAGGCGTAGCGCACATTCGGTGAGGCCCGCCTTGCCGAACATTTGAAAGCGCTCGATCTCGCGATCGAGATCCTCGAGACCACCCGTCGAGGTGAAGTACTCGCAGAGCCGGTTCGGGATTTCTTCGGGGACGCCCTGAATGTTGCCCGAGCGATCAAACCAGGCCGCGACAAACTTGTCGTAGTTGTCGCGTACCAACTGAGCCTCGCTCTCATCGAGGCACTGCATGATGAGTTCTTTCTGCAACTTGATCGCGCGCCACGGCAGCTCGCGACGCGACTCGCGATAGCCATCGGCGCGGTCGCGCTTGAGGTGCCAGGCCCAGAACGTGTTGGTGCGCAGTGGCGGCATGTCGGCTTCGCGCTTGGCCGCGCCTTCCATGACGTCTTTCATTGCCGCCGCCATCACCTCGGGTGGCGTACAGCCAATGAATACACCGTCGGCGACCCGCGCCTCCATGCGCATCATCTGGCCGCGATAGGCGGTGCCATAGACGAGCGGCGGATTCGGCGCCTTGAGCCAACCGTAGGCGCAGGGCAGGTTGACCACGAAGTCCTCGCCCTTGAAACCCTTGGCGAGTTTGCCCCGACCCGCGCCACGCACGAGTTCGATGCCCTCGCGCACGGCACGTACGATTTTTTCGGGTCGCTCGATACCCATGCAGTCGATATTGCCTTCGCCTGCGCCCATGGCGATCACCGCGCGTCCGCCGCAGAATTCGTTGAGCGAGAGCAGGCTGTTGGCGATCTTGAGCGGATGCATCTCGAAGGGACTCACGGCGAGCGGTCCCATCAGCAGTCGCGAGGTCGATTGGGCGAGGGGCACCAGCGACAAAAAGCAGTCCCAGTGGGCGAAGTAATTCGAACTCCAGAGGGCCCGAACACCGTATTTCTCGGCTTTCTGCCCGAGTTCGGCAACTTGCGCGGGGGAGAGGTCCGGTTCGAGGATGATGTCGATTTCCATGTCCCAAGCCTAGCCAACACGGTGCGCCGGCGCAGCATCCCAGTACGTCCTGCGCATCACGCGGGCAGCGGGGGGCGGGAACTTCCCCCCTGGCCCGAACGTCAATGTATCGCCATTCCTCAGGAGCCTGCCGATGAACACCCCGCAATTGCGCGCCATCCTCAACATCATGATCCACGCCTCGCTCGCCGACGGGCGCAAGTCCGAGGAGGAGCGCGGCGCGGTGCGCGATGCCGCCGAGTCGTTGGCCGCGGGTGCCGACAAGGCGCTCGCCGGGGTTTATCAAGACGTGCTGCTCAAGCGGGTGACGCTTGCCGACGCCGCCGCGGCGCTGCCGGAACTCGAACATCGTCAGCTCGCCTACGAAATGGCGGTGTGCGTCTGTGACGCCGATGGCGTACAGGACGCTGCCGAGCAGCGGTTCCTCGAGAGCTTGAAGCGTCAGCTCGGGCTCGAAGGCGATGCGTCAGTCGCCACTGCGGCCGCCGAGGCCGATGCGATTGCCAAGGCCGCCTATGAGCCTGCAGCGTACGGCCCGGCAGCCTATGCGGCGGTTGCCGCGATTCCGGTGGCCGCGGCCGCGACCGCCGCCGCAACTTCCACCACGGCCAGGGCCACCACGGCCACCGCTGCCCCGGTCGGTCAAATGTCGGCGCCACCCGCGCGATCCGTGAACGACGCGGAGCTCGACAAATCCATCCTCAACTATTCGATCTTGAATGGTGCGCTCGAACTGCTGCCCCAGTCATGGGCCTCCATGGCCATCATTCCGCTGCAGGTGCGGATGGTCTACCGCATCGGCAAAAGTCACGGCTTCGATCTTGATCAGGGCCATATCAAGGAATTCCTCGCCACGGTCGGCGTCGGCCTGACCTCGCAGTATGTCGAGCAGATCGGTCGCAAGTTAGTGGGTGGGCTGCTCGGCAAGGCAGCAGGACGCATGATCGGTGGTCTCGGCGCTGCGGCCACCTCGATGGCCTTTTCGTTTGCCTCGACCTATGCGCTTGGTCACCTCGCCAAGCGCTACTACGCCGGCGGCCGCGTCATGTCGACGGAGTTGCTGCGCCGGACCTATCAGGAGTTGCTGGGCTCGGCCAAGGTGACTCAGCAGCAGTATTTGCCGGCCATTCAGCAACGCGCGCGTACCCTGAATGCGGCCGAGGTCATGCAGCTCGTGCGTCAGTAGCCGAGCGTTCAGTAGCCAAGCGTTCAGTAGCCAAGCGTTCAGTAGCCAAGCGTTCAGTAGCCGTAGCGCGCAAAGATTTCCTGGCCCTGTGGCCCGACGAGAAACTCGAGATAGCGTTCGGCGGCCAGCGTCGCGCGCGGCGTGAGTGCGGCCGGATACTCGATGGTTGAGTGCAAATCCTGCGGTAGGTTGGCGACGATCCGCACGCGCCGTTCGCTGCGCGCGTCCGTCAGATAGACGACCCCGAGCGCCGCTTCACCGCGGGCGACGAGCGCGAGTGCGGCCCGCGCATTTTCGGCGCGGGCGAGGCGGGGTTCGAGCACGCTCCAAACGCCCAGCTTTTCGAGCGCTTGCCTGGCATAGCGTCCGAGAGGGACCGAGGCTGGGTCGCCGCTCACCCAGCGACCCCGTCCGAGTGCGCGGCTCCAATCCGACGCTCGAGTTGGATCGAGTCGGACCGTCGACGCCGCGGGGGCAATCACGACCAATCGATTGCGGGCAAGACTCCCCACCGACTCGCGCTGGACGAGACGGCGCTGCTCAAGGTAATCCATCCACTCGCGATCGGCGGTGATGATCATCTCCACCGCCGCGCCCGACTCAAGCTGCCGCGCCACTTGCCCACTCGATGCAAAGGAGTGACGGATCACCACGCCGTGGCGCTCGCAGAACACCCGTCCCGTTTCCGTCAGGACGTCGGTCAGGGAGGCCGCGGCAAAAACCGTCACCGGTGGCGTATCGGCGTGCGTCGTCACCGGCCGCAGCGCACCCGCGATCGCCGCCAGTATCAGCAGCCACAGCAGCCCTGGCAAAGTGGACATTGAGCGGCTCATGAGGTCGCGATTGTAGCCTTGCGTATACTCGGCGCGGTCGGGTCGACGGTCAGACCGACGACCAGACCGACGACCAGACCAACGATGCCGGGGCGGGGAGGGCTGTGATGATTTCTCGACGACAAGCAATGGTGGCAGGCGCGGTGGCAGGCCTGATGTCGCTCGTGGATGCGGCGGATGCCAGCAGCGCGCGCAAGGCGGCGGCCCCCGGTAAACCGTCGAGTGCGGTCAAACCGCCCAAGGTGGTCAAGCCGCCACGCATTGTCCCCGGCGACACGATCGGCTTGATGATTCCCTCGAGCGCCAACTGGGATCCGATCGATGTCGACATCCTGCTCGAGGCGCTCGCTGCGCTTGGTCTGAAGGCCAAGCTCGGTCAGCACGTGTTCGACCGTTACGGTTATCTCGCCGGCCGCGATGCCGACCGCGCCGCTGATCTGAATGCGCTCTTCCGCGATCCGGAGGTCAAGGCCATTCATTGCATTCGGGGCGGTTGGGGCGCGGCGCGGCTTTTGCCGCTGCTCGATTGGGAGATGATTGCCCGCAACCCAAAGATATTGATTGGTTACAGCGATATCACGGCGTTGTTGTTGTCGCTGCATGCACGCACCGGGCTCGTTACTTTCCATGGACCGAATGGCGCAAGCGAGTGGAATCGTACCAACGTCGAATGGTTGCAACGGGTCGCCTGGCGCGGCGAGGCCGTGACCTTCGAAAATCCGCGCGACACCACCGATACCATCGTGCCCTCGAATCGTCGCACGCGCACCATCACAGCCGGTAAGGTGCAGGGCCGCTTGCTCGGCGGCAATCTCACGGTGCTCACTGCCATCCTGGGCTCGCCGTATGTGCCGGATTTTACTGACTCGATCCTGTTCCTCGAGGATGTGCAGGAGGCGCCGTATCGACTCGATCGCATGCTCGTGCAGCTCAAGCTCGCCGGGATCCTCGATCAGCTCAAAGGATTCGTCTGGGGGACCTGCAGCCAATGCACGCCGGGCGAGGGTTTCGGGTCGCTCACCATCCCCGACATCCTCAACGATCACATCAAGCCGCTTGGCATACCGGCCTATTACGGCGCGATGTTCGGTCATATCGGCAAGCAGTTCACGCTGCCGGTGGGCGTCGAGGTCGAACTCGATGCAGAGGCCGGCACGATGCGCATGCTCGAGTCGGCGGTGAGTTGAGTCCTGCATGACTGCCGCTTCGCTGGAGTTACGACCCGAGGAAGATCCGGGCGAAGGTTCCACGCCTGCCGCGGCCGCCGGGCGAGTGCTGGGCCCGCTGCTTGCCGCCTTGGCCGTACTACTGACGCACCCGGCGGCGATGGGCTGGGGTCCGCTTGGCGCCGAGGCATCCTGGACACTCGGCGTGCTCGTCTTGATGGCAGTCTGGTGGGTGACGCTCGCGGTCGAGGCGGCTGTCACCGGTCTGATCCCCTTCGTTGCCTTTGCATTCCTCGGCATCGGTCGACCGGCCGAGATCGCCGCGCCCTATGCGAACGATGTGATTTTTTTGTTCGCGGGCGGAGCGCTCCTCGGCTTGGCGCTTGAACGCACCGGCGTCTCGGCGCGTTTTGCTGCAGCGCTCGTCAGACTCGCGGGCCGTTCGCCGCTGCGCGTGCTGGCGGCGATGATGCTGGCCACCGCTTTGCTCAGCGCCTTTGTCTCCAATCTCGCCACGGCCGCTACCATGTTGCCGCTGGCGATGGCGCTCGGTATGAGTGCCTGCGCTGCGGCGCAGACCGAGCCGGAGCGTCAGGCGGCCGGAAGATTTTTTACCTCGCTGCTGCTCGGCGTCGCGTTTGCATCGAGCATCGGCGGTACGCTTACCATCATCGGCACGGCGCCCAATGCGATCGCTGTCGAGTGGCTGCGCAGCAATGGCGAGTCGCTCGATTTCATAGACTGGTTACGGTTCAGCGTGCCGGCGGTCGCAGTGTTCCTGCCGATCGTCATCGTGGTACTCGGGGTCGTGTTTTTTCCGGCGCGCGGTATCACCATCGAGCCACTCGCAAGCGCCACGCAGCCCATCGACCGTGATGGCTTGGCCGCGGTAATGGTGTTTTTCTTTGCGGTGCTTGCCTGGGTCACTCGGCCGCTGTACGCGCCGGTTCTCCCGGTGGTGACCGACGGTGCTATCGCAGTAGCGGCAGCAGTGACGTTGTTCGTACTGCCGAGTGTGCGACGGTCCGGCGCGCGTATTCTCGAGGGTTCGGCTTTCACGCGCGTGCCTTGGCGTGTACTCGTGCTGTTCGGTGGTGGACTCTGTCTTGCCGATGCCATGCAACGCACCGGGCTTTCCAGTGCGCTTGGCGGCATGATTGCGAGCGCCGGATCGCTGCCGTCGATCGCGCTGCTGATTATTCTGGTGGCGGCGATCGTCTTTGCCAGCGAGGTGGCCTCCAACACCACGCTGACCGCGATGGCGGTGCCGATCGTCGGTGCGCTCGCACCGGGTCTCGGGGTGGACGCACAGTCGCTGGTGATTCCGGCGGCCTTTGCCGCCAGCTGGGCTTTTGCCTTGCCCGTGGGCACACCGCCCAATGCGCTCGTCTACGGTACCGGCATGGTGCGCGCGCAGGACATGATGCGGGCGGGCGTGGTGCTCGATTTGCTTTCGATCATCGTGATCGTGGCGCTGGCGACGCTGCTGTTGTAAGTCTGGGCGAGGCGAGTGCGGGTCCCGGTGAGTTTGCCATTACCCGGGAGGTAATGCGGATGCATTGCCAAAGCAAGGGGATCGCATTACTATGACCATCCTTGTCCGGTTTAATGGAGAGCGCGATGTTTGCCCCCCTCGAAGTCGACTCGACTCTGACGGACCGTTACCAGACCACGGTGCCGGAGACCGTGCGCCGTGCATTGCGACTGCGCAAGCGCGACAAGATTCGCTACACCATCCGCCCTAGCGGTGAGGTGGTGCTGACTCGTGCTGCAACGGCTGCGGTCGAAGATCCGGTGCTGGGACAATTTTTGGCGTTCTTGGCGCGAGATATGGCTGGTCACCCAGAGCGGCTGCAGGCTGTTGACGCGGCTTTTGTCCAAAGGCTGCAGAGCTTGGTTGGCGACGTCAACGTCGATCTCGAGGCCGCTTTGTCGGCCGATGATGAATGAGTGGCGGCAAGCCCGCGGCCGTGGTCATTCACGGCTGGACGGTCTTCGCGCATTCGTTGTTCCTCGCGCAACTTGAAGTGCTGTCGCGGCAAGTCGCGGCGTTAAAACAGAGGGACCCGGTCGGCTACACAAAGAAAAACCCGACTAAGCGATTGGCGGCTATTACCAAGCTGGCGTTCGATGTCATTCCACAGGATCCCACACGGCCGGAGTACCGTCAGGGCGGAACTCTTGGCAGAGAGCACACGCATTGGTTCCGGGCGAAATTTTTCCAGCAGTATCGATTGTTTTTTCGTTACCACGCTTCAAGCAAGGTGATCGTGTTCGCGTGGGTCAATGACGAGGACACCAAGCGGGCCTATGAGAATGGCGATGACGCCTACCGCGTCTTCCGCAAGATGCTCGAAAGTGGTCATCCGCCCAACGACTGGCAGGCGTTGCTGATGCAAGCGCGCGCAGAGGGGCGGCGCCTGCAAGAGTTCTCCGCAATCCTCACGCTGTAACGGGTCGCGCCGAATCGCATAGCCAAAAAAACAGCCACCGCGAGGGTGGCGTTTTCATTGATTGGTGGAGGCGGCGGGAATCGAACCCGCGTCCGCAAGCCCTAGACTTCAGGATCTACGCGCGTAGCTCTCTCTTTGGTTCTCGCCTCACGCTACCCGAGGAGCAGGGAAGACGCTCAGCCAGCGGACGGTAACTCTTAGCGGAACTGCCCCGTCGCACGGCAGACCGCGATCCTATAAGCGCGTCCCCTGATTCGGTGTTATAGGCACCAGCCGGTCAGAGGTTAGGCGGGATTAAGCCGCCAGAGCGTAGTTGTCGTCGTTGGCAACTGTAGTTTGCAGCAAAGTTTTAC
>JBILGD010000108.1:0-8587 GCA_044351225.1 Steroidobacteraceae bacterium
ACGCGCCTTGCCGCCGAGTATGTCGCCGCGCCTGCGGGACGTAATCTTGTCGCGCGAGCCTTCCTCGCCCGTCGTGCCGCCAACGAGCTTTGGCAGTCGGCAGGTCGCGCTGATCTCGATACAGCCCTCGCCGATCCGGAAGTGCAGCGACTGCTCGCGCAGGCCGAGGCCGTAGGTCGTACGTCGACTGCGACGCGTATCCTCGATGCGGTGCGTACGGGCTGGCAGCAGGGCCTCGCCGCGGGTCTCGCACGCGAGGCACAGCTCTTTGCCGAAGCCATCGTCGACCCTGCGGGTGGCAAGGCAGGCATCAAGGCTTTCTTTGACAAACAGAGCGCGCCCCTGCCGACGCGACGTGACCTCACACCCTCTTCGGGAGCAGTGAATGCGCTGCAGCGACGTGGCGAATTGCTGCCGGTCGGTGCGCCGTTCTTTCCTGGGCTCACGCCCTTGCCGCGTTGGCAGTACGGTCACGCGGTGGTGAAGGATGCGCATACGGGTGCGCCTGCGCACGGGCTGCCGAAAGACGCCGAGCGCGAGATCATCGTGCCGGTGCCCTCACCCGGGCCCAACGAAGCGCTGGTCTATGTGCTGGCCTCTGAAGTCAACTTCAATGATATCTGGGCGATCACCGGCATTCCGGTGTCGCCTTTCGAGAATCACGATCTCGATTATCAGGTGACAGGCTCGGGCGGTGTGGCACTGATCGCTGCCGTCGGCAGTGAAGTCAAGCGTGAAGGGCGCCTCAAGGTGGGCGATCTCGTCACCGTGTATTCGGGCCAGAGCGATCTGCTCTCGCCGCTTGCGGCACGCGATCCGATGTATGCGGGATTTTCCATCCAAGGCTACGAAACCGATACTGGCAGTCATCAACAGTTCCTGCTCGTGCAGGGTCCGCAGCTGCATCCCTTGCCACCCGATCTGACGCTCGAGGCAGCCGGGTCCTACGTACTTAATCTCGGCACGGTGGTACGCGCCCTCTTCACCACTCTGCAGATCGAATCGGGGAAAACCCTGTTCGTCGAGGGTGCAGCGACGGGCACGGGTTTCGAGGCACTGAAGAGCGCGGCGCGCAACGGTCTCGCTGCGGTTGGTCTGGTCTCGAGCGCCGAGCGCGCTGAATTCATTGGGCAACACGGTGCAGCGGGTGCGATCAATCGGCGGGATCCGCGTTGGGCGAGCACCTTCAGTCTCGTACCCGAGAGCACAACGGACATCAATGCTTGGGAGCGCGCCGGCGCGCCGCTGCTCGAAGAAATGCAGCGGCAGACGGGTGGGCGGCTGGCGGACTACGTCGTGTCGCATGCCGGGCAGGAATCCTTCCCGCGATCGTTCCAGATGCTGGCCGAACACGGCACGCTGACGTTCTACGGAGCGACCAGCGGCTACTGGTTCTCTTTCGTCGGCAAGACGGGGGCGGCGAGTCCCGAGGACATGCTGCGTCGCGCCCGCTTGCGGGCGGGTGAGGCGGTGTTGCTGTACTACGGCGTTGACGGCAAAGAATTGCTCGACCCGGTCGGGCTCGAGGCCATCGAAGCCGTGCGCAAGGCCGGCGGCCGACTGGTTGTCGCCACGGCGACCGATGCGCAGCGCGAGTTCGTGCAGTCGCTGGGTTATGGCGATGCGGTACGTGGCGTCGTCTCGATCGAGGAAATTCGGCGCAAGGAAGGCGCGGATTTCGATTGGCCGAAGGCGCTGCCTGCCATGCCGGATGCCAAGCGCGACACACAGCGCTTCAAAGAAGCGGTCCGGCAGTTCCAGGATCGCACCATGAAACCCTTCGGCAGCGCCATCGGCCGCTGGTTGCGCTCGGCGGACAATCCGCGCGGTTATCCCGATCTGATCATCGAGCGAGCCGGGCATGATGCCCTCGCGGCATCGACTTCGCTGGTCAAGCCTTTTACGGGTCGGGTCGTCTATTGCGAAGCGATGCAGGGTCGGCGTTACACCTTCTATGCACCGCAGGTGTGGATGCGCCAACGCCGGATTTTGATGCCTACGGCGACGATCGCCGGGACGCACCTCTGCAACGCCTTCGAAGTCGCGCGCATGAACGACATGATCGCCGCCGGTCAGCTCGAGGTCAGTCCCCCGACGGTCGTGCCCTGGCAGGACTTGCCCGCCGCGCATCAATCAATGTGGGACAACACCCATGCCGGTGCGAATTACGTGGTGAATCACGCGTTGCCGCGTTCAGGCTTACGTTCGCGCGATGAACTCTTCCAGGAATGGAGTGCAAGACGATGACTGCAAAGAAAAAGAAGACACCGTCTGCCCTCCCCGCGCGTCCCGGACGGCTCACCGGCAAGGTCGCGCTGATTACCGGTGCCGCCGGTAATATCGGCGAGGTCATCGTGCGTCGCTACCTTGAAGAAGGCGCGCGGGTCGTCATGGTCGGTCGCAACCGAGACAAACTCGATGCCGCCCGCCAAGCGCTGCTGCAGCAGACCGGCGCACCTGAAGACAATGCGCTGGTCCTGGCTTTCGACGCTGCCGATCCGGGTCAGGCAAGGCACGGCATGGAGAGCGCGATCCGCCACTATGGCCGGCTCGATGTGCTCGTGAACAATGCGGGCTCGGCAGGGCCCAAGGCGCCGATCGAGAAACTGCCGCTGGCGCGCGAGGAGCTCGAGGCACTACGTGCTGCCGGTTCGAATGACACCGAAACCGTAGCGGATGCCGCGGGCAACCTGCTCGGACTCAGCTGGAACATGGTACGTGCTGCCGCGCCGCATCTTGGCGCCGGCTCCACGATCGTCAATGTATCGACGATTTTTTCGCGCACCAAATATTTTGGCCGTGCTGCCTACGTGGTGCCCAAAGCCGCACTCAATGCATTCTCGAAGCAGCTTGCTCTGCAACTCGGTCAGCGTGGCATTCGGGTGAACACGGTGTACCCCGGCCCGATCGAGAGCCAGCGCATCCGCACGGTGTTCAAGGCCATGGATCACTTGCGCAAAGTGGCGGATGGCACCACCGCCGAAGAATTCATCTCGACGATGGCGCTGGCGCGTAGCGACGAGGACAGCGGTACCAATCAAAGCCTGCCTACGGTCGAGGATGTCGCCAACACCATCGTATTTTTGGGCAGCGACGAGTCGCGGGCGTTCAGCGCACAAGGCTTCGAGGTGACCAATGGCATGCAGGTGGTGCAGGAGTCGCGCTCGACCTGGGTGTCCCGCCCCGAATTGCGCACGGTGGATGGCACGGGTTCGACGGTGCTTATCGCAGCCGGCGACCAGGTCGCCGATGCGCTGACCATTGCCCGCATACAGTCCGGTTGCGGAGCGCGCGTATTGCTCGGCTTTGGCACCGAAGAGGCGGTACAGGCCGCTCGTGCCGCACTGCGCAAGGGCGACGCGGAGCGCCGCATCGAGCCGATGCTGTTCGATCGCCATCGACCGGAAACACTTGCCGCGTCGCTGGCGGCGGTCGAAGCGGGGCACGGGCTGCACGGCGCCATCGTGCTGCCTGCGTTTGGCACGTGGCGTTTCAAGACGCCGCTCGCCGAGGCCAGCGATGCGGATGTCGAGGCCTTCTTGAAGGGCGAGTTGGCGGGGGCGATCGGTATCGCCCGCGAACTGTCGCGTCTTTGGCATCGACTGGCACCCGCCGGCGTGAGTCCGCGGATCATCTTCATGTCGAACGGCAGTGATGTCGCGGGCAACACCTATGCAGACATCCTGCGTGCCGGCATCGAACAGTTGGTCCGGGTGTGGCGTGACGAGAGCGCGACGCAGGTCGACGCCGGAGATCGCCTCGCGCTCGAGTGGTCGAATCAGATCCTGCGCTGGTCGAATTCGGAGGAGCACGGCCTCCTCTTTGCCGGCGCACAGGCCGCGCGTCTGCTGTTCACCAAGCGACGCGTGCCGCAGGTGAATCTCTACATGCCAGCCGCGATCGTCGATGCCACTGGCTCGACGCGACCGAATTTCGGCTGGATCGAATCTTTGATGGGTTTGCATCTTGGCAAGTGCGTGCTGATCACTGGTGGTTCGGCGGGTATCGGCGGTCAGTTGGGCCGCTTGCTCGCCATCGCCGGCGCGCGCGTCATGCTGACGGCCCGACGCGAAAATCAATTGGTCGATCTGCGCGACAGCATCGTGCGCGAGCTCGAAGAAATCGGCTACAACCGTCCGCTCGAGCGGGTGCGGATTCTTGCCGATATCGACGTCGCCGATGAAGGCGCGTTGGTGAGATCGGTGAATGCGACGCTGCAGGCCTTCGGGCGCATCGATTATCTGATCAATAACGCTGGTGTTGCCGGCGCGGAGCAGATGGCCGTCGATCTGCTGCCTGCAGACTGGCGCAATACGCTGCATGCCAATCTGGTGTCGAATTATTCACTGATCGAGAAAGTCGTGCCGATGATGAAGAAGCAGGGTTCAGGCTACATCCTGAACGTCAGCTCTTATTTCGGTGGCGAAAAATACATCGCGGTGCCGTATCCGAACCGCTCGGATTACGCCGTCTCCAAAGCGGGTCAGCGCGCACTCGTCGAGAACTTGGCGCGTTTCGTCGGTCCGGAGATCCAGATCAACGCCATCGCTCCGGGTCCGGTCGAGGGCCAGCGCCTCAAGGGCAAGGATGGCAAGGCGGGTTTGTTCGATCGTCGCGCCAAGCTTATCCTCGAGAACAAGCGCCTCAATCAATTGCATGGCGCGGTGCTCGACGCCTTGGCCGATGGCAGCAGTCTGGCCGATATTCTTGACGCCTTGCGCACCAATGATATCGGCCTACTGCAGTCACCGCAGATGCCCGAGGCCTTGCGGCGACTGAGCAGCAAGCTCAAGGGCGAGTTGCATGGCAGCGAGGATCCGAGCCATTCCTCGCTGCATTTTCTGATGACGCCTGCCATGGCCACGCGCCTCATGGCCCGTTTGCGCAACGGTTGCGTGATGTCGAGTGCCGCCATGCAGGAGACAGCAGAGCGCTGGGTCCTCGAGTTGCCGGTTCCGCCGGAGCCTTTCATTGATCCGGCCCGCATCGAGAAGGAGGCGGAGAAGATTCGCGCCGGTGTTATCGGCATGTTGCATCTGCATCGTATGCCCACCGAGACCGACGTGGCGCTCGCCACCGTGTTCTTCATGGCAGATCGAGCAATCTCCGGCGATACCTTCGAACCCTCGGGTGGTTTGCAGCAGGAGCGCACCATTACCGAACGCGAACTCTTCGGGCGCGCCAAACCTGAGCGTGTGCGGCGTATGGAGGGCGAGACGATCTGGTTGATCGGCGAGCATATGACCGAACCGCTCGCCGCCGTCGCGCGCTTGTTTTTGGCAGAGGGTCATGTCGGCAGCATCGTCATGCTGACCCGCACGGCGCCCGCCGGCGAAGCCGTGCGTGCCGCACTCGGGCGTGCGCTCGGCCATGATCGCGTGTCCTACATGTCGGTCGGCGATGATCTCGAGCACGGCATGGATGCAGCGTTTGCCGCAGTGGGTGCGCCTGCAGCGGTGGTCTCCACGCCCTTCGCACCGATTCCGCGTGCGCTGTTCGGCGTCGAAGGCAAGGATCATCTCGATGCTGCCGAATTCTCGGCACTCATCGAAACCAATCTGACCCATCACTTTCGCGTGGCGCGCAAGGTGTCGCTGTACAAGGGCGCGCGCCTGATCCTCACCTCGCCCGATGTACCCGTGGGCGGAACGCTGCCGCAGTTTGCGATGGCGAATTTCGTCAAAACCACGCTGCACGCTTTCACCGCCACACTGGGCGTCGAGAACGAGCGTCTGCCAACGGCGGTCCCCGTTAATCAGGTCAATCTCACGCGCCGCATGCGCAGCGAAGAACCGCGTGATGCGGCCGAGCAGGCGGAGGAATACACGCGCTTTGCCCACGCGGTACTGCTCGCGGCCGCGCCCATCGTCGAGGCGCAGGAGAGCCGATATCGGGCGCGTATCTACCGCGGTCTCGCCATCACGGTGTAATGATTGGCGAGCGTTGAATGATCGGCGCGGCAGCTCTGCGCGTCGAAACTGATGTCGTAGACTTCGCAACATGAAAATCGAAGTGGTTCCGGTGACGGCCTTCGAGCAGAACTGCTCGGTCGTCTGGTGCGAGCGGACACGCCGCGCCGCTGTGGTGGATCCGGGCGGTGATCTTGAGCGCGTGCTTGCCGCCGTCGAACGTCACGGGCTGCAACTGGAAAAAATCCTGATCACCCATGCGCATCTCGATCATGCAGGCGGCACGGCGGCGCTGGCGCGCCGGATGTCACTGCCGATCGAGGGCCCTCACGAGGGCGATCTCTTCTGGATCGAGCAGATGGCGGCGCAGGCAAAAATGTTCGGCTTTCCGCCCGCGGAAAGTTTTACGCCCGAGCGCTGGCTGCAGCAGGATGATCGCGTCACCGTTGGCGAGATCGAGTTCGAAGTCCTGCACTGCCCCGGACACACGCCGGGGCATGTGGTGTTCTTCCAGCGCGAATCACGTTTTGCGATTGTGGGCGATGTGATTTTTGCGGGCTCGATCGGTCGCACCGATTTTCCGCGCGGCAATCACGCCGAGCTGCTGCACTCGATCCGCAGCAAACTGTTCCCGCTCGGTGATGACGTCACGTTTTTGCCGGGCCATGGTCCGACCTCGACATTCGGTGCCGAGCGCCGCAGCAATCCGTTCGTTGCTGACCGTTTGTTTGCGCGCTAGGGTGTGAGCAGCTGCGTGGTCGGCACGTAGTGATCGACCAGTAGCGCCACGAACAGCCACATCAGATAAGAAATCGAGAAGCGGAATACCTTCATCGGCAATTCGGCGCGATCGGTGAGCTTGAGCGCAAAGGCGTAATAGAGAAACCGGCCGTTGAGCACTAGCGCCGCCGCCAGATAAATCAGCCCGCTCATGCGCGTGAGATAGGGCATCAGCGTGACGAGTACCAGCAGCACCGTGTAGAGCAGCACCTGCAGACGCGTGTACGGTATGCCGTGAGTGACCGGCAGCATCGGAATGCCCGCCCGTGCATATTCATCGCGCCGCGCGATGGCCAGCGCCCAGAAATGCGGCGGCGTCCAGATGAAGATGATCAGGAACAGCAGCAGCGCATTCGGCTCGATGGAATTGGTAACTGCCGCCCAGCCAAGCACGGGTGGCGCCGCGCCCGCGGCACCGCCGATGACGATATTCTGCGAGGTCGCGCGCTTGAGAAACACGGTGTAGATGACGGCATAGCCGATCAATGAGGCAAACGTGAGTACCGCCGTGAGCGGATTGACGAGCCACCAGAGAATCAGCATCGATGCCACACCGAGACAGGCGGCAAAGGCCAGCGCCTGGACTGTAGTCAGCGTACCCGTCGGCAAGGGTCGGCTGCGCGTGCGCGACATCTGCTCGTCTATTTTTTGATCGAGCACGTGGTTGATGGTGGCGGCGCAAGCCGAGGCCAGTGCGATACCGAGATTGCCCCAGACCAGCGCATCGAATGGCGGCATGCCGGGGCTTGCCAGCAAAGTGCCGACGATCGCCGTGAACACGATGAGCGCGACGACCTTGGGTTTGGTGAGCTCGAAATAAAGCTTCCAGATGGGTCGTGGGCGCCCGGCGGCAGCAGCAGGTGTGCTCATCTTCAGGCCTCGCGCAGACGGCGGTTGAGCAGCATCATCGCCATGATCAGCAGCGCAGCACCCGCATTGTGTCCCGCAGCCAGAGAAAGCGGGAAAGCCTTGAGGATCATCAGCACGGCGACCAGCAGTTGCACGCCGAGTGCGGCGATCGCCCAGCCGCCGGCGCGACGCACGAGTGCTGTGGTGCCGTGACGTAGGGCAAGCCAGCCGGCGAGCAGTACGGCGAGCGTTGCGATCACGGCACCGAGTCGGTGAGTAAAGTGAATGGCCACGCGCGCAGGGTGTTCGAGCACGCCACCCGTGTAGTTGATGTCGAGTCCACGCCAGAGCACGAACGCATCATCCCAGTCCATGCCCTCGGGCCACCATTGTTGCTGACACTTCGGCAAATCCGGGCAGGCGACCGCGGCGTAATTGCTGCTGGTCCAGCCGCCGAGCATGATTTGGAACGCGACGATGACGGTGGCGACCACCGCAGCCTTACGTGCGCCATCGAGCGCTACAGTGCGCGTGGAGCCCGGTTCCGGTTCGACCACCTGCGTGGTGCGCCGCATGGTGAGCCACAGCCAGGTGAGCATCGACAAAGTGCTCAGCCCACCGATCAGATGCAGTACGACCACGAGCGGTTTCACGAGCCACCACACCGTGAAAGCGCCCAACACGCCCTGCAGTACGACCAGCGTCAGCAGTGCCACGGTGTAGGGAACGCTCGCCGGTCGTTCACGACGATAGGCGATGGCGATGGCCGTGATCAGCACGATCACGAAACCGAGTGCCGTCGCCGCATAGCGATGAATCATCTCGCGCCAGGCCTTGCCGGAATCGTAGTCCCAGCCCGGTGCGTAGGAGTCGATTTTGCCGGGTGCTCGTTCGGCGCCGATGGGCGTGACATGCCCATAGCAACCCGGCCAGTCCGGGCAGCCGAGACCGGCGTCGGTGAGCCGGACCCACGCGCCGAGTACCACCACCACGAGACAGAGCAGCATGCCGATCAACGAGAGACGACGGATCGTCACCGCGCCGGAGGG
>JBILGD010000031.1:0-24163 GCA_044351225.1 Steroidobacteraceae bacterium
CACCGGATGGCAAGAGTCTGCGCAAGGCTTTCCTGCGAGCCCCGCTCGAATTCACCCGGGTAAGTTCCCGCTTCAATCTTTATAGACGTCATCCGGTGCTCAACCGTATGCGTGCGCATCGTGGCGTCGACTATGCGGCGCCGACCGGCACGCCGGTGAAGGCCGCCGGCGAAGGGCGCGTTCGTTTCATCGGCAACAAGGGTGGTTACGGCAAGGTCATCGAGATCCAACACGCCAACGAAGTCCGCACGCTCTATGGACACCTCTCACGGTTCGCGAGCGGCCTGCGTCAGGGTGAGCGGGTACGCCAAGGCGAGGTGATCGGCTACGTCGGCATGACCGGCCTCGCGACCGGGCCACACCTGCACTATGAATATCTGTTGCGCGGCGTACATCTGGATCCGCAGAAAGTGTCGCTGCCCAATGATCGACCGATCCCCGCGGCGCTGATGGCGCAATTCAAGGCACAAGCGGCGCCGTTGCTGGCGAGCCTCGAGGCCGGTCGTATTACCCCCGCGCTGCTCGCAGCCAATCCGCCGCAACAGGGTACAGCCGCCAATCCCTGACGAGGCAGGCGCCTGCGGCCTGCGCCCCGTGTAACACAAAAGTGTCGCGGGTCGTGCTGTACTAGGGGCGTGGATAGCCCTCAGGACAGGACGCCGCAAGTTGCCCCTGGGCAGGCCGCGGCCAAACTGATCAACCGCGAACTCTCGCTGCTCGAGTTCAACCAGCGCGTACTCGCGCAGGCACTCGATGACGACGTCCCACTGCTCGAGCGGCTGCGTTTTCTTTGCATTTCGTCGAGCAATCTCGACGAATTCTTCGAGATCCGCGTCGCCGGTATCAAACAACTGCTGGAGAGCTCGCCGACAGCGGTCAGCGCGGATGGCATGACGCCCGCCGAACAGTTGGCTGCCATCCACCACAGAGCGACTCGTCTCGTCGCGGAACAATACGCCTGTCTCGGCAACGTGCTGCTGCCCGCGCTGCGCAAAGCCGGGATCGTGCTCGTACCTCGCGGACGTTGGCCCAAAGCCACCCGCGAATGGCTGGGGGAGTATTTCACGCGAGAAATCGAACCGGTGCTGTCGCCGCTCGCGCTCGACCCGTCGCGGCCGTTTCCGCGCATCCAAAACAAGAGTCTCAACTTCATCGTTCAAGTCGAGGGCGAAGACGCCTTCGGTCGCGAGGCAACGCTCGCAATCGTGCAAGCACCACGCTCGCTGCCGCGCGTGGTCCCGCTGCCCAACGACGATGGTAACCAGCGCTTTGCCTTGCTCTCGACCATCATCGAAGAATTCGTGCCGCGCTTGTTCGAGGGCATGAAGATCGTCGGCTGCCATCAGTTCCGTCTCACTCGCAACAGCGACCTGTTCATCGATGAGGAAGAGGCCGACGATCTGCGACGCGCCCTCGAGGGCGAATTGGCGCAACGTCGCTATGGCTCCGCCGTGCGCCTCGAAACCGCTAGCAATTGCCCTGCCGATCTCGTCGACTTCCTCGCCAAGCAATTCGGCATCGGACCGCTCGATATCTATGTGGTGCCACCACCGGTCAACCTGCATCGGTTATCCGCGATCTACGATCTCGCGCGGCGTGACGATCTCAAATATCCGCGTTTTCAGCCGAGTTTGCCGCGACGCCTGAACGATGGGCCCGACATGTTCAAGGCGATCCGCCAGAGCGATCTGCTCTTGCACCATCCGTTCCAGTCGTTTGCGCCCGTGGTGGATTTTTTGAAGCAGGCGGCGACCGATCCAAAAGTGCTTGCCATCAAGCAAACGCTTTACCGCACTGGCGCCGACTCGGCGATCGTCGATGCGCTGGTCGCCGCGGCACACGCGGGCAAAGACGTCACCGTGGTGATCGAGTTACGGGCGCGTTTTGATGAAGAAGCGAACATCGAATTGTCTGATCGCCTGCAGGGCGCCGGCGCGCACGTGATGTATGGCGTGGTGGGCTTCAAGACGCACGCCAAACTCGTCATGGTGGTTCGACGCGAGCGCAGCGGCATTCGTCGCTATTGTCACCTCGGAACCGGCAACTACCATGCACGTACCGCGCGGGCTTATACCGACTACGGCTTGCTGACCTGCGATCCGGAGATCGGTCAGGACGTACATGAAGTCTTCCTGCAACTGACCAGTTTGACGCGCATGCCGCGCCTCTCCTGTCTGCTGCAATCGCCGTTCGAGCTGCACCGGGCGATGCTGACGCGGATCGAACGCGAGTGCACACACGCGGCGGCCGGCAAGCCGGCGCGCATCATCCTCAAGATGAATTCGCTGCTCGAGCCCGAGTCGATCGCGGCACTGTGTCGCGCCTCGCAGGCGGGCGTTCGGGTTGAGCTGATCGTGCGCGGCATCTGCGCGCTGCGGCCGGGCGTGCCCGGATATTCGGAGAACGTGCACGTCCGCTCGATCGTCGGGCGCTTTCTCGAACACTCGCGCGTCTTCTGGTTTGCCAATGATGGCGATCCGGAGATTTATTGCAGCAGCGCCGACTGGATGGATCGCAATTTTTTCCGGCGTGTCGAGATTGCGTTTCCGATTCGTCGCAAAAAGTACAAGCAACGGATTCTCGAAGATCTCGAAATCTGTCTGCAGGATGACACCCAAGCGTGGGTGCTCGGCAGCGATGGTCAATACCGACGCGCCGAGCGCAGCAGCGTAGCGCCGGTGTGCGCGCAACTGCGCCTGCTCGAGTCCTATACGGCGGGCAGACCGCGCGAGGAATAGACTCGCAGCCGAAAATCCGCTGCTTTCAGCAGATCGATTTCCTGGCTGAGATCGGCGACGGTCAGCGGATGATCGCGCAACCAGCGCACTGGAAAGCGGATTTCAAGGAGATTGCGCGCCCGCGCGATCAGCGTGAGTTCGGGCAGCGGGGCACGTCCGCGACCTCGATGCAGCAAGACCGCGATGCGCAACAGCACGATCATCGGCAGGATGCTGCGATCCCAAGGTGGCAGCAGTTTGTCGAGGCCCTCGGTAGTGAGTTTGCGGCGATGGCCGCCGACGAGGCGGGCGAGCAATCGCTGCTCTTCGCGCGCAAAACCCGGCATGTCGGCGTGTTCGAGCAGATAGGCGCCGTGCTGGTGATATCTCGAGTGGGAGACATCGAGACCGATCTCGTGCAAGCGCGCTGCCCAGGCAAGCAGGCTCTCAGCGAGCGAATCATCGAGCTGCCATGCCGGTGCAACCTGTGCCAGAAAACCCGCCGCAGTCGCCTCGACGCGTTCGGCCTGCGCAACATCGACGTGATATCGCGCCTGCATGGCACGGACCGTGCGTTCGCGAGCATCCTCATGGGTCAATCGACCGACGAGATCGTAAAGCAGGCCATCGCGCATCGCGCCTTCGGAGACGTCCATGCGCTCGAGACCCAGCGTCTCGAATACCTCAGCCACGATGGCGAGTCCGCCCGGAAAGACGATCCGACGATCTTCGCTCAGCGAATTGAACGTCAGCTCGCGCACGTGACTGGCCCGCAGCACCTGATCGATGAGGGCTTCAAGCCGCTCGACGGTGATGCCTTGCGCGGACGGATCGATTTCGCGGATCGCATCGGCCACGGACTTGATGGAACCCGAGCTGCCGATCGCCTGTTGCCAGCCCACTCGGCGGAACGCCGACTCGATGGGTTCAAGCTCGCCGCGAGCAGCGACCCGGGCACGTGCAAACCGCTTGCCCGAGAGTCGTCCGCCGGCAAAGAAACGTTCGCTCAGCGTGACGCAGCCGAGCTCGGTACTCTCGAGTTTCAGTGGCGCAAGGGCTTCGCCGATGATGAGTTCGGTGCTGCCGCCACCGACATCCACCACAAGTCGTCGGCCGACAGCCATCGGCGAGGTATGCGCCACCCCCGAATAAATAAGCCGCGCCTCTTCGATGCCGGAGACGATTTCGATCGGCGCACCGAGCGCCGCACGGGCTTTTTCGAGAAACGACTGCTTGCGATGTGCGCGACGCAGCGTGTTGGTGCCGACCACGCGCAGTCGATCGGGATGGATCTCGCGCAATCTTTGACCGAACCGCTCGAGACAGGCCAGCGCGCGAGCGGCGACATCGCGATCGAGACGCCCTTCGGCATCCAGCCCCGAGCCGAGGCGCACGCTTTCGCGCAGCCGATCGATGACGGTCAACTGCCCGTGGATGTAACGGGCGACGACCAAATGAAAGCTGTTGGACCCGAGATCGACCGCAGCCAGCAGCTCCGGTGCAGAGCGACCGTTGCCTCGACTCACATCAGCCCTGAAGCGTGCGCAACGAAGATCAGGCGGAGAACGACGAGCCGCAACCGCAAGTCGTGCTGGCGTTCGGATTGCGGATGACGAACTGCGCGCCGTCGAGACCCTCGCGGTAGTCGATCTCGGCGCCCGAGAGATACTGCAGACTCATCGGATCAACGAGCAACTTGACGCCAAGATTTTCGACCAACGTGTCGCCGTCCTGGATCTGCTCATCGAACTCGAAACCGTATTGCATGCCGGAGCAACCTCCGCCCTGCACGAACACACGCAGCATCAGCGCCGGATTGCCCTCGCCTTCGATGAGGGTGCCAACCTTGCGTGCCGCCGCATCGGTGAAGACGAGCGCAGGCGGCATGTCGAGCGGAAGATCTTCTACAACGGTGCTCATGAGCATTTCCTCAAAGAATCAGTTTCGTCCTTGACGCAGTTCGAAGGGGCGCAGCACGTTGTCGGTACGGCTTGCCTCGGTGGGATCAGCCGTGGCTGCACCCGCTGGCGTGGCCGCGACGGTCGGCTCGATCGCCGTTGCCGCAGTCGCAGAGAGCGGAATCAGGCGCCCGTCTACCCGGGCGCCGAGCGTCATCTCGATCACCCCGTAGGTGACATCGCCGGTGACCCGTGCCTTGGCGCCGAGCACGACACGATCGCTGCCCCGCACATTGCCGATCACCTCGCCGTCGATGACGGCGATCGCCACCTCGACGTTGCCCCGCACACGACCCGGCTCGCCGACCCACAGTGTCGAGGGCATGGAGCCCTCGCCACCGCGCAGATCACCCGCATGTTCGCCATCGACGTGCAACCCGCCAATGAACTCGAGTTCGCCGCGCAGACGCGTGCCGCGCCCGATGAGCGTGTCGATCCTGCCGGGCACTCGCGGCGCCTTGCCTCGTCCGAACATGCTTGCATACCCCTCATGGCCGGGACTGCGGCCACGGGATGGATTGAACCACGGGACGGGCGCCCCTGTCAGCGGGTTGGATCTCTATGGCGAGGCGCTCGGCTGTGACCCCCCGCGGCACGGCAAGTTCCCGCTCGATGTTTTCGAAGTACCTGAAACTGTACGGTATTTCGAATAGCGGCAGACGCACGGCCCGGCCGGCCTGCACACCCTCAAGCGTTACGCTGACGCGGCCGGCGACCGTGTTGCGAGGATTACCGGGCTGCGCCAGCGACAGACGCAGCATGGGCGGGCTACCCGTTTGCGGACCGTCAATGCGTAGGTTGCGGATCGCCACCTCGGGCGGCGCCTCGGCGGCACCGACCACGCCCCTGTAGAACTCCAACTGCTGCCGCTGCCTGGCCACTTCGGCCTGCAGTTCGCCGATGGTTTCGGCCACCTCGCGTCGCTCCTGCTCCTGCGCCGCCTTGAGTGTGTCGAGTTCGGCGACTTGGCGACGCAGTTGACTGATGGTCGCATCGCGCGCATCGACCGCACGCCGCAGACTCGCCGCGTCACTGAAGACACCGGTGTCACCGAAGCCGAAGCCCGACCGCCCGAGCGCATAGAGCCCCCAGCCGAGCAGCAGCAGCCCGAGGAAAGCGAGCACACCGATCCGACGCAGCCGGGGAATGCCGACACCGCGGATGACGATGGGGCGTGGTTCCTCAGCCATCGAGACCGCTCAATCTTTGGCCCACCATTCGGGATAGGGCGGCAGACCACCGGGAAAGGCCATGTGCCCAAGCTCGTGCAGCGCCCGACGATAAACGGGACGCTTGAAGTGAATCACCTCGCGTACCGGCTCCCACCATTCAGACCAGCGCCAATCGCAGAACTCGGGCGCGACCGTGTGATCGAAGCGCACCGGCGGCGCATCCTCACGGCTCTGCAACAAGTACCACCGCTGCTTTTGACCGATACAGAGCGGCAATTGATCGCGTCGCTGATAGCGTGGCGGCAAGCGATAGCGCAACCAACGCTGCGTCACGCCGACGATTCGGACGTGCTCGGGAGCCAGACCGATTTCTTCGGCGAGCTCGCGATACATACCCTCTTCGGCAGACTCGCCTCGCTGCAAGCCGCCCTGCGGGAACTGCCAACCCTTGCCGCCCGCACGCTTGCCGAGGAACACCCGACCGTCGGCGTGCATCAGCACGATGCCGATATTGGCGCGAAAGCCTTGAGCGTCGATGAGGTCGGTCATCGTGGCAGCCTTGCCTCAGGCGCGTTGCGCCGTGATCGACTTGCGATCCTCGAGATACTCGCGACCGCGTTCCATCAGTGCAGTGAACGCCGCATCATCGCGCGACAGCACCGCCCGCCGCAGTGACTCGACGGCCTTGGCGAGCCCCTCGAGTGACTCCGCACCGTAATCGTTGAGGGCCTGGATCTCGAAGTAGAGCTGCGGGCTTTCCTGCGCCACCTTGGTCGCGACGTCGAGCTGCGCATCGAAGGTGGTGCTCGAGAGCTTGGCGAGTCGTGGCGCCGCCTCGCCGCTGCCGGCTAGTGCCGTGAAGAAAGCGATGTTGAGGGCGTGCGAGAGACCGAGCACGTAGGCGATCAACCGATCGTGCTCATCGAGCGACATGACCACCTGTTCGACCATGGTGGGCGCAAAGAGCTCGCGCGCCTTGGCGAGCGCTTCGTCGTGACCGAGATCGACGAATATCACGTGGCGCCCGGACAGCAGTTCGGTATCCGGGCCGAACATGGGATGCACCGAAGCCACCCGGCAACCATGTGATTTGAGTGCCATCAGGCCGCCGCGCAGCGGCGACTTGAGCGAACCGACATCAAAGATGATGCCGCTCGGGCGGCGCATGGCGAGCTCGCGCAGCACCTTGTCGGTGTAACCGAGCGGCGTCGCCACGACGATGACATCCTGATCAAGCTCAGCCTCGCGATAATCACCGATATCGCGTGCCCCGGCCGGCACACCGGCCGGATCACTGACATCGATCTCGAAGCCCTGCGAGGCGAGGAAATCGACGAACCAACTACCGAGCTTGCCCGCGCCGCCGATGACGAGTGCACGACGACCGCTGCCATGACCGCGCGCGGCGACACTCGAGCGCTCCTGCGTCGCAAGGGAGCTGCGAATCAGCATGCGCATCAGATCCTCGGCAATGCGCGGCGAGACGCCATGAGCCTCGGCGGTCGCGCGCGCGCCGAGAATGACCTCGCGCTCGCGCCCGTAGTCGCGCGTCGGATAGCCGGTCGAGCGTTTGACGCGGGCGATCTCACCGCTGGTGCGCTGTCGATCGGCAATCAGCTCGATGAGTTGCCGATCGATGTCATCGAGGTGTTTGCGCAGGTCTTCGAGACTCGTCGGGGTGGTCATGGGTCTGTGCTCGTCGAAAAAGGCATGATGTGACCACCTACTATAGCCCCGACCCCTGCCTCCCGGGCGTCTGCAGGCCCGAGGGCTGCCGACAGCGGCCACCCAAGGCGCTAACATTGAGCCATGCCAGTTCCCGTACAGTTCCTGCCCGCTCCCCTGCCGCAAGAGCCACTCAGTCTGGCTGCCGCTTGGCTTGCTACCGCTCGCGAGCGACGCGAGCAGCCGAATCCCAATGCGATGGTGGTCGCGAGCGTCGGCGATGCCGGGCAACCCTCGGCGCGCGTCGTGCTCTGCAAGGAGATCGTGGTCGATCCCGGCTACGTGTGCTTTTTCACCAATTACCTCTCCCGCAAGGGCCGCGAGATCGATGCCCATCCGCGCGTCGCCCTCGTCATGCACTGGGATCATTTGTTTCGTCAGGTGCGTCTCGAAGGACGCGCCGTGCGTGCGCCAGCAGCAGAGAGCGATGCCTATTTCCGAACGCGTCCCTGGCAACGACAGGTGGGCGCCTGGGCGAGCGCCCAGAGTGAACCCGTGGCCTCCCGCGAGGCACTCGAGGCGGCCGTCGTGACCACCGCCGCACGCTTCGGGGTACCGGTTCCCGGTCCCGAGGATGGACCGGCACCTCCCGACATCGAAGGACGGATTCCGCGACCCCCGCACTGGGGCGGCTACCACGTTTATGCCGAGGCAGTGGAGCTTTGGGTGGAGGGCGAGTCGCGCATCCACGATCGGGCGCGTTGGACGCGCGAACTGCGCTCCGGCGATGACCCGTCACTGCCACCGCAGATCGTGAGCGGCTGGCGGGTGACGCGTCTGCAGCCCTGACTGGGTTCGGGCCGGCGTCTCAGCCGAGCGCGGCGTCTCAGCCGAGCGCGGCGCGCAATGGCGCGTGCAAGAGGCCGTTGGTCGCCAGCACCGAGGTGGTGGCAAGACCGACTGGCGCACCCTCGAGGTCGGTGAACAGGCCGCCGGCTTCTTCGACAATCACCGTGAGCGCCGCGATGTCGAGAATGTTGACGTCGGATTCGATGACCGCATCGAGCGCGCCGCGCGCCAGCAAGTGGTAGTGCACAAAGTCGCCATAGCCGCGAATGCGATTGACGCGGGTGACCAGTTCGCCGTAACGCGCCCAGCGCGGACCCGCGGCCAATGTCTTGAGGTTGCCGCTCGAGACGATCGCCGCTTCGATATCGGTGACGCCGCTGACGCGGATTCGCTGCTGCCCAAGCCACGCGCCCTCGCCGCGCTCGGCCCAGGCGAATTCATTGTAGGCGGGCGCAGAGGACACGCCGAGCACCAGCTGGCCCGCGCGCAGCAGCGCGATCTGCGTCGAAAAGAAAGGACACTCGCGCACGAAAGATTTTGTGCCGTCAATCGGATCCACAAGCCAGACGCTCTCGGCGCCCATGTCGTGCTGGCCGGTTTCCTCGCCGAAGAAACCATACTGCGGAAAATGCCGGGAGAGCACCTCGCGAATCGCCTGCTCGGCTTTGACGTCGGCCTCGGTGACCGGCGATTTGTCGGCCTTGGTGATCACCGCAAGATTGCGTTGATAGAGATCGCGAATCACGCGGGCGGCGGCTTCGGCGGCTTCGATCGCGGCCTTCAGTTCGGCGGATGGCAAGTTTCGTCCCCGGGTGCGTGGCAGTGAAGTGATATCTTAAACGCCATGGGAAACAGGCTGAGCAAGATCTACACACGGACCGGCGACGATGGCACCACGGGCTTGGGCGACGGCTCGCGCGTCCCGAAGGACGATGCCCGCGTCGAGGCCTATGGCACCGTCGATGAGGCCAATTGCACCATCGGCATGATTCTGGCCGTGCCCGGGCTGCCGTCGGCCGTGACCGCGTGTCTGGTCGAGGTGCAGCATGACCTCTTCGACCTTGGCGGCGAGCTCTGTATTCCGGGCATGACGCTGATCACCGCGGCGCAAATCGATCGTCTTGAGCAGCAGCTGGATGGTTTCAACGAACCGCTGCCACCACTCAAGGAATTCATCCTGCCCGGCGGTGGCCCCGCCGCTGCGGCCTGTCACCTTGCACGCACGGTGGTGCGGCGTGCCGAACGCCGCGTGTGGACACTCGCCGCCCAAGCGCCGGTCGCCCCGGAAGCCGCGCGCTATCTCAACCGACTGTCGGATCTGCTGTTCGTGATCGCACGCGTGCTCGCCCGCCACGAAAGCGGCAGCGAAGTGACCTGGAATCGCGACCGAAAAAGCGCCGGCTAACCGGCCCAAATCGAGCCGCGCGGGTCAGTCCTTGCTGGCCAGCACCCGCTCGTCGACTTCGCTCTTGATTTGCGTGCCGATGACGATCGACAGCGCCAGCGCACAAGCAAGTCCGATGAACGGCACCTGATAGCTGCCGTAGATATCGAACAGCTTGCCGGTGATCCAACTGCCAAGGCCTACACCGATCGACTCCATGAAGCTGATGGAACCGTTGATGCGGCCGATTTCGCGCAGGCCGAAATTGTTGACCGCCAGCATGTTGTAGAGCGTGAACAGGCCACCCCAACCGAGACCGATCACCACGGCCGAGATCACCACCCACTCGCGCTGCATGCTGGCGAGACCCACAAGGCCCACGAACATGATCACGAGGCAGGTCATGAATACCTTGTGACGATCGATGCGATCGGCGATCGCGCCGTTGGCCAACTTGGCGACCATAGCGACCAGGCTGAAGATGAACAACTGAAAACCGGCTTCTTTGAGCGTGAATCCGAAGCCCTTGTTCAGATGCAACACGTAGTGCTGTACGAAAGAAAAGATCGCGTAATAGCTGAGAAAACCCGACAAGCCGATGGCCCAGAAAGTGCGCGTGCGGATCGCTTGCTGGAAGGTGAGACCGTGCTGCTTGAGATCACCCAATTCGGCGTTCTGTCCGACCGCCTTGTAGCCCGCCTGCGCCGGCGTACCGCGGATCACAAAGAAAATCAGCACGAACAAAACCACCGGCATCACCGAGTTGTAGAGGTAGGCTTCGCGCCAACCGAAAGCCTCGATGAGATAGGGATTGACGAAAGGCAGCACAGCGCTGCCGAGGCTCGTGCCGACGAGTGCGATGCCGATGGCGAGGCCGCGATATTTCACGAACCAGCTCGACACCAGATAGATGACCGTCATCGAGCCCGCAGTCGACAGCGCGAGCGAGAACATCAGGTGGATCAGGTACACCTGCTTGAGGGCGATGCCCATCCAATGCTGCGTGTAGAGCCACAGACCAAGGCCCGCGAGTGCGAGCGCAATGATGATCGCCGTGGTGCGCCCGAGGCCGGGCGCCAATGAGGACAACGCGACCACGATCACGCCCGCGAGCCCGATCGCCGTGACCACGGCAATGAATTCGATGACGGGCACGGGACCGCCGTTGGCGATGGTGCTGTAGCCGACGTAGCCGAGCGTCAGCAGCGCGCAGCCGGTCATCAGCAGATAACGCGGATTCACGCGGTCGATGAGGATGCCGACGAACGGCGAGATGGTCGCGGTGAGCGCGAAGTTGATGAAATCGCGGAACTTGAAATCGCCGCGGCTCCAGCCAAACTCGTCGAGCAGCGAGGGATCGAAAATGGTGATGCCGGTGGCCGTCATGCCGTTCGAGAGGAACAGCGCGAGCATGCCCATCACGGCGACGACCCAAGGATAGTAACGGGGCGTCTCGCGCCCGACGGTGTTGTCGCTCATGTTGTGAAGTACCCCCTGAGCCCGATCATACACGCGGCACGATCGTGCCAAAATGACGTCATGAGTCAGACCTCCAATGCCGAGCTGTGCGCCCTCGATCTCGCGCACGTCTGGCACCCCTGCACGCAGATGAAGGATCACGAAGCCACCATGCCGCTCGTGCCGATCCGCCGGGGTCAAGGCGTCTGGCTCGAGGACCACGACGGCAAGCGCTACCTCGATGCGATCAGCTCGTGGTGGGTCAACCTCTGGGGACACGCCCACCCTGCGATCAACGCCGCGGTCGAGGCCCAGCTGCAACGACTGCCACACGTCATGTTTGCCGGTTTCACGCACGAACCGGCGGCCCGACTCGCGGCCGAATTAACCACGCTGGCCCCACCCGGGCTCACGCGATGCTTCTTCGCCGACAGCGGCTCGGCGGCCATCGAGGTCGCCGTGAAGATGAGCTTTCACTACTGGCGAAACATAGGTCGCGCCGCCAAGACACGCTTCGTCACGCTGACCAACAGTTATCACGGTGAGACACTGGGTGCGCTCGCAGTCGGCAATGTCGACCTCTACAAGGCGATCTATCGGCCCCTGCTGATGGACGTGATCACGGTGAACTCGCCCGACGCCTACAACGCCGAACCCGGCGAGACCGCCGTCGAAGTGGCGCGGCGACGCGCCGCCGAACTGGAGGCCGTGCTCGCCACGCAGGGCGAAGAGATCGCCGCGGTGATCCTCGAGCCCCTCGTGCAATGCGCCGGCAACATGCGCATGCATGACCCGCTCTACCTGCAGCTCGTACGCGCGGCCTGCGACCGCTACGGCGTGCACCTGATCGCCGATGAAATCGCCGTCGGCTTCGGTCGGACGGGCCGCATGTTCGCTTGCCAACATGCCGACATCACGCCCGATTTTCTTTGTTTGTCCAAGGGTCTGACGGCCGGCTATCTGCCGATGTCCGTGGTGCTGACGCGCGAGGAAATCTTTGGTGCGTTCTATGACGACTACGTCAAGCTGAACGCTTTCCTGCACTCGCACAGCTACGCCGGCAACCCCCTCGCCTGCGCGGCAGCCTTGGCTTCGCTGCAAGTTTTTCGTGAGCATGGCGCACCTGCCTCGCTGCAGGGCCTCGCCGATCGTCTCGGCGGTGCGGTACGAGGGGCCTTCAGCGGTCATCCGCAGGTGGCCGATGTTCGCCAATGCGGCAGCATCGTCGCCGTCGAGTTCGTGCGCGAGCGCGCCACACGCCGCAACTTCGACTGGCGCGAGCGGCGGCATCTGCATATCTATCGCCATGCCTTGGCGCGCGGCGTGCTGCTGCGCCCGCTAGGCAACGTGATTTATTTCATGCCGCCCTACGTGATCAGCGATGAAGAAATAGCGCTGATGGTCGAGGTCGCAGCCGAAGGTCTTGAGCGAGCCGTCGCAGGATGAGGGAAGTTCGTGTGCATGTTGATCCCGAGGTCACGGGTGCTGCGCTCGAGAGCGGGCGCCGGGTCGAGTTGCCCGCGGCCGCCGCCCTGCACCTGACCCGCGTGCTGCGGTTGCGACACGGCGCGACGCTCACCGTGTTCGACGGGCAAGGCGGGGAATTTGGCGCGACATTGCATCTTGGCAGCCGCGGGGCTGCCACCGTCGAGGTCAAAGAACATCGCGCCATCGAACAAGAGTCGCCGCTGCGTGTCACGCTGCTGCAGGGCCTCGCGCGGGGCGAACGCATGGACTGGGTCATTCAGAAAGCCACCGAGCTCGGCGTCGCGGCGATCATTCCGGTAGCGAGCCAACGTAGCGTGGTGCAGCTCGAGGCCGAGCGCGGCGATCGACGTCTCCAGCACTGGCGAGCGGTCGCCGCAGCGGCCTGCGAACAATGCGGACGCAATACGCTGCCGCGCATCGATGCACCGCGCGATTTCAGCGACGCGCTCGCCGCCGTCGCCGAGCTGCCGCTGCGCGTGCTGCTCGAACCCGGCGTAGGACGCAGACTCGGTGAGGTAGTGCTCGGCGAAATGGCGCTCGGCACAGGCCGCAGCGAGAGCGTGACCACGGCCAGATCCGTCGCCCTCGCCTTGCTGGTCGGGCCGGAGGGTGGCTGGGACGAGAGCGAGATTGCGCTCGCCGAACAGGCAGGGTGCACAGCGGTGCGGCTCGGACCCCGCGTGCTGCGCACGGAAACCGCGGGGCTTGCCGCCCTCGCCGCTTTACAATGTCTGGCAGGAGACTTCGCATGACCGCCCGCCCCACCCTCGCCGTGGTGATGGATCCCATCACCGACATCAAGTTTGCCAAGGACTCGACGCTCGCCATGTTGTGGGCGGCAGCGGCCGACGGTTTCGATTTGCTGTATCTCGAGCTCGGTGATCTTTGGCTGCGCGACGGGGTGGCCTGCGGTCGGGCACGACCACTCGAGGTGTTCAAGGATCCGGCGCGCTGGTTCACGCTCGGCGAACCGCGCATCACGCGGCTTGGCGATATGGACGTGATCCTGATGCGCAAGGATCCACCGTTCGACACCGAATACATCTACAGCACCTACATCCTCGAGCGGGCCGAAGAACAGGGCGCCCTCGTCGTCAACCGACCCCGTGGTCTGCGCGACATGAACGAAAAGGTCTACACGGCGTGGTTCCCGCAGTGCTGCGCGCCGACGCTGATCACTCGCGACATGTCTGACATGCATGGCTTTCTCGTCGAGCACGGCAAGATCGTCTGCAAGCCGTTGCACGGCATGGGCGGACGCTCGATCTTCGTCATCGAGTCGGGCGACAAGAATGCCAACGTGGTTTTCGAAACGCTCACCGATTACGGCAGGTGTTTCGCCATCGTGCAGCGCTATCTCCCCGAGATCGTCACGGGTGGCGACTCGCGCGTACTTCTCGTTGACGGCGAACCCATGCCGTTCGCGCTCGCCCGCATCCCGAGCAGCAGCGACAACCGCGGCAATCTCGCGGCGGGCGCGAAGGGCGTCGGCCGGCCCCTCACCGAGCGCGATCGTTTTCTGGCCAGCCAGATCGGGCCGCAACTCGCGGCGCAGGGCATGCTGTTCGTCGGCCTTGATGTGATCGGTGATTACGTCACCGAGATCAATGTGACGAGTCCGACCGGTATTCGCGAACTCGATCAACAATTTGGCATCGATATCGGTGCGGCACTGATGGGCGCTATCCGCCAGCGCCTCGCGGCGCGCGAGCGCTGAGCGCGGAACCGGATCGATGAGCGATAACAGCCTCACCAACCATCTGCTCGTGGCCATGCCGTCCTTGGCCGATCCCGACTTCTCGCAAACTGTGACCTTGCTTTGCGAGCACAGCGTCGACAAAGGCGCACTCGGCATCGTGATCAACAAACCTTTGCCGATGACGCTCGGCGAAGTCTTCGAACAAATGAATCTCGAGACTGTCGACACCGCGCTCGCCGCTCGCGCAGTATTGCGCGGCGGACCCGTGCATCGCGACCGCGGCTTCGTCGTGCACCGCCCCGTAGGGCGCTGGGATTCCACACACGTAGTCTCGGAACAAATCCAGATAACGACCTCGCGCGATGTGCTGGCCGCGATGGCCTGCGGCGAGGGGCCGCCGGATGCGTTCATCGCGCTCGGCTATGCCGGCTGGGAAGTGGGGCAACTGGAGCGCGAGATGCGTGAAAACGCCTGGATTTCTCTCCCCGTCGATGCGCAGATCGTCTTCGAGATGCCCTTCGAAGATCGCTGGCATGCGGTGTGGCGACAACTCGGTATCGATATCGGCCGCATGAGTCATGTCGCCGGAAACGCCTGACGCGACCTTTCGTATTCCCGAAGTCGTGGTCGCCTTCGACTACGGCCTGCGCCGCATCGGCATGGCGGTCGGCGACACGCTGACCCGTACTGCACGCCCGCTGGCCGCGCACCTGGTCAGCGCCGCGGGTATGGGTGAACACGACTGGCGCAGCCTCGAGACCGAAGTCCTGAGAGCGGGTGCCCGACAGCTCGTGGTGGGCTGCCCCTATAATGTCGACGGGACTGCGGGTCCGATGACCGAAAGGGCGCGCCGCTTCGCGAAGACGCTGGGTGATCGACTCAAGTTGCCGGTGCATCTTGTCGATGAACGCTATTCATCGCTCGAAGCCGAGGCCGTGCTGCGCGATCAGCGCAGCGCCGGTGAGCGTCGGCGCTTCGACAAGCCGGTGATCGACAGCACGGCGGCAACCATCGTGCTCGAGCGCTGGCTGACGGGCGAACGTTGACTGGCGAACCTTGGAGAAACCCAGAGGATCCATGGCCGAACAACTCTCGCCTCCGCCTGCCCCGCAGCTGCGCGCCGATGGATCCCTGCGTCATCTTTTAACCCTCGAGGGTCTCGCACCCGCGATGGTGCAGCGCCTGCTTGACCGCGCGGCCTATTTCTCGCGACCTCTCGCGGAACCTGCCGCGCGTAGCGCCTCGCTCAACGGCAAAACCGTCGCGGTGATGTTCGCTGAACCCTCGACGCGTACTCGCGTCTCCTTTGAACTCGCCGCGCGGCGGCTCGGTGCCGACGTCATCAACATCGAAGTGCAACTGTCCTCGCGACTCAAGGGCGAGAGCGTGCTCGACACCGTGGCGACGCTCGAATCGATGCATGTCGATGCCTTCGTGCTGCGCGATGCCGATGCTGCGGTGCCGCATCTCGTCGCACATCACGTCGCGCCGCAGGTCAGCGTGCTCTCCGGTGGTGCCGGCAGCGAGGCGCATCCCACGCAAGGTCTGCTTGATGCATTGACGGTGCTGCAGCACAAAGGGCGAATCCAGGGACTGCGCATCGCAATTGTCGGTGACATCCGCCACTCGCGCGTCGCCCGCTCCTCGTGGCAGGCGTTCGCGGCGCTCGGTGCAGCCGAGATCCGCATCGTGGCGCCGCCCGCACTGATGCCGGCAGCCGAAGAATTCAAGGGCTGTATCCGCCATCAACGACTCGAGAGCGGGATCGAGGGATGTGATGTGATCATGATGCTGCGCATCCAGAAAGAACGCATGGCAGCCGCCGCGATCCCCGATGAGGCCAGCTATTTCGCCGAGTGGGGACTCACCCCCGACCGCCTTCGCGTGGCACAAAAGGACGCCATCGTGATGCACCCGCAACCCATGAATCGGGGCGTTGAAATCGCCTCCGAAGTCGCCGATGGTCCGCAGTCGGTGATTCGCGATCAAGTACGCAACGGCGTGGCGGTACGCATGGCCGTTCTCGAACAAACTCTCCTCGGAGGCTCTCGATGAGCGTCACGCACCCCGCCCATCGCGGCAGCATCTGCCTCGAAGACGGCAAAGTGCTCGCACAGCATGCCTTCGCCGGCGAGCAGTTCGTCATCCGTCTCGAGGCGCCCAAGTGTGCGGCGCGGGCGCTGCCCGGCAGCTTCGCGCACCTGACGGTCGACGATGACATCCCGATGCGCCGGCCCTTGTCGATCATGCGTGCCAATGCGCAAGAGGGTTGGATCGACATCCTCTACAAGATCGTCGGCCCCGGTCTCGCTGCCTTGTCACGCCGGCGGGTGGGTGATCACCTCTCTGTCCTCGGTCCTATCGGTCAAGGCTTCGAGTTGCATCCGCAGCGGCCGCGGCCACTGCTGATCGGCGGCGGCGTCGGCATTCCGCCCATGGTCTTTCTCGCCGAGACGCTGGTCAGCGACCCACGCGCGGCCTGGAAGCCGCTCGTGCTGATGGGTTCGGAAATCCCGTTCCCCTTTCAGACCCGACCCTCCACCATCCTCGTCCCTGGCATACCGGCGGGCGTGATTGGCTGCATGCCGCTGCTCGATGGCTGGGGGATTCCCTCGCGCCTGGCGAGTCGCAGCGGATTTCCAGGCTGTTTCGAGGGCTTCGTCACCGAGCTCGGCGCCGCCTGGCTGGAGTCGCTCGATGCGACGGCTTTGTCCGAGGTCGAAATCTTTGCCTGCGGACCGACACCGATGCTCGAAGCGACCGCCAAACTCGCGGCGCGCTTCGATCTGCCCTGCCAAGTGTCGCTCGAAGAATTCATGGCCTGCGCCGTGGGCGGCTGTGCGGGGTGTACAGTCCGCGTCAAGACACCCGCGGGGCCGGCGATGAAGCGGGTCTGCGTCGATGGTCCCGTATTCGATGGCTACGCTGTCTTCGACGTCTGAGCGCCTCGCAGCGGTACGTGCGCGCATCGCAGCGGCTGCCGCCCGGGCAGGACGAAGCATCGACGGCGTTACGCTGATTGCCGTCAGCAAGCTGCAATCCGCTGCAGCGATCGCCGCGCTCGCCGATCTCGGGCAACGCGATTTCGGCGAGAATTATCTGCAGGAAGGACTACAGAAAATTTCTGTCCTGCGCGAGCGCGATCTCGTCTGGCATTTCATTGGCCAGCTGCAGTCCAACAAGACCCGAGCGGTCGCCGAAAATTTCGCCTGGGTGCATACCGTCGATCGAGCCCGGATCGCCGCGCGGCTCGACGAACAACGTCCTTTTCACGCTCCGCCGCTCTCGGTCTGCGTGCAGGTCAAACTTGGTGGCGAGGCCACCAAAGGCGGAGTGACGACGGACGAGCTGCCCGGGCTGCTCGAGACGGTCGCCAGTCTGCCGCGCCTGCGGCTGCGCGGCCTCATGGCACTACCGCCCGCCGAGCCCGATGAACCCAGCCAGCGACGCTGGTTCGCCGCCCTGCGCGGACTGTTCGAGACAGCGCGAACCCGACATCCGCAGATGGACACGCTGTCCATGGGCATGAGTGGTGATCTCGAGGCGGCGATTCTCGAGGGTGCGACCCATGTCCGTATCGGCACCGCCCTGTTCGGCGAGCGTCTACAATCAACGCCATGACGAGTCCTGATCTCGGCCGCGGTATCGGCTTCTTGGGCGGTGGTCATATGGGCCGCGCGCTGATCGCTGCGTTGCTGCGCGCGGGCGCAGACCGCGCACGGATCTTCGTGGCCGAGGCGCAACCCGCGACCGCGCGCGCACTCGTTGCCGACTTCGGTATCACCGTTGTCGCAGAGGCAGAAAACTTGCCGCGCGAGCTCGACACGCTCGTGCTCGCGGTCAAGCCGCAGGATTTGTCGGCAGCCGTTCAGCCATTGGGCGCGATGATGCAGCGACAACAGCCGCTTGTGATCTCGGTCGCCGCAGGATTGACCGTGGCACAACTGCAGCAGTCTTGTGGCGCGGCGGTGCCGATCGTCCGCGCGATGCCGAATAGACCGGCTGTCTATGGGGTCGGTGCGACGGGACTCTTCGCACCGCCCTCGCTCGATGCAAACTTGCGCGCGCGGGCGGCCGCCATTCTGCAGACTGCCGGTATCGTGGTCTGGGTCGAGGATGAGACCTTGATGGACGTGGTCACGGCGCTCTCGGGCAGCGGCCCCGCCTATTTTTTCCGGCTCGCCGAAGCCTTGGCCGCCGCTGGCGAAGCGTATGGGCTGCCGGCGGAGACCGCAGGGCGTCTCGCACGGGCCACTCTGCAGGGTGCCGGAGCCATGGCGGGCCCGGAGGCGGATCTGGCAACCTTGCGTGAGTCGGTGACCTCAAAAGGCGGCACCACGGCGGCTGCGCTCGCCGCCTTCACCGCGAAGGATTTGGAGAGCGTGGTCGCCACCGCCGTCGAGGCGGCCGTGAATCGTGGTCGCGAACTTGCCAGTCAAGCTGCCCGGGGGGGCTGAAGATGCATCAGGTGGTGCTGTTCCTGGCCGAGACGTTTTTGTCGCTGCTGCTCTATGTCTTCCTGCTGCGCCTCATGCTGCAGTGGGCACGGGGGAATTTTCGCAATCCCATCGCGCAGGCGATCGTGCGGCTCAGCAACTGGCTGATCATGCCGCTGCGCCGCGTTCTGCCCCCGCTAGGACGCCTCGATACCGCCTCGCTGGTCGCCGCCTATGCCATGGCGCTCGTGCAGACCGCAGCACTCGCGGTAATCCTCGCCGGCGCCTTGCCGGATGCATTACCGTGGTTGCTCGCCGCCCTCGTCGAACTCATCCGCTCGGCTTTATGGCTGTATTTCTGGGCAATTTTCATCTACGCGCTGTCGTCGATGATTGCGCCCGGAGCGAATTCCCCACTGCAGGACCTGCTCGAATCACTCTGCGAGCCGGTACTGCAACGCATCCGCAGCGCCGTACCATCGGTGGCGGGTCTCGACCTCTCGCCCATGTGGGCGGGGATCATCATTCAGGTGCTGCTGATCCTGATTCGCTGACCGAGCGGATGCGCCGCAGCCTATCGAGCTTGCGCGTGAAACAGCGTTTTTCCCTGCGGAAAATACGGGAAAAGTGTTTTCTCGCCTGCAGGCGTGTGCTATGTTTCGCCCCGGTTAGCAACGCGCAAATCGATGCGCAAAACCATAAATTTCAGGAGTAATCCAAGATGGCGAAAAAGGGTGGCCCGCCGACCAAGTCGGAAATCCTCAACCAGATCGCGAAAGAAACCTCGCTGTCACGCAAGAACGTGTCCGCGGTGTTCGACTCCCTGGGTGGAGTGATCAAGAAGAGCTTGCGTGCGCACGGCTTGTTCACGCTGCCGGGCCTCGCCAAGATGAAGGTCGTCAAGAAGCCCGCCAGCAAGGCGCGCGAAGGCGTCAACCCCTTCACGGGCGAGAAGATGATGTTCAAGGCCAAGCCGGCCTCGAAGAAGGTTCGCGTCATGCCCCTCAAGAATCTGAAGGGCATGGTCAACTGACCGACGCTGTAAAACAGCAAAAAAGGCCCGAAACGGCGACGTTTCGGGCCTTTTTCTTTGGGGTTGCCGATCAGTGATGATCAGACGTCGTCACGCTCCAGTTCGAAGAACATCAGGGACGGCCGCTCGGCGCCATCACCGCGGAAACGACGATCCTTCATGAGATCGCGAACCCGTTCCTGCGCACGCTCGCGCATTTCTTTGGCACGAATCTCGGCCTTGATGCGCTGCTCTGGCGTCAGCAGGCCCCAAACTTTGGCGCGCAATGCGGAATTTTGTTCGACCAGCCGCCCGGTGAGGTCACCGACTCGCTTGGCGATTTCAGCGCTGGTGGTCGCATACTTCGCATCGCTCGGGCTCAGCTCGCGCAGACGTCGCGACTCGGCCGACATCTCTTCGGCGAGTTTGCGCATCTCGGGCCGGGCCGTCGCGACATACTCGGTCATCTTGCCAAGTTGCTGCGGGGTCAGATCGAGCCCGCGAGTCATGGACTCGACCGAACGGGTATCGAGGAAGGAGCCGATTGCTCCGATGGCTCCCATGGCGCCCATACCCATGCCACCGCCGACACCCATGCCACGCGGGCCGACCTCGTCACCGCGGATGATGATTCGTCGCATCTCGCGCCGCTCGCCTTGCGGGGACTCCATCACGACCGTGGCACCCGGCGGCACGGGCGGCGCAGGCGGCGCGGGTGGCATCTGCGCGACCAACATCGCCGAACCCGTCATCGCAGCTGCCGTGGCAAGCAAAATCAGTTTTTTCATGATCCAATCTCCGTCGAAAGTCAGCCCGGGCGGTGAAAGTCCGTCCCGGGAAGAGTTGCACTGTACGTCGATTCGACCGGCGGTCATCGACAAGTTTCCGCAAAGACCATGCAAAGTTCTGCAAAGCGAAGCCCGCGCGACTGACAAATGAGCGAAGCCGACGCACCATCGTGCATCATGCAAGCCCGGATCCTGCTGATCGACGATGACGCAGAGCTCGCCGCCATGCTCGCGCAGTTCTTGCGCAATGAGGGGCTGGACACGCGGATCGCCGGCGACGGCCAAACCGCCATGGGGCAACTGACCGAAGCCGATCCGGACCTCGTGATCCTCGATGTGATGCTGCCGGGGCGCAGTGGCTTCGATCTGCTCCGCGACATCCGCGTGCGCTCGCCCCGCCTCCCGGTAATGATGCTCACCGCACGTGGCGAACCGATAGACCGCATCCTCGGCCTCGAACTCGGTGCAGACGACTATCTGCCCAAACCTTTCGATCCTCGCGAACTTCTGGCGCGCATCCGCGCGATATTGCGCCGCGCCGCGACAATGCCCGCAGAAATCACGGGTAAGGCAGAGGCCGATGCGGTTTTGCAATATGGCGCGCTGCGACTCGAAGCGCGCCGACGACGCGCCACGCTGGACGGTCACGCGCTCGAACTCACCGCGGCCGAGTTCAAAGTATTGCAATGTCTGCTCGAGTCCGCAGGTCAGCCCGTAGAGCGCCAGCAACTCACCGAGCAGGCGTTGGGACGAAAGCTCACCCTGTACGACCGCGCGATCGACACCCATGTCAGCAATCTGCGGCGCAAGATGGAGCGATTCCGCGGCACAGGTATCGAGATTCGTGCTGTGCGGGGCACGGGCTACGAATTGATCGATACTTCGACAATCTGATCTGCGCAGTCTATTCAGCAGAGGACGCCGCTCGAGACCCGCATGAAACATCTTGTCACGCGCATCTTCCTCGCTTTCTTTGCTACCTTGCTGGTGGTGGCAGGCGGCGCGGTAGCGTTGACCTTCTGGGTGCTGCAGGAACGCGAGGCGGCGCTACAGACCGAACTTCTGCAGGCGGCCGGTGCCGCGGCAGATGCCTTGGCCGAGGGCGGTAGAAACGCATTGCTCGGCTGGACTCGCGTACGCGCGGCAGACCCTGCGCCCTTGCTCGACATTCTCGTGGTGGATGAATGGGGTGATGAACTGCTCGGTCGTCCGGTTCCCGCCAACCCCGCGCCACGAACCGAGACGAGTGACGATTGGTCGGCGGATTTGCCGGCGGTACTGCTCGATCTGCCGCGTGAGTCACCGGTCGTGGTGAGCGCCGAAGGCGAGGTATTCCGGCTGCTGTCGATCCCGCGCCGCAGCGGGGTGGCACTCTGGCGGGCTCTGCCGCTGCAATTGCTGTTGCTGGCTTTTGTCGTAACTGTGCTCGCAAGTCTGCTGCTGGCACGCTCGATCACGCGTCCGGTATCCAAACTGCAGCGCACGACGCTCGCCCTCGCCGCCGGAAACCTCGACGCCCGCGTCGAACCGACGACGCTACGTCGCGCCGACGAAATCGGCGGACTCGCCCGCTCGCTGGAAGTGATGGCCGCCAAGCTCGACGCGTTGCTGCGAGGACAGAAGCAACTGCTGCGCGATATCTCGCATGAGGTGCGCTCGCCGCTCGCGCGTATCCGCCTCGCGACCGGGCTGCTTGGTCAGCGCAACGCGACGCGCGATGAGTTGCTGAGCCGCATCGACGAGGAAGTTACGCAGCTCGACTCGCTCATCGAGCGGATCCTCGATGTCGCGAAGCTCGAATCCGGTACCGGTCATTGGCGAACCGAGTCGCTCGATCTACGCGTTCTCACCGAACGCATCCTCGTTGATGCGGCATTCGAAGCCTCGCAGCTCAGTATCGAATTGCAGACACGGCTCACCGACGAGCCGCTGCTGATCGAAGGCGACCGCCACTGGGTGCAATCGGCCATCGAGAACGTGGTGCGCAATGCCCTTCGCCACACGTCGAAGGGCGCACGCGTGCTCGTAATGCTGGAACGCGATGCGCGCTGCGCGAAACTCGTCGTCAGCGACACCGGTCCCGGGCTCGAGGAAGCCGAGCTGTCAAAGATATTCGAGCCTTTTTATCGTGGCCGAGGCAACACGGGCAGCAGCGGCGCGGGACTCGGACTCGCCATCGTCGCCCGCGTATTGCAAGGTCACGGCGGCTCCGTGAGTGCACGCAATCTGCACGCGTCGTCGGGCGCGATCAGCGGTCTTGAGATCGTCTTGCGCTGGCCGCTCGATCTCAAGCTGGCTCGAGCTGACCAAACAATAGCCGCACACGCAGACCGGGTTCCGCGTTCTCGAGAATGAGTTTGCCACGGTGCAAACGCGCGACGGCAGCGGCAATGGCGAGTCCCATGCCCGAGCCGGGCTGTCGCGAGGGATTCTCGAGGCGAACAAACGGTCGCACTGCCTGTTCGCGAGCGTTGACCGGAATCCCGGGACCACGATCCTGCACGACGATCTCCGGTGCGCCACTTTCGCCATGAGAGCGCACGAGCACCTTGAGTGCCGTGCCCGCGGGTGAGTACTTGATCGCGTTCTCGATCAGATTGCCGACCGCCTGCTTCAAAATCTGCGGATGTCCGACGACGGTCACCGGCTCGATCGCTCGCTCGATGCGCTGCCCGCGCTCCTCGGCCAACGGCTCGAAAAGTTCGGCCATGTCGGTGGCGAGTGCGCCAAGATCGAGTGTCTCCATCGACTCGCGCGACAGACCGGCCTCGGCACGGGCCAGATCAATCAGGGAGTTGAAGGTCTGCAGCGCGCGGCCGACCTCGGCCTCCGCATCGTTCAGCAGAATCGCGCGCGAGCCTTCGCTGTCGGCGATGCGCGCCGCGGCAATCGCGCGGCGGACTCGCATCAGCGGTGTGCGTAGATCATGTGCCAGACTCTCGGTGACGGTGCGCATGCCGCTGACCAGCGCTTCGTTCTGATCGAGCATTTCATTGAAAGTGAAAGTCAGGGTGCCGAGTGCATCGAGTCGCTCGCGCTGCGGCGCACGCGCCGTCATCTGCCCGAGCAGGATCTTGCGGGCCGTCTCGCCGAGACTACGCACATGCTCGAGCACGAAACGATTGAGCGCATAGATCGTGAACATACCGACAAAGATCACTACCAACACACCAAACAAAGCCGACCGTCCGATGGCATGAGCGATCTCGCCACGACTCCTGTCCTGCTGCTTGACCACGAGCACAGCGCCATCGGCAAGACGCGCCGAAGCCACATAGATGTCGGATCCCTGCTCACCTTCGAAACGACCTTGCCTGCCTGGGTTGACGATGAATCGGCGGCCATCTGGGATATCAGCAAGGCGACCAACGATGGGCTCCCCGTTGGCGGCGAACAGCGAACGGTAGCGACTGCCCGGTATCGGTTTCACGCTGGCGAGCGAATACTCGGCGGGAAAGCTGACGCTGCGGATGAGCTCGTCGCGTCCCGCGGTCCGATCGAACTGCTCGCGGATCGTCAGTTCACGCAGCAAGCCAC
>JBILGD010000109.1:0-8479 GCA_044351225.1 Steroidobacteraceae bacterium
CCATCGACGCCTCGGGTTCGCTCGATGGCTTCGAATTCCAGGACGTGGCCGGCATTGGTCCTGCGCTGCGCGAGAACGTCGCGGCGCCTGCCTGCCTCGTCAATCGTCTCTACGCTTACGCCACCGCACGTGTGCCCGCGCGCAACGAGCGCAAGTACTTGAAGTACCTCGAGGGCGAATTCGCTGATGAGGGCTATCGAGTGCCGGCGCTGCTGCGCCGCATTGCGCTCGACGAAGCCATGTATGCTGTCAAACCGCCGTCGACTCGGACGGCCCGTGTCACTGATCCCGTAACCGGAGACCCGTCATGACCGTGTTGTTGCCCCGCCCCGTTACCCGCCGCTCCGTATTGCGCGGCGCCCTCGGTGGAGCCACCGTTGGCCTGTCGTTGCCTTTTCTTGACCTTTTTCTGAATGAGAACGGTACAGCACTCGCTGCGACCGGGGCGCCGTTGCCGGTACGCTTTGGTACCTGGTACTGGGGCCTCGGCCACACGCCGGGTCATGCCATCGTGCCGAAGACGCGTACCGCCGCGGGCATCGAGTTTCTGACCGAGTGTCAGGCGCTCAAGCCGCATCACGATCAGCTCAATTTCTTTGGCGGCTTCAATATGCCGCTCGATGGACGCTCCAACTACACGCACTTCAGTGGCTGGGTAGCCTCGCGCACCGGCACGGCGCCCTCGACCAACTCCGAGATTCCGGCGCCGACGCTGGATCTGCTGGTGGCTGACCACCTCAGCAACAATAATCGCTTCAAGACGCTCGATGCGACGGCTTGCGGCATCGCCCGCGAGAACTACAGCGCGCGCAGCACCAACAGCCGTGCCGCCGCCGAGGCCTCTCCCGAGAAGCTTTATGCGCGCGTGTTCGGCATGGAGTTTGCCGATCCCAACAAGGCCGATTTCAAACCCGACACACGCATGATGGTGCGTCGAAGCGTGCTTTCCGCGGTGAACGACGACCGCAAGAAGCTCATGCAAAAGGTGGGCGCCTCCGATCGCGCTCGCCTCGATGAGTACTTCACCTCGATCCGGCAGCTCGAAAACCAGCTCGAGACGCAATTGCGCAAGCCGGAAGCCAACCAGTCCTGCGCCATTCCCGCGGCGCCGCGTCGCGATGGCTCGGAGCAGAAGATGCCGCAGGGACTCGAGGTCGACACGGTCATTGCCAACCATCGCGTGATGGCGCAGATGATGGCGATGGCGGTGGCCTGTAACCAGACGCGCGTGTTCAATATGGTGTTCAGCGACAACTTCTCGCACATGCGCCGGCCCGGTCAGACCTACACGCATCACCTGCTCACGCACGAAGAAACGCCGGACAAGGACCTTGGTTATCAGCCGGTGGCCTTCTGGTTCAACTGCCGCACGATGGAGGCCTTTGCGACCTTCATCGAGGCGTTTGCAAACATTCGCGAGGGCGATGGCACCCTGCTCGACAACACGCTGATCTTTGCCGCAACCGAAACCAACTACGCCCGGGTCCACTCGGTCGACGGCGTTCCGGTGTTCTCGGTCGGCAAGGCGGGTGGTCGCATCAAGACCGGCATGCATGTGGTCGGCAACGGCGATCCCATCACGCGCGTCGGCTTGACCATGATGCAGATCATGGGCGTGCCCATCGACAACTGGGGCACGCGTTCGCTGCAGACCTCCAAGACCATTTCCGAGATCCTCGTCTGATCATCATGAGATCACGAGCGCTGCGATCGGGCGCGCTGCTGATGGGCGCTTTGCTCGTCGGCGGTGCGGTCGCCAAAGAATCCGTGCCGCTGCCGGCGGGGCTCGATACGCGCCCGCGAGGCGATGGTCTGGTGTTCATCGATGCCAAGGGCATGACGCTGTACACCTACGATCGTGACGAAGGCACGCCGGGACGCTCCGCCTGCGAGGGGCCCTGCGCGGACAACTGGCCGGCGGTCACTGCACCGGCTGCCGAGACGCCCCCGCAGGGATGGTCAAAGATCACGCGGGCCGATGGCACGCTGCAGTGGGCATTCCGCGGCAAACCGCTCTATCGCTACAAGCTCGATGACGGTCCGGGCGCTGCGTTCGGTGATGGCGTCGGTACGGTCTGGCGTATCGCTCTGCGACAGATTCCGGTGCCGCAGGATGTCCGCATTCGCAATACGCTCATCGGTCACGTGCTCACCGATGCGGCAGGGTTGACGCTCTATGCGAGTGGCGAAGACAAGCCAGGCAAGACGCCGGGCTGCAACGATCGCAAGTGCCTCAACGCCTGGAAGCCGCTGGTGGCGCCGGGCAGCGCGCGGGGTCGCACAACGGGTGATTGGACGGTGCTCACTCGCCGTGATGGTTCGGGGCAGTGGGCTTATCAGGGCAAGGCGCTCTATCGTTATGCGGCGGGCGATGTGGTCTCCGGCGAGACCAAAGGACAGGGTGTCGATGGTTGGCAGGCCGTCGTGCTCGAACCGCCACCGCCCTTGCCCGCTTGGGCTACTGTGCAACCCTCCGATGCCGGCGAGCTCATCGCCAATCAAGAGGGCATCACGATTTATTCGTTCGGAGTCAACGCGCGTGGTCAGCGGACCTTCCGCGGTCCCGCACCCAAGTGTCCGGATGGTGTCTGCATCGATGCGCAATGGCAGCCGTTCCTCGCCACCGCCAACGACAAGCCGATCGGCAGCTGGGGCATTGCCCGTCTCGAAGACGGCCGGCTGCAATGGACCTACAAGGGCATGAAGCTCTACACAAACGTGCTCGATACCAAGCCTGGCGACTTCAAGGGCATCCGCTTTGGCGGTGATCGGTCATGGTCCGCGATCATGCGCAACGGCGAGCCCATGCAAGGCGTCACCGTCGGCGGCTGAGGCGCCGGCGGGTTCGCCGCGCGACGACTCAACGCCAAAAAATTCAGTCGGCGTGGCTGAACTTCGATTTGCCGAGAGAGCCCGTGACCAGCGCACCAAAGATCATCGCGCCGCAGGCGAAGTACAAGGTCGGCACATAACTCTGGTAATGATCGTAGGCCATGCCAGCCGCGAGTGGTCCGAGGGCGGCGCCAAGATAGAACGACGTCAGCTGCCACCCATAGATTTCGCCATACGAGCGCATACCAAAGAATCGGCTGGTCAAGTAGGCCACGAGATCCACCTCGGCGGCCGCCGCGAGACCGAGTGACAACACGCTGATGGTCACGAGCCACATCGACGCATCCGGAATTGTGAGCGCGAAGCACCCCACTGCGCAGATACCCAGCAGCAATCGCGCAACTGCAGGAGCGGCGAATCGATCAAGCAGAAAGCCGATGGCAACGCGACCCACCAGCACCGCGATGCCCATTACGCCCGCGATACTCGCGGCGCTTTGTTGCGCGAGCCCGCGGTCGACGAGCAGCGGGATCAGATTGATGATCAGCGCGGCGATGACGCCCGACACCAGAAAAAAGCCGATCGCGATCTTCCAGAAGGCGACTTGACGCAGCGCCTCGGCGAGCACGAAACCGGGCAGCGGCGCCGCCTCGACAGCAGCCGCTGATGCCGCGGCGGCGTTTTCGGGGGTTGCCGTCGAGACGGACTTGGGACGCTCCTCAAGCAGCAGCGCAATCAATGGGACCGAGACCAGCAGGATGAAGCCGCCGACGGCCAGATAGCCTGCTTGCCAGCCGTGCTCGGCAATGATGCGCGAGACGATCACCGGCGCGAACACACCGGCGAGACCCGAACCTGCGAGCGCAATGCCGAGTGCCAGCCCGCGACCGCGGTCGAACCAGATATTGACCGTGCGGGTCCACACGACCGGCGTGGTGCCGCCACCGATCAGCGATAGACCGAGCCAGGCGACATAAAAGAGCCCGAGCGTACCGTCGAGTTGCGTGAGCGCCGCATAGCCGAGCGACAAGGCGATCATCGAGGCGATGCCCACTCTTCTTGCACCGTAGCGGTCGATCACCGAGCCGATCAGCGGCGCAGTGATCGCCGTGCCGATGATCAGAAAGCTGGCCGCGGTCGACACTTCGCCGCGGGTCCAGCCGAAGGCGGCAACCAGCGGCAGCACGAACACGCCGAAAGTGTAGAAGGCGAGTCCGCTCAAGCCGGAGCCGTTGCCGATCGCGGCGGCGATCAGGGGCCGCCAGCCGCGTCGAAATTCGGTTGCTGCATTGGACATCGGGGGACTCCTCGGGATCAGGGTGGCTTCAGGGTGCGGAATTCTTTGGCAAGGTGAAGGCGACGATGGCGTCGGCGAGTTCGGGACTGACGCGCGCATTGCCACCGGCGGCGATGACCACATACTGACGACCACCGGATTCGTAGGTCATCGGTACGGCCATGCCGGGGGCCGGCAGTTCGTGGCTCCAGAGCTCGACGCCCGTCTTGACGTCGAAAGCCCGTAATTGTTTGTCCATGGCTGCTGCGACGAAGACGAGGCCGCCAGCAGTGACCATCGGGCCGCCGATATTCGGTGAGCCCCAGTCGAACGCCGCAGGTGCGGTGATGCCGCGATAGCGCGCCTGACCGAGCGGTACCTGCCAGCGCAGCTTGCCGGTGTCGAGGTCGATCGCGCTGAGTGTGCCAAAGGGCGGCGGCGTGCAGGGCAGTCCGAGCGGTGAGACGAACAACCCCATCGCCGCGCGATACGGCGTGCCGACGAGATCGGTGCCGAGGGGCTTGCCATCCGCGTCGATTTCTTTGGCGTCCTTGCGGATGAGGCGCACGCGCAGCGCGAGATTCTGTCCTTTGGCGATCAACAGATTGTTGGTTTTGTCGTAAGCGACGCCGCCCCAGTTGCCGCCGCCAAAGGGAAAAATGATCGATCCGCGCTCGCTTGGCGGGGTGTAGGGGCCCTCGTAACGCAGTTTGTCGAATTCCCTGCGGCACCAGGCGCGGTCGAACCAGGTCAGGCCCCACATATCGTCGCGGCTGATCGTTTGTCTCGCGAAGGGTTCCGGCAGGGTCGGGAAAGGCTGGGTCGGCGCGCTGCGTTCACCCGGAATATCGGATCGAGGGGCGGCGCGTTCTTCGACCGGAAACAGCGGCTTGCCGGTCTCGCGGTCGAGCACGAACACGCGACCCAATTTGGTTTGCTGGATGGCGACCGGCACGCGCTGGCCGCGGCGCAGGATGTCGACCAGCAGCGGATGACCGGGCAAATCGAAATCGAACAGATCGTGTCGCGTCGTCTGAAAATGCCATACAGGCTGACCGGTCGCGGCAGAGATCGCGACTGTCGCGTCGGACAGCGGGATATCGAAAGTGCTGCGGCGCACGCCATAGAAATCGGGCGAGGGATTGGTGGTGGGCGCAAAGACGAGTCCGCGCTCGGGGTCGACGCTCATCGTCGACCAGACGTTGGCGGCACCCGTGTCGTGCGCATGCCCGGGCGGAATCGGATCGAATTCCCAGCGCAGCTCGCCACTGCGCGCATCGAAAGCCCGCACGAAACCGTTGTTGGCGTCGGTCAAAGAGTCGCGCGCACCCGCCGAGGCGACCACGAGATCGCCGATGATGACGGGGCCCGAGGTCATGCCGAAGGACTTGTCGCCGGTGCCGCGCGAATCGAAGTCGGCATGCGTCACATAGCCAGGGTGTCCACGGGCAGCACCGAAGTCCGGGCAGGACCGACCCGTGTCGGCGTCGATCGCATAGACCTTGCCATGTACATCGCCCTTGAAGATGCGTTTTTCGCAGGGGACACCGGGACGCGGCGTTGTTGCTTGCCAGTAGGCCACGCCACGGCAGATCCCGGCGCGACGCGGTTCCATGTTGAGCGGCTTACCACCCGCCTGCGGTGCATGCGGATCGAACACCCATTTCTGGCGACCGCTGACGGGGTCGAGCGCGAAGACGCGATTGAAGGGTGTGCAGTAATAGAGGGTGCCGTTGACGTGCAGCGGTACCGCTTCGAGAGCGGTCGCGCCACGGGGGTCGCCCTTGGCGGCAAAATCGCCCGAGCGGTGGACCCAGGCGATCTGCAAACCTTTGACGTTGTCGGGCGTAAGCTGGTTGAGGGGCGAAAACTGGCTGCCGCCCGGGTCATTGCCGAAGGCGGCCCAGTCGCCGTTGGCCGTGCCAGCCCCGCTGCTTGCGAGGCCCAGCAACGTCCCGATGACCACGGCGCGCAAACGCGTAAAACCGATCATTCATCCCCCCTCAACGCTGCCTATAATCGCACACATCATGAAAAGCCAGCCTCGCACCGACCACGACGTCCACGTTTTTCCGGAAACCGCGCACGAGCCAGCCGGCGCGCCGTCACGACGCACATTCCTGATCGGCGTCGCCTTGACGGGCACGGGTCTCGTACTCGGCAAACAGAGTCTCTTCGCCCACGAGCCGAATGAATCGGCGCAGGCCGTGCCGCTCGCGGCCGGGCTGGTCGCCGGCAGTCCGTTTGCGGCGTACCTCGAGATCACGAGTGATAACGAAGTTCGCATCGTCAGTCCGCAAACCGAGATTGGTCAGGGCGTGTTCGACACGCTCGCGATGATCGTGGCCGATGAGCTCGACGCCGATTGGTCGCGCGTGGTTGTGCGACTGCCGCACGCCAACAAGGCGTTCGCCAATCCCGTCAGCAAGCGACAGCGCATCGGCGGCAGCGATTCGGTGATGGCCTATCGCGAGCCGCTGCGGCAGGTGGGTGCAGCGGCGCGCGAGATGCTGGTGACGGCAGCCGCGGCGCGCTGGAAAGTGCCGGTTGACTCCTGCAGCACGCGCGATAGCCGCGTGTTGCACGGCGCGAGCGGACGCAGCTTTACCTTCGGTGAACTCGCCATCGAGGCTGCCGCGTTGCCGATGCCGCGGCAACCAAAGCTCAAGGCGGCGAGTGAACTGCGACTGACGGGACAGCGCCTCGTGCGCAAAGATACGCCGTCAAAGATTGATGGCTCGGCCTTGTATGCGGTCGATATCCGCGAGCCCGGCATGGTGTTCGCGGCGCTGCGCCGTTCGAACTCACTCGCCGGTCGGCTGCGTCGGTTCGATGCCTCGGCGGTGCAGGGCCGTCGCGGCGTGGTCGCAGTCGTGCCGCTCGACGATGCGGTTGCCGTGGTGGCCGAGAGCTGGTGGATTGCAAGACAAGCTGCCGAGGCGCTCGAGGTCGAGTTCGACGAGTCGGCAATGGGCGAGGTGAGCTCCGAATCGCTGCGCGCGGCGCTACTGCGCACGCTCGACGACGATGCCGCGGCGCTCGAGCAAGCGCTCGCCGTGCCCGGCAGCAATCCGCCGCGCCGTGAACTCGCCGATCGCGCGGCCGTGGCCGCAGCGCTCGCGCGTCAGGACGCAACGCAGCTCGAGCTCACCTACGAGGTTCCTTATCTTGCGCACATGACCATGGAGCCGCAGTCCTGCGTTGCCAAGGTCACTGCCGATTCCTGTCGTGTCATCGGTGGCTTGCAACAGCCGGATTCCGCACTCGATCTGGCCGCGCGGCTGACGGGTCTGCCGCCGGAGCGCGTGCGCGTCGATGTCGTGTTTGGTGGCGGTGGTTTCGGCCGACGCTGGGAGCTCGATTCGGTGCGCCAAGCCGTCAGCATCGCCAAGCAAGTTCCCGGTCGCGCGGTCAATCTTATCTGGACGCGCGAGCAGGACATGCAGCACGACTTCTATCGGCCTGCGCATGTGGCGCGTTATCGCGCGTCGATCGATGCGGCCGGCAATGTCTTGGCGGTGCAGGGACGGACGGCCGGGCAATCGCTGCTCGGCTACAAGGGCATGCGGCGCGACAAGACTCAGCCAGATGCCTCATCTTCCTTCGGAATCATCCCGCAAGAATACGATCTGCCGAATCGGCTGTGCGAATGGGCGGAATTGCCGGCGCAGATACCGGTCGGCTTCTGGCGCGCTGTCGGCGCCTCACAGAATGGTTTCTTTGCCGAATCTTTGATGGACGAATTAGCGTACGCCGCCAAACGCGATCCGCTCGAGTTTCGTCGTGGGCTGATCCGCTCCAACACCCGGGCTCGAGCCGTGCTTGAGCGCCTCGTGATCGAATCGGAATGGTCCAAGCCGCTCGCCAAGGGCCGTGGTCGCGGCATCGCGCTCAGCACCGGTTTCGGCAGTTTGTGCGGTCAGGTGTTCGAGGTGTCGGTGGTGGACTCGACGGTGACGATCGAGCGCGTGACTTGCGTCTATGACTGCGGTCCGATACTTAATCCTTCGACGGTCGAGGCACAGCTCGAAGGCGGTATCGTCCACGGCCTTTGTGCAGCGCTCAACGGCGAGATCACGCTGCAAGGCGGCAAGGTGGCGCAGGGCAATTTCCATGACCAGCCAATGCTGCGTCTCTCCGAGACGCCGCCCATGAAAATCGTGCTGATGGATTCGCAGCACCGCATCGGCGGCGTCGGCGAGGGCGGCGTGCCACCGGTGGCTGCCGCACTCACCAACGCCATCTTTGCCGCGACGGGACGCCGCTACCGCACCCTGCCGTTGCGCAAGGCCGGACTCGAGTTCGTCGGCCTGCGCGCCTGAGCGCGCGGTGCCGGTGCCAACACCGGCCTCGGCGTCAGGCGAACTCGCC